>CAXUCZ010000024.1:0-16678 GCA_964249675.1 uncultured Acetobacteraceae bacterium | reverse complement strand
GGATTTTAAAGGCTTCGCCTTTAATCGGGTCCAGGGCAGACAGCCCTGGCCTTCCTTAGCCGCTGACTGGCAAGCTCGCTTCGCTCAGCTGCTCCTCGAGTGCTGCCAGGGCGGGCAGGCAGCGGGCGTGGCCGAGGCTGATGCGCACGCGTTCGCCCGGCACTTCGCCGAGCGGCGAGTTCCACAGCGATGCCGGCAGCAGCAGCAAGCCGGCTTCCAGCGCCAGCCTGCGGGTGAACTGGGTTGCGCCTTCGGCGCCGAGGTAGCGCGGGAACGAGAAGGCCAGGTTGTCCGGCAGCTCCGCCTCCAGCACCTCCGGCAGACGGGCGAACAGGGTCTGCAGGCGGGCGAGGTTGCGTTGCCCGATCGCCCGGGTGCGGCCGATGATGCGGCTTTCGGCGGCGAGCGCGATGTGGGCCAGCACCTCGCTGGAGGCGGCCAGACAGCTCGACAGCATGTTCTTGGCGAGCAGCGCGCGGGTCAGCACCTCGCGGTCGCGACAGGCGGCCCAGCCGACCCGCAGGCCGGGCAGGCCGAAGCTCTTCGACAGGGCGTTGATCGAGACGCCGCGCTCGTAGAGGTCGGCGACGAGGCCGGGCGCGGTTGTCGGCACGGTGGCGGTCTGGGCGTAGACCTCGTCGTTGACCAGCCACAGGCCGTGCCGCCGGCACAGCGCGACCACCGCGTCCAGCGTCGCGGCGTCGATCGCGGCGCCGGTCGGGCTGTTGGGAAAGTTCATCAGCACGAGCCGGGTGTTCGGCCGCAGCGCCGCTTCGACCGCGGCCGGATCGAGGCGCCAGCCGCCGCCGCCTTGGGCGGTCAGGACGACGCCGGTGGCGTCGCAGAGCGAGGTGATCGCGCGCTCGGAGGGCTGGTAGATCGGCAGCACGATGACCGCGTGGTCGCCGCGGGTCAGCAGCGCCGCGGCAATGCAGCTCAGCGCCTCCTGGGCGCCGGCGCAGCACAGCACGTCGCCGGCCTCGAGCCGGGCATGGCGGGCGGCGATGGCGGCGCGCAGCCAGGGCGCGCCGTAGGGCTGGGTGTAGGCGAAGCCGAGGCCGTGCCAGCGCTCCAGGTCGTCCGGCCGCGCCATGGCGAGCAGCTCGGCCAAGGTGAGCGTCTCGGAGTCCGAGGCCGCGAGGTCGTGGCGCGCGGCGCGGCCCCATTGATCGAGGTAGTCCGCCATCGCGAAGGCGGTAGTGGCGCTCATGGGTGGTCGGCTGGCGAGGGGCCGACGCCGATCGGCAGCCGGTAGATCGCGACCGGGTAGGCGACGGTGTTGCGGCCGTGATTGAGGCCGGGCGTGCGGTTGAGCTGGGCGGCCGGCATCCACAGGAAGCCGTCGCTGCTGACCCACATCGCATCCACCCAGATCAGCCGCGGGTCGGCGATGAGCGTGCCGACGGCGCCGTCCGGGGTGATGCGCAGGATGCGGCGGTGGTCCTCGTCGGCGACGTAGAGGCGACCGGCGGCGTCGATGGCGGTGCCGCCGGTGGTCGGCGTGTCGGCGAACGGCTCGACGTGGCTGGCGAGCGCGGCCGGGGTGAGCGCGGGATCATCGAGCCAGCGCGTGGCGATGCGCGACATCGGGCCCGAGGCGGGCTGGAAGTAGAGCGTGGCGCCGTCCGGCGAGAGCTCCAGCTGGTCGGCATGGACGCGGACCTGGGTGCCTGTCTTGTCGACGAGGAGGCGGCCGTCGGCCGACATCGGCCTCGTGTCGGTGGTGGAGGGATCGGTGTCGAGCACGCGCCGCGGCTGGCCGCTCGCCAGGTCGAGCACGATGAGGCCGGGCTGGCCGGCGTCGGTGAGGTAGGCGAGGCGGCCGTGGAAGCGGACGTCGTCGACGAAGCTGTTGGGCCCGGCGACGGAACGCAGGTCGTAGATGCGGGCGATGCGGTTGGTGGCGAGGTCGATGCGGAACAGCCGGGCGGCGCCGGGAACGGCCGGCTTGCCGAGGCCGGGGGCGCCGGCATCGACCAGCCACAGGGCGCCGTCGGGGCCGATGCGGATCGAGTTGATCAGCACGAAGGCGTGCGCGACGCCGGCTTGCGCCGTGCCGGCGTTCCAGGCGGCGTCGGGGTAGGCGGCGCCGGCGCCCTGGCGGTCGAGCGCCTCGACCTGCACGCCGGGCCGGTCGGCTTGCGGGAAGCCGACGAAGACCCGGCCGTCGGGCGTGGTGGTCACCGCGTTCCACACCCGGTCGGCCTGGAACATCAGCTGCAGCTGCGGGTCCTGCCGGCTCGGCAGGTTTGTGGCGCAGCCGGCGAGGCTGGCGAGCAGGACGGCCGTGCCAAGGCCGCAGGCGGTGCGGCGGGCCGGTCGACGGCTCACGGACGCCACCGGGCACTGGATGACCTTGGCGCCAAGGGCAGGGACGCCGTGCTTGGGGAGCACATGCGGACGGCACACCTCGAAACAGCGGGTAAAGCGGGTGGACGGCAAGCTGCCGCGCCCTCGTGCCATCCAGGTGCTAGAGTGGTTTTGAGGCTGAAGAAAGGCACGATCCGGCCGAGTGTCCAACGATGCCGGCACGTGGCCGTTGCGTATCGCGAAATTGGCTACAGCACGCACCCCATCGTCCCATCAGAAACGGGGCCTGGGGCCGCGCGCCCCAGCGGGTCCAGGGCAGAGCCCTGGCCTTCTTACCGCTTCTGCCGCAGCAGCGCCTCCTGCGCGGTGGATGCGACCAGTTGCCCGGCCTGGTTGTACACGAGCCCGCGGGCCAGGCCGACGCCGTGCGAGGCGGAGGGGCTGTCGGCGTCGAACAGCAGCCACTCGTCGGCGCGGGCGTCGCGATGGAACCAGATCGCGTGATCGATGCTGCTGATGAACACCCGGCCGAGCTCGGGCAGGGCGGCGGCGTGCGGCATCAGCGCGACGCCGGAGAACCACCAGTCGGACAGGTAGGCGAGCATGACCCGGTGCGCCGCCGGCTCGTCCGTCGCCACGCGGGTCACCCGCATCCAGTAGCGGCGGCGGGCCACGGGGGCGGCGAACTGCTCGAGGTTGGCCGGCAGGATCTCGATCGGGCCGCCGGGCCGGCCGAGGCCGGCGAAGAACGGCGGCAGCTTGGCCGACCCGGAGCGCAGCTCCGCGACGACGTCGCCGAGCTGGTCCGGCTGCGGCACGTCGGGCATCGGCGAGCCGTGCTCGAAGCCCTCCTCGGGGGCGTGGAACGAGCATTCCAGGTGCAGGATCGGCAGCCCGTTCTGCAGCGCCACCACGCGCCGGCTGGAGAAGCTGCCGCCGTCGCGGGTGCGCTCGACCTCCAGGATCACCCGCCGGGCGGCGTCGCCCGGGCGGAGGAAGTAGCCGTGGCAGGAATGCACCGCCCGGCCCTCGACGGTGCCGATCGCGGCGGCGAGCGCCTGGCCGAACACCTGCCCGCCATACAGCGCGCCGTTCGAGTTGCGCTGGTTGTACTGGCTGCGGAACAGGTTCTCGTCGAGCTGCTCGAGGCTGAGCAGGCCGGGCACGTCCTGGCCGTCCCAGGCGAGCGGCGGGGCATGATCCGTCTTCATCCTGCGTCTTTCACGCGAACTCGGCGGTGCCGCGGTCGAGCACGACCAGGTCGCGCTCGACGACCAGGGCGCGGAAGCGCACCGCCCCCGCCTCGACGCCGTCAGCAGGCTCGAAGAACTCCAGCCGGATCGTCTCGCCGGGGAACACCGGCCGGCTGAAGCGGGCGAACAGGCCGCGGAAGCGGGTGACGTCGTTGTCGCAATAGGCGGCGAGCACGGCGCGCGCGGCGATGCCGTAGGTGCACAGGCCATGCAGGATCGGCCGCTCGAAGCCGGCGCGGCGGGCGAAGTCGGGCTCGGCGTGCAGCGGGTTCCAATCGCCGCTGAGGCGGTAGAGCAGCGCCTGATCCGGCCGGGTGGGGATCTCGACCACGCGGTTGGGCGCCGTCTCGCTCGGCAGCGGCAAGGCCGGCTCGACCGCCTCGCCGAAGCCGCCCTGGCCGCCGTCGCCGCGTAGGAACGCCGTCGAGCGCAGGCTGGCCAGGGTCTGCCCGGTCGCCGCGTCCACCAGGGTGCGGCGATGATGCAGCAGCGCGCCGCGCGGCCCCTTGTCCTCGATGCCGCTTACGCCGCCCATCGAGCGCATGGTGCCGGTCGGCGGCAGCGGATGGTGGATCACGAGCTCCTGCTCGGCATGCAGCAGGCGCACCCGGTCGATGCCGAAATCCTGCCGGGCCCACTCGTCGTCGTGGCACAGCACGGCGGCGTAGGACGGCACGCAGCACAGCTCGCGCTCGTAGACGAAGCGCAGCTCGCCCTCGTCCATCGGGTCCCGGCCATAGCCCAGGCCGAGCGCGTAGAGCATCGTCTCGCGCTTGCCGTAGCTGCGCTCCACCGGTGCGGCCTTGAACTCGCGGATCTTCTGGACGTCCATCACGAGGCTGTCTCCAACACTGCGCCGTCCGGTTTGCTGCTATCCGGCCTCGGCGACAACAGTGTAGAGCAGGCCGGCTTTAGTTTAGGGGATGCTGCGCAATGCCGATGGTGATCGTGGTCGACCGCGCGGGGGAGACGACGGAGGTCCAGACCACCACGAATGTGAGTGTCATGGAGGTGATCCGCGACGATGGCGGGTTCGATGAGCTGCTGGCGGTGTGCGGCGGCTCGTGCTCATGCGCGACCTGCCACGTCTACGTCGATCCGGCCTGGACCGCGGCGACAGGACCGGCCACGGCGGACGAGGACGACCTGCTCGAAGGCTCGGCGCACCGCCAGGCGAACTCGCGCCTGTCCTGCCAGATTACCATGACGGCGGCGCTGGACGGATTGCGGGTGACGATCGCTCCGGAGGACTGAGACAAGGAAGAGGTTCTTTTTTGAAAAAAAGAACCAAAAAACTTTTACCCGATAGGGCAGGTCGCCGGCTTGTGCCTGTGGCCTTTCGGGTAAAATCTTACTTCTTTTTTATCAAAAAGAAGCCCTTGCTGACTGACACAGCACGATGCCGGAAAGGTTCGGCAAGGTTGGCGCTGCGGCTGGCGATGCTGGTGACCAGGGCTGCCAGGCCGCACATCGCCTGGAACCCGATCGCCCGAGCGGCGCTGTCAGCCGACACCAAACAGGAGCGTTCCGATGCCGCAGTTCGATGCCACCATCAAGCACCTCAAGGACGGCGTGAAGGGCTTCACCGTTAGCGCCGCCGTGAAGAACATCGAGGGTTGGGAAGCCACGCTGCAGAAGGTTGAGGCGCCCGGCGTCAAGGCGATCCTGCATGACCTCGAGACCCTCAAGAAGCACCTGCACGCCGAGCCGATCAATGGCGAGCAGATCAAGAAGCTGGTGCTGAAGCTCGGCAAGGAGACCGTCACCATCGCCGGCAAGTCCGACAGCAAGAACGCCGAGAAGATCAAGGCGCTCGGCGAGGCGCTCGAGCATGGCGCCAGCGCCGAGGCGTAACGCTGCCGGACAGAAGGTCAGGGCGCTGCCCTGAACCCGCTGGAGCCGGGAGGCCCCAGACTGCTGCCGTCCAGGAGCGGCCAGCGCAGTGTTGCTCGGCGAAGCCGGGATGGATTTTAAAGGCTTCGCCTTTAATGGGGTCCAGGGGCAACGCCCCTGGCCTTCCTCCTTAAAGCTAGCATTTAACAGCCGACTACCCGACCCTGCAGCATGCCCTCTTCGCCGCGCGAACCGCTGCTGATCCTGCCCGGCTTCGCGCCGGATGCGATCAGCTTCGCGTTCCGGACGACGCTGTCGCTGCTGATTGCCTACCTGTTCTCGTTCTATATCCAGCTCGACAGTGCCTCGACGGCCGGCGTCTGCGTCGCCATCGTCGCCCAGCCATCGTCCGGCCAGGCGCTATCCAAGGCGGCCTACCGCCTGCTCGGCACCGTGCTCGGCGGCGTGGTGGCGCTGTTCCTCACGGCGATCTTCGGCCAAGACCGGACCATGCTGCTGGTGGTGTTCGCGCTCTGGCTCGGCCTGTGCACGGCGGCGGCGTCGCTGCTCCGCGACTTCCGGGCCTACGCGGCGGTGCTGTGCGGCTACACGGTCGGGATCATCTCGATCACCGACATCGACGCGCCGCAAAGCGTGTTCGCAAGCGCGGTCAACCGGGTGGCGGCGATCGTGGTCGGGATCGTCGCGGTGGCGCTGGTCAATGCGGTGTTCGCGCCGGGCGGCGCGTGGCGGGGGTTGTGCGGACGGCTGCGCGCCGTGGTTGAGACGATGACGCGGCAGGCGGCGCGCTCGCTGCGCGGCGAGGCGGCGCTGGACAGCGAGGCGAGCCTGGCGCTGGCGGGCGAGCTGCTGCTGCTGCGCACCGAGGCGAGCTATGCCGCGGCCGAGCTACCGGATGGCGGCCTGCGGGCGGATGGCGCGCGCAGCGCCATCGCGGCGCTGTTCGGCATGCTGTCGGCGGCGCGGGCGATCGAGGCCGCGCTGCGCTGGCAGCCGCCGGAGGCACCGGCGCGGCTTGGCCTCGTCGAACGCGCCGACGCGCTTGATCAGGGCGCTCCGCCGAAGCCGGCGCCGCCGCTGGAGGCCTTGGCGACGCTGCACGACGCGTTCATCACCGACCGGCTGGACGACCTGCTCGCCCCGCACCGGCTCGCCAACAGCGGGCTCGACACCCTGGTCAGCGGCGCGCCGCTCGCCCGGCGGGTGCATCTGCGCGTCTATCACGACTGGGTGGGCGCCGGGCTGAACGCGACCCGGGCGATGCTCGGCATGGGGCTCGGGGCGCTGTTCTGCATCTACTCGGGCTGGAGCGGCTCCACCGTGATGCTGGTGCAGCTTGCTGCCTTCGTCGCCCTGCTCGGGCTGGCGCCGAACCCCACCAAGGCGGCTTGGGGGGCGATGCTCGCCTTTCCGCTGCCGGTGCTGCTGGCCGGCCTGGTGAAGTTCCTGGCCCTGCCGCTGGTCGCCGGGCCGGTGCCGTTCTGCATCGCCATCGGGTCGTGCTGCTTCGCGCTGTCGCTGCTGGTGCGGCTGCCTGCCGCCGCGGCGATCAGCACGACGCTGCTGCTGTTCTTCTGCCTGGTGCTGGCGCCGTCAAACCCGCAGGACTACGACCTAAGCAGCTTTCTCAACTTGGTGGCGGCGCAGTTCATGGCGGTGCTGTTCGTCATGCTGGCGTTCTGGCTGATCCTGCCGGTGCAGCCGAACCGCCGGCTGTTTCGCGTCGCCGACGCGATCGGGCGCGAGTTGAAGCGCCGTCTCGGCCCCGCGCCGCGGCGTCAGCATGACCAGGCCGAAATGCAGTCGCTGCACTACGACAGGCTGGCGGCGGCGGCGCTCTGGCTCGGCCGGCGCACGCTGAGCCGCCGGCGCCTGCTCGCGCGGCTGCAGGCGTTGAGCGAGATCGACGCCGCCCTGTGGCGCGCCGAGACCGGGCTTGACGCCGCGGCCCGGGTGCCGGCGTTGCGCCTGCCCGTGGCGCGGGCGCGGCGAAGCCTCGACCAGCCGGAGCGCGGCGAGATGGAGGCGGCGGCGGCGGCGCTGCTGGAGGCGGGGCTCGCGGTCGAGCCGCAGCCGGCCGAGCTGCAGCCGATGCTGCTGCACGCCGTCTCCGGCCTCTATGGCGCCGCGCAGATGCTGGAGGCGGAGCGGCCGGTTCTACGCAAATCCGGCATCCTGCGCGCCGGCAGCGCCCGCTCCGGCGCGCCCGACCCCAAGGTTCCGGAGCCGGCCGGTGTGGCGTGAGACCAACATCGAGGGCGTGCTGATCGCGCCGATCGTGCCCTACGCGCTGGTCGCGCTGGTCATCTACCTGGCGCTGCGGCCGCTGCTGGTGCGGCTGCACATCCAGCGCTGGACCTGGAACACGCCGCTCGCCGAGACCGGGATCTACATCTGCATCCTCTCGGCGCTGGTGCTGTTTCTGTAGCCTCCCCTATGCTGCGCCCGAACCGCTGCTCCCGATTGTTGCTCCCGATCATCGTCAAGGACATGAGGTTTGTTCCACAGCGCGCGACGGCTGGTCCGCGTCGTCCTCACGCTCTGCATCCTGGTCGCCGCCGGCTTCGGGCTGCTCGGGCTGTGGAACCACTATCTGACCGGCGCCTGGACGCGCGACGGCCAGGTGCAGGCCAACGTCGTCAGCATCGCGCCCGAGGTAAACGGCCGCATCGTCGAGCTCGCGGTGCGCGACAACCAGCTCGTCCATCGAGGCGACCTGCTCTACCTGATTGACCCGTTCGACTACCAGATCTCGCTCGCCGCGGCGCAGGCGAACCTGCAGTCGCGCGAGGCGGACCTCAAGAACCGGCAGGTGCAGGCCAAGCGCCGCGACGAGCTGACCACGCTCAGCACCTCCGAGGAGGAGAAGCAGAGCTACGGCACCCAGGCGGCGATGGCCGAGGCGGCCTATGCGAGCGCCATCACCCAGCTCAACCAGGCACGGATCAACCTGGACCGCACCCGCGTCGTCGCGCCGGTGAACGGCTACGTGACCAACCTGCTGCTGCGCCAGGGCGACTACGCGACCACCGGGACGCGCAACATCTCGGTGCTGGACAGCGACAGCTTCTGGGTCGCGGCGTATTTCGAGGAGACCAAGATGCGGCACGTGCGCCTCGGCGAGCCGGCGGCGATCGCGCTGCTGGGCTATGCGCCGCCGGTGCTGGGCCATGTCGAGAGCGTCGCCGCCGGCATCAACTCGGAGAACTACGCGCCCGGCACGCTCGGCCTCGCCTCGGTCGATCCGGTGTTCACCTGGGTGCGGCTGGCGCAGCGCATCCCGGTGCGCATCCATATCGACACCGTGCCGGCGGGCGTGATCCTGGCGGCGGGGATGACGGCGACGGTGACGCTGGGCGATCACGCGCGTGATCCGCTGGGGTGGCATGGGCTGATTTCTCGAAACATCACGCAGTAAGGGCAAGGCTTGCCTTTGATGGGTCCAGGGGTGAGGTGAGCCGAAGGTTCCGACGGCGCGACCCGCCGTTGGAAACGCTCACGGAGGGAAAGCCCTTGGCCTTCGTGGAAGGCTCTCGAAAGCATGATCGGCCGGCGTGCGACCGTGCGGGCAGGGCAACGTTGTGCGCCGCAAAACGCAGGAGCAGCCGATGGCACCGACTCGCAACCAGTACGAGATGCAGGACCCGACAAAGCAGTACCCGACCCCCAAGTTCGACGAGCAGCCGCAATCGGCGCCCGGGCTGGCGCGTGACATGAAGCCGTCGCCGGACCACGGCGAGGCGTCCTATCAGGGTTTCGGCCGTCTGCGGGGCCGCAAGGCTGTGGTCACCGGCGCCGATAGCGGCATCGGCCGGGCGGTGGCGATCGCGTTTGCCCGCGAGGGCGCGGATGTGGTGCTGAGCTACCTGCCGAGCGAGGAGCCGGACGCGCAGGAGGTGATGCAGCTCGTCGAGGCGGCTGGCGTGCGCGCCGTGGCGATGCCCGGCGACATCGGCGACGAGCAGTTCTGCAGCCAGCTGATCGACACCGCGCGCGAGCGGCTGGGCGGCATCGACATCCTGGCGCTGATCGCCGGCAAGCAGACGGCGGTGGAGGCGATCGCCGACCTCACGACCGAGCAGATCGAGGCAACCTTCCGCACCAACGTCTATTCCATGTTCTGGCTGTGCAAGGCGGCCCTTCCGCACATGCCGCCGGGGGCGACGATCATCAACACGACCTCGATCCAGGGCTACCAGCCGTCGGCGTCGCTGCTCGACTACGCGGCGACGAAGGCGGCGATCGTCAGCTTCACCCACTCGCTGGCCAAGCAGGTGGCGGAGAAGGGCATCCGGGTGAATGCCGTGGCGCCGGGGCCGTTCTGGACGCCGCTGCAGACGAGCGGCGGCCAGCCGCAGACGAAGATACCGGATTTCGGCTCGACGGTGCCGCTCAAGCGCCCCGGCCAGCCGGCCGAGTGCGCGCCGATCTACGTGCTGCTCGCCTCGCAGGAGAGCAGCTTCGTCACCGGCGAGATCTATGGCGTGACCGGCGGCAACCACCTGCCATGAGCCAAACAGCCGAACGACGGGACGGGTTCTTGCCGCTCGGCCAGTACGGCGCGCTGGGCGACGGGCGGTCCGTCGCCCTCGTCGGCGCGGACGGCTCGGTCGATTGGTGGTGCGTGCCGAACATGGACAGCGAGCCGTTTTTCGACCGGCTGCTCGATCCTGACGACGGCGGCCGGTTCGAGCTCGGCCCGACCGCGCCGTTCACCGTCGAGCGGCGCTACCGGCCGGACAGCAACGTGCTGGAGCAGGTGTTCACGACCGCGTCGGGCACGGCGCGGCTGACCGATTCGCTCAACAGCGGCATCTCCGGACGGCTGCCCTGGAGCGAGCTGGCGCGGCGCGTCGAGGGGCTGGAAGGCGCCGTGGAGTTCCGCATCGTCGTGCGGCCCGGCCGGCGTCTTGGCCAGGCCAACCCCTGGCATGAGGACAGCCCCAACGGCGTGGTGATGCATGTGGACGGCGTCATTTCGGCGTTTCGCCACGACGGCAACCTCGCGATCACGCGTCGCAGCGATGGCCAGGTGGCGGCCAGCCTGACCACGAGCGCCGGGTCGCGCCACGTCGTCGCGCTGCTCGCCTCGGCCGACGAGCCGCTGATCCTGCCGTCCATGCAGGCGATCGACGCGCGCATCGACCGCTCCGACCAGGCCTGGCGCGAGTGGGCGGGCAACCTGCACTATGACGGGCGCTACGCCGCGGCGGTGACGCGCAGCGCGCTGGCGCTCAAGCTGCTGCTGTTCTCGCCGTCCGGCGCCATCGCCGCGGCGGCGACCAACTCGCTGCCCGAGCGGATCGGCGGCGATAAGAACTACGACTACCGCTACGCCTGGGTGCGCGATGTCAGCTACACCATCAAGTCGTTCCTGCGGGTCGGCGCGGTGGAGGAGGCCAAGGCGGCGTTCTCCTGGATGGTCGCGACGGTGCGGCGCCATCCGGGGCATCTGCGGACGATGTATGGGCTCGACGGCAGCCTCGCTCCCAAGCAGGTCGAGCTCGACATGCCGGGCTACCGCCGCAGCACGCCGGTGCTGCAGGGCAACATGGCGCGCGAGCAGCTGCAGCTCGGCATCTTCGGCGACATCATGGAGACGGCAGCGCTGTTCGTCTCCGGCGGCCACGTGCTCGACCTGGTGACGCGCCGGCTGCTCGCCGAGCTCGCCGACCGCTGCGCCGACGTCTGGCTCAACAAGGACGCCGGGATCTGGGAGCTGCCGCAGCCCGAGCACTACACCTTCTCCAAGATCGGCTGCTGGACCGCGCTCGACCGCGCCTACGGCCTCGCCCGCGCCGGCCAGATCGACACCAGTCACGCCGAGCGCTGGGCGCGCGAGCGCGACCGCATCCGCGACTGGGTCGACGCGAACTGCTGGTCCGAGGCCAAGCAGAGCTACACCCTGCATGCCGGCACCGAGCGGCTCGACGCGGCGCTGCTGCTGGCGCCACGCTTCGGCTTCGTGCAGCGCGAGCGCCTGGCGTTAACCCGCGACGCCGTGCAGCGCGAGCTCGGCAGCGGGCCGCTGGTCTACCGTTATTCCGGCATGCGCGAGGAGGAGGGCAGCTTTCTGTGCTGCGCCTTCTGGCTGGTCGAAGCCTATGCGCTGCTCGGCGACCAGGCGGCGGCCGTGCGGCAGATGGACGCGCTGCTGGCG
Source organism: uncultured Acetobacteraceae bacterium (assembly GCA_964249675.1). Taxonomy (GTDB): domain Bacteria; phylum Pseudomonadota; class Alphaproteobacteria; order Acetobacterales; family Acetobacteraceae; genus CAXMMR01. Next base: position 5,101 of record CAXUCZ010000024.1, on the reverse strand, counting down.
ACCGTCGGCGGCAATCTCGGGCTGCTCAACGAGCAGATGGATCCGGCGGACAAGGCCATGCTCGGCAACGTGCCGCAGGCGCTGAGCCACCTGGCCCTGATCGGCGCGGCAATGGCGATCGAGGAAGGCAAGGCAGGTTAACCCAGGGCTGTACGCGGCCCGGTCTAAGCAGGCAAAAGTTTTTTGGTTCTTTTTTTCAAAAAAGAACCCTTAGCTTTCCTGCATGTCTGCGCTGATTGCCAAGCTGAGTGTCTATCCGGTGAAGGGCCTGCGCGGCGGCGAGGTGGAGCGGGCCTGGGTGGAGGCGATTGGCCTGAGCGGCGACCGCCGCTGGCTGGTGATCGATCCGGCGGGGCGGTTTCGCAGCCAGCGGGAGCTGGCGTCGATGGCGCAAATGCTCGCCGAGACGACGCCGACCGGCGTCGCGCTCAGCCGAGCCGGCGGCGCGCCGCTCAAGGTCCCGTACCCGGACGACGACGCCGAGACGATCCCGGTCACCATCTGGCGCAGCACGGTGCCGGCGCGGCTTGCCGGCGCGGCGGCGGCGGCCTGGCTCTCCGACGCGCTGGGCGTTGCCTGCCGGCTGGTTTGGCTGGCGGATCCGAGCGTGCGGACGGTCAACCCGTCCTATGGCCGGGCGGCGGACCGCGTCAGCTTCGCCGACGCCTTTCCGTTGCTGCTCGCCTCGACGAGCTCGCTGGACGACCTGAATCGGCGGCTGGCTTGCCCGATCCCGATCGGCCGATTCCGCCCCAACCTGGTGGTGAGCGGCGCCGCGGCCTGGGCGGAGGATGGCTGGCGGCACATCCGGGTCGGTGCGGCGACGTTTCGCGTTGCCGGGCCGTGCGGCCGCTGCGTCGTGCCCTCGATCGACCAGGAGAGCGGCGAGCGGCCGGACCCGAAGGAGCCGCTGCGCACGCTGGCCACGTTTCGCCGCCAGGGCGGCGAGGTCGTGTTCGGCGTAAACCTGATCCCGGATGTGCTCGGGGAAATCGCGGTGAGCGACCGGGTGATCATCGAGGAATAAGAAGGGCTTCTTTTTTGAAAAAAAGAAGCAAAAACTTTTGCCCATTTAGTCTTCGTTTCGCGACGGCTTGTTTTTGCAAACAGGAACTGCTTGCTTATTTAGGATCGCGCAGCACGGCCGGGGTCAGGTCGGCTTGCGTCAGCTTGCCGTCGAAGCCCTTGCTCAGGCGAGCGGCGTATCGCTCGCCCCACTCCTGCAGCTTGGTCACTTGGCCGGGCTCGGTCGCGCGCTCGTCCGGGACCAGGATGATGGTCTGCATGAAGCCGCCGTTGCCGGCGACGAAGTAGCGCCAGGCCAGCATGTGGTCGGCGACGCTCGCGTGGATCAGACCGAGGCGCTCGAGCGCGTGCCGCTCCAGGCTGTTCTGGCCGGCGGCCCAAGGGCCGGCGGTCATGTCCTCGTCGACGATGGTCCAGCACTCATGGCTCAGCGGCATGTCCGGGTCGCTGGGCGCGATGCGGTGCGCCAGGGTGCCTGCCTCCAGGCAGAGCTTCGGCGTGTTGGCAATGCCGGCGACTACGCCGAGGCTCTCGGGCGCGGTGGCGATGACCATGCCGGTCATGCGGCTATCCTCGATGCGGGCGAGTAGCGAGATCGTCTCCAGCAAGCTGCCGCGGTTGCGGGCGATCGCGAGCTCCTGCCATTGTCCCGCCGGCAGGGGCAGCTGGCGGCCGGCGAACGGAATGATGCCGCTGCGCGTGTGGCCGAAATCCGGCATCTGGAAGGTCGAGTAGGTCGGCGGCGCGGCTTCGGGTTGCGGCACGAAGCGCGGCGCCGGATCGGCGGACGCAGCACCGGCCGGGCGCTGCCACAGACTCCGATGCGCGAGCCAGTCCGGCAGCGCCGGCGGGAACATGGCGGCGAGCGCCGTCATGGCGATGGCGCCGAACAGGCAGAACCGCCAGGCCGGCGCGCGGCCCCACAGGCGGCCCCAGGCAGCCATCTAGTGGCGCATTCGCCGCGGCATCTACTCGTGCGGCGCCGCTGCGACCTGTCGGGCGGGCGCGGTGATGTCGGCGATCCTGGTCACGATGCCATGCTCACCGCGCTCCAGGCTGACCCGGCGGGCGCCCTTCTGGTGCGCCTCGATCAACCCGTCGCTAACCATCTCCTCAATCGAGCGCACCAGGTCGCGGGCGCTGGCGCCCTGGCCGAGCCGGTCCTGCTTGAGCATGATGTCGACCAGTAGATGCGGGTCGATCCCGCCGGTGGCGATGTCGAGCCCGTAGGAGGCGATCATCGCCTCGATCTCCAGGGCGGCGACCCGGGCGACGTCGAGCCCGACCAGCGGGCGGAAGACGAAGATGCGGTCGAGCCGGTTCAGCACCTCGGGCGCGAAACCGGCCAGCCGCAGCGCCTCCACCGAGGCGGCGCGCAACGCGTCGGGGTCCTCGGCGTGTCGGGTGGCGATCTCGCTGAGCGCCTCGGTGGCGATGTTCGAGGTGAGCATGAAGATCGCCCGCGTGGTGCTGACCTGCGCGCCGTTGGAGGCCTCGGTGACGTGGCCGTCGTTCCAGGCGGAGAGGAACTTCTTGAACACGTCCGGATGCGCCTTCTCGATCTCGTCGAGCAGCACGACCCCGTCCGGCACCTCCTTCAACCCGCCGGTCAGCTTGCCGTAGCTGTCCGAGCCGACGTAACCTTTCGGCGACCCGAACAGCTGGGTCGCGGCGTGCGGCGAACTCATCTGCGTCATGTCGAAGTGCAGCAGCTTGCGCTCCAGCGCCACGGCGAGGCGCTTGGCGAGATAGGTCTTGCCGGTGCCGGGCGGGCCGGCGAGCAGGAAGATGCCGACCGGCTTGCCGCGCACCTGCAAGGCGAGGCGCCGCCGCAATTGCTGAGCGATATCATCGCAGACTTGGTCTTGCCCGATCACCTGACTGCGCAGCGTCTCGGCCAACGCCACCGCGTCGATGATGGTCGCGCGCTCCTGCTTGGAGAGCAGGTCCTCCAGGGCGGCGCGATTGGTCAGCCGAGCCAGAACGTCCATCATCCACCCTCGCTTGCGTCGGCGCCGAGACCCGAGAGGCAGCCGGCGGGCGCGGGCGGCGGCGCGCCACTCGTAGCCAAGCCCCGCCAGCACCAGCGTCCAGCCGATCCCGGCGGCGCCGACATAGAGCCAGCCGAGCCAGGTCAGCCATGACAGCATGCCATGCACGAGCGCGGCTGGCGACAGGTGGAACGAGAGCAGCAGCTGCAGCGTCGCCAGGCTGAAGAACGCCAGCACCATGACCGGCATCCACCGGTTCGCCGCCGGCAGCAGGCTCTTCATTCAACGTCCCTTATCACGCGGTCTCTCGCACCTATTGCGCCACGATGCCGACGTTGAGGACCTGCCCGCCGGACAGGGACGGCAGCGTCATCGGGCCGCTCAGCGTCACCGCGCCGATCGTCACCGGCGCCGCGTCGAGGCCGTGGAACGAGACCGTGCCGACGCGCGCGATCGGCAAGGTGAGCACGACCGGCGCCCGGCCGAGCCGCACCATCCGCGTATAGCCTCCCGAGCTGACGACGACGGCGCGACCGCCGAGACCGTTCGAGATCCCCGGGCTGGCATCGAACAGCGGCAGGCGCACCAGACGCAGCCGCTGCTGCTCGACCGCCTGGGTCAGCGCCGCCAGGTCGGCGCCGGGAAGCTGCAGCGCTGCGATCGCCTGCGGCGTTGCGGACGGCGCGACCAGCGCGACCTCGATGAGCCCCTTGATGCGCCCGCTCAGCCCCGCCTCGTCGGCGACGCCCGCCGCCGGCCCGCTGAGCGCCGGCGCGATGGCGCCGATCCGGTCGTTGAAGCGCACCCAGGCGCCAGCCAGCAGCATGACCGCCAACAGGCTGTAGATGGTGGTCCGCAACGCGTCCGCGCCGGCATGGTGCGGCAGCGGCGGTTCGCTGTTCGTCTCAGGCAGGGCGTAGGGCTGCGACGGGTCCACGATCCGGACTGTACAACGCTGCGGATGCAGCGCAACACGAACGACGCGTCAGTCCACGGCGATGATCGATGCGCCGTCTGGCGGCGTCGTGATCGGTCGGCGCGGCAACCCTGGAGCTTGCGTCCGGTTCAACTGGTGTTCGCAAATTGTCTACCGGGGTGCCTCACACATGTTCATGAAGATCGACAAGCTTCTTACTGAGCTGCCGGAGCCCAAGAAGCCCGAGCCGAATGCGGCGGCGGCGCTTCAGGAGCTGCTTGGCGGTAAGTATGGCGAGATGTCGACGCTCGGCAACTACATGTTCCAGAGCTTCAACTTCCGCAACAAGACGCAGCTGAAGCCGTTCTACAGCCTGGTGTCGTCGATCTTCGCCGAGGAGATCGGCCATGTCGAGTTGGTCAGCAACGGCATCGCCATGCTGAACAATGGCCCGGGCAACCCCAAGGAGAACGTCGACATCTCCAAGGCGCCGTTCGCGGCGATGCAGGACATCCGGCTCGCCGGCAGCTTCCTGGCCAATGGCGGCGGCGCGATGCCGATGAATGCCAACGCTGCGTCCTGGAACATGGACATGGTGACCACCACCGGCAATCTGATGATCGACCTGCTGCACAACTTCCACCTCGAGTGCGGTGCGCGCATCCACAAGCTGCGCGTCTACGAGACGATGACGGAGCCGACCGGCCGCGAGGTTTGCGCCTACCTGTTGGTGCGCGGCTCGCTGCATGCGCATGCCTATGCGCTGGCGCTGAAGAAGCTCTCGGGCGTCGCGATCGAGAAGATGCTGCCGACCCCCAACATCGACCTCAGCGCCATTCCCGAGTGTCAGAAGTATCTCGACGAGGGCAAGCATCGCCGGCTGTATCGCTTTAGCCCGGAGGACTACGCCGAGTCCGCCGGCATCTGGTCGCCGGACGAAGTGGCGCTGCCGGGCGATCCGCCGGGCAGCCTCGAGGTTGTGGACGGCCTGCCGGAAGGCGGCAAGATGCCGGAGCTGCTGGGCAATTACGGCGCCTTCGCACCCGACTACGCGCCGCAGGAAATCTTCGAGATTGCCTCGACGCTGTATAAGAAGTCACGCTAGAGGCGAGTGAAGGCCAGGGGCTTTGCCCCTGGACCCCATTAAAGGCGAAGCCTTTAAAATCCA
>CAXUCZ010000023.1:0-16888 GCA_964249675.1 uncultured Acetobacteraceae bacterium | reverse complement strand
GCAAATGCTGCACGAGATCGGCCGCGAGCCGGCCCCTGAGGAGCTGGCCGAGAAGCTCGGTATGCCGCTCGAGAAGGTGCGCAAGGTGCTGAAGATTGCCAAGGAGCCAATCTCGCTGGAGACCCCGATCGGCGACGAGGAGGACAGCCATCTCGGCGACTTTATCGAGGACAAGGCGGCGATCATCCCGCTCGACGCCGCAATCCAGGCCAATTTGCGTGAGGCGACGACCCGGGTTCTGTCCTCGTTGACGCCGCGCGAGGAGCGGGTGCTGCGCATGCGCTTCGGCATCGGCATGAACACCGACCATACACTCGAGGAGGTCGGCCAGCAGTTCAACGTGACGCGCGAGCGCATCCGCCAGATCGAGGCCAAGGCGCTGCGCAAGCTCAAGCACCCGAGCCGAAGCCGCAAGCTGCGGTCGTTCCTCGACGATTGAGCGCGCGTCGAATGCCAAGCGTCACTCGCGTCGCGGTGACCGTGACCTTCCTGCGAATGGACGCCGTCCCGACCACGCCGGAGCCGCTACCTGGCGACGTGGTGGTGCGCCGCCTCGACGAGCCGAGTGTGGCGAGCTACCGCTACCTGTATGACACCGTGGGTGCGCACTATCTCTGGTGGCTGCGTCGCACCGTGCCGGACACGCAGCTCGCGACCATTTTGCGCGACCCTCAAGTCGGGATACACGTGCTTTACCGGGCTGACGAGCCGCTCGGCTTCTACGAGCTTGACGCCCGTAGCGCGGCGGCCACCAACCTCAGCTATTTCGGCCTGATGCCGCAGGCGATCGGCTGCGGGCTTGGCGGCCCGGCGCTGAGTGCCGCGATCAACACCGCGTTTGCCGACGGGGCGCGGGCGTTGACCGTCAATACCTGCACAGCCGACCATCCTCGCGCCTTGCCGACCTACCTGCGCCTCGGCTTTCGTCAGGTCCGCGCCGTGCGCGAACTCTGGGACGTCCCGGAGGCGCTCGGCCTGCCGATCGCGGAGCATCTAAAAATCATCTAGCCGAGCCGAAGCACTCAGGCTCCAAGTCGTGACGGCAACCCCTCAATTCATGGGAACGGCTATGCCGAGACCCAAGGCGGGGCGCTCGCGCTGCTGCGCGTTCTGCACCGATGATCCGCTGGAGAAGCCGTCGCCGCCGAACTGCTCGTGCTGACGATAGACGCGTGGGCTAAGCTGCGCACCGCGATCCGCATCGGCAACCGAGGTCGGCAGTCCCGTCTGCACGTTGGGCATAGGCGCCGGCTGCAGGGCGTCGGCAGCCAGCAATGGCGCATCTGGCTCGAGCGCAAGGCGCGCCGTCGCGCTCGCGAGCTCCACCGGCGCCAGACTGATGCTGGTGGCGCCGGAGGGCTCGGGCGCTGCAGCGGCAAGCCCCAGCAGTGGCAGGACGTAGAGAATGCGTCGGATGCGACGTCGCATCACGTGACCACCTCTGGCAGCCGCGCGGTGCCACGCGGGTCCGTCTGCTCGTTGCCTGCCGGCGCATCAAGCGGCAGGTCAGGCCGCGCCTGCCAGGCGCGCAACGCCCAAGCGACGGTCGGAAACGCTAGCTCTACCCAGGGGATCTCAGCCCAAGCGAAGAGCCGCGTCTCGAGGCTCTCCTCGCCAGCCTCGAAATGGGGCGCGCCGTCGAACCGCGCCCGGTAAATCAGCTGAACCTGACCGATCCGTGCCACGCTGTAGACTGCGAGCAGTCCGTCAAGCTCAATCCGCGCCCCCGCCTCCTCGAAGGCCTCGCGGCAGGCGCCTTCCTCCGCCGTCTCCTCGTGCTCGAGGTAGCCCGCCGGCAGCGTCCAGTATCCCGCCCGCGGCTCGATCGCGCGTCGGCACAGCAGCACCCGTCCGCCATGCGCCACGACTGCGCCGACGACGATCTTCGGGTTGTCATAGGCGACGTATCGGCAGCTGGTACAAACCAGCCGCTCACGAGTGTCGCCTGGGGGCGTTTCACGGACAAATTCCGGCATCGGCGCTACTGTGCCGCCCGGTTGATGCTCGATCAACCGCCAACCGTTAAAAGTTTCGCAGGTTCTGAAAAAAAGCCAGCGTCCTGCCTGTGGCCCGTCGAGGCCTGAGAACCCGGGCCATCTCCAAGCGTGCGCGGGCTCCATGCTTGGCGTCGCCCGATGCAGCGGCACCGTCTTCGAGAGCTGTACTAAAACAAGGGAGGGCTTCAAGGCTCCGGCTTCGACTGCGCGTCGGGCAAAGCCCTCGGATCCTCGCTTCAGCCCGGCAGGACCACGCCCTCCAGCGCGTCGAGCGCCAGGATGCCCGGCAGGATCTTGCCTTCGAGCCACTCCAGGAACGCGCCGCCGGCGGTTGAGACATAGCTCATCTGCTCCAGCACTCCGGCATGCTTGAGCGCGGCCACGGTGTCGCCGCCGCCGGCGACCGAACGCAGCCAGCCGGCGCTCGTCGCCGCGGCGACCGCCCGAGCCAGCGCCGTCGTCGCCTGGTCGAACGGTGGCGTCTCGAACGCGCCCAGCGGGCCGTTCCACACCAGCGTCCGCAGCCCGGTCAGCCGCTCGATCAGCGCGGCGACCGTTTGCGGGCCGACATCGAGGATCATGCTGTCGGCTGGCACCTGGTCGATGCCGACCACCCGGGTCGGCGGGTCGGCGCGAAACTCGGTCGCCGTCACCGCGTCGACGGGCAACACTACCTCGCAGCCACCGGCACGCGCGCGCTCCAGGATTTCCAAAGCCGTCGCATGCATGTCCGCCTCCTGCAGCGAACGGCCGACCGCCACGCCCTGGGCGGCGAGAAAGGTGTTCGCCATCGCTCCGCCGATCACCAGCACGTCCACTCGGCCAACCAGATTGCCGAGCAGCTCGAGCTTGGTCGAGACCTTGGCGCCGCCGACGACGGCGCCCACCGGCCGGTCTGGATGCTCCAGCGCCGCCGTCAGCGCCTCGAGCTCGGCCTGCATCAGCCGTCCGGCATGCGACGGCAGCAGCCGAGCCACCCCCTCCGTGCTGGCATGCGCGCGATGGGCGGCGGAGAACGCGTCGTTGACATAGATGTCGGCGAGTTCGGCGAGTTCGGCGGCCATCTGCGGGTCGTTCTTCTCTTCGCCGGGATGAAAGCGGGTGTTCTCCAGCACCAGCACGTCGCCGTCCTTCATTCGGCTGACGGCAAGCCGCGCCTCCTCGCCGATGCAGTCGTCGGCGAAATAGACGTCGCGGTCGAGCACGTCGCGCAACGCGGTGGCGAGCGGCGCCAGCGACATCGTGTCGACCCGCTTGCCTTGCGGGCGGTCGAAATGGCTGACGACGATGACCCGCGCACCCTTCTCGGCGAGCTCGCGTATGGTCGGCGCAAGGCGCTCGATGCGCGTCGCGTCGGTGATCCGGCCGTCGCGGACGGGCACGTTGAGGTCGGCTCGAAGCAACACGCGCTTGCCGTGCACGTCAAGGTCGTCGAGGGTGCGGAAGCTTGGCATGGCGCTTTCGATTGGCCCTAAAGGCTGCCGAACAGCGCGGCGGTATCGGCCATCCGACTCGAGAAGCCCCACTCGTTGTCGTACCAGCCCACCACCCGGATCATCCTGCCGTCATCGACGGACGCCGTCTGCGTCGCATCGAACGTGCAGGAGTAAGCGACGCCGGTAAAGTCGGTGCTGACCAGCTTCTCGGTGTTGTAGTCCAGGATCGCCCGCATCCGGCCAGACGCGGCATCCTTGAAGGCGGCGTTGACCTGCTCGACGCTGGCAGGCGTGCGCGGGTTGATGTCCAGCGACACCATCGAGACGTTCGGCGTCGGCACCCGGAGCGAGGTGCCGTCAAGCTTGCCCTTCAGCTCCGGCATGACGAGGCCGACGGCGCGCGCCGCCCCGGTCGAGGTCGGGATCATCGACATCGCCGCGGCGCGAGCGCGATGCAGGTCCTTGTGCAGTGTGTCCACCGTTCGCTGGTCGCCGGTGTAGCTGTGGATCGTCACCATGTAGCCGCGCTCGATGCCGACGCTATCCTCCAGCACCCGCGCCATCGGGGCGAGGCAGTTGGTGGTGCAGGACGCGTTGGAGATCACCGTCATCTCGGGCGTGATCACGTGCTCGTTCACCCCGAACACCACCGTCGCGTCCACTCCGTCGGCCGGTGCGGAGACCAGCACCTTGCGGGCGCCGGCCGCGATCAGCCTCGACGCGCTCTCCTTGCTGGTGAACAGCCCGGTGCACTCCATCGCCACGTCGACGCCCTGGTAGGGCGCCTCTGACGGCTCGCGCTCGGCCGAAACGCGAATCGGGCCATAGGTCCGGCCGCCCAGGCGGATGGTGATGCTGTTGCCGTCGACCGTGACCTCGCCGGGGAAGCGCCCATGCACGCTGTCATAACGGAACAAATGCGCGTTCGCTTCGACCGACCCCAGGTCGTTGATGGCCACCGGCTCGACATCGGTGCGACCGCTCTGCACCATCGCTCGCAGCACCAGTCGCCCGATGCGGCCGAAGCCGTTGATTGCGACCTTTACCGCCATGCCGACCTCTCCCTCGATCCTGTCGCCGCGGTTCTACAGCCTGCCGCTTGCTTCTTCCAGAAGCCTCGGCCCTTCGGCATCGGGCTCGGCGCTCAGCGCCTGCCTGCGCCACTCAGACGCTGCGCCAGCTGCTGCGCGATGGCGTCGACGTGGCTCTCATCGTCGTCGCCACCCGGCGTCCAGGCACCGACGAAATGGCCATCCGCGCCTAGCCAACGCTCCCAGCCGAAGCCGCTCGAGGCCTCGAGACCAAAGCGCGGCGCGTTGCCCAACACGATTTCGCGGTAGCGCCGACTCTGCTGAGCGAACAGCGACCAGCAAGGTAGCGACACGACGGCGACCAACTTGCCGAGCACCGCCAAGGCCAGCCGCAGGCGCAGCGCGAGCCGCAACTCGCTACCGGTGGCGAGCAGCGTCGCGTCCCGGTCCCGGCCTTCCGCCACACCCTCCGCTTCGGCGAACACGTAGCCGCCGCGCGCGGCCTGGCTCTCCGCGCCATCAGCGCGCAGCAGCGCCATCGCCCGACCGGGCAGCACCAGTGCGGTCGGCGTGGTCGGCGAGCGCAGCGCCAGCTCGAAGCATTCGGCGAGCTCGATCGGGTCGCCGGGCCGCATCAGCCGCATGCCTGGGATCGCCCGCAGCGCAGCGAGCTGCTCGATGCCGCCGCGCATGCCATGGCTCGTATCCTCGATCATCACCTGCAACGCCCGCCGGCCGCATCGGGCAATGGCGCGCAGCGCCGGACGCACCGCATCGGCGGCGGCAAGCGTCGCCACGCCGCAGGCCAGCGAGCCGCCATGCAGCGCCAAGCCGGCGACCAGGAACGCCATGCCGCGCTCGCGGGCACCGCAACCGACCCGGCGTTGCGGCGGACCGAAACCATGTCCGGCCGGGGCTTGGTCCTGCTGCGGCCGCGTCGTGCCGCAGCAGGCAAATTCGGCCAGGCCTGCACTGAGCTGCGCCAGCAGCGCCTCGCCGCAGCGCTCGGCGCCGGCGGTGCCGAAATCGCCCGCCATCTTAAGTCGCAGCTCGGCCGCCATCGCGGCCCAGTCGTCCGGCAGTCGACCGGCCAGCGCCCGCTCGTAATCCTGGCGCTGCGGGTGGCGGGTAAGCCGCTTGAGCCAGGCCCGCCGCGTCGCTGCCCCGCGATGCCCGGTCGTATCCCAGGCCGCCTCGGCCAGAGGCGCGCGGCCGACGTCCCCGCGTGGTCCGGCGGCGGCGCTCCGCGCGGCACTTTGGTCGCCGCTCTGGTCGCCGTTCCGACAGACGATCAGCGTCGGCTTGCGGCCACGCACAGCCCAAGCCAGCGCCGCTGCGACCGCTTGGCTGTCCTGTCCGTCGACGATGCGGATCGCCCAATTCAGCGCCGGCAGGCAGCGCACCGCCTCCTCGTCCTCCGCCGCTGCCGGCCCCTTCAACGCGGCGTCGGCGAGCACCACCAGCTTGTCCAGCCGCTCGCGTCCGGCCAGCGCCGCCGCCTCAAGCGCGAGGCCCGAGCCTAGCTCGCTGGCGCGGCACAGCACCCAGGTGCGATGATCCACCAGCGAGCGGCCGTATCGACGCGCCAGCAGGCGCTCGCCAAGCGCGAGGCCCGCGCCGAGCGCCACGCCCTGCGCGGTGCCGCCGGCGACCGGTGGCAGCAACTCGGGCTGCTGGTCCAGGGTCAGACCGCTCTCGTCGCGCTGGCCCGTCAGCACCAGCATCGCCTCGACCAGTTCCATGCCCTCCGGTGCGGAGAGCACGAGCCGGTCGCGGTCAGGCCAGTCGGGATCGGCGGCGTCAAAGCGCAGGAACTGGCTGCACAGCACCGCCAGGCACGTCGACATGCCGCGTGAGAAGCGTCCGTGGCCGGAGCGTGCGGCAAGGCGCTCTGCCATAGCGGCGAGGTCGGGCGGCCGCGCCGAGCGGGGCGGAGAGCTCTGCGTGTCGCCGGTGAGGTCGGTCCTCTGACTGATGATCTCGCCTCCGTAGGGAGCGGAGCGGCGTCTCGCCAGCTTCCTGGCGACCAACCCCCGGTCGGGCAGGCTTAGACGCGTCCTCCCGGATCGGCAACCGCTTGCCCCGACCTGCTGTGCCTGCGACCCTGTGAGCTGTCCGGTCCGGGAGGACGTTCGTCCATGCAAGCCACCTTGCGAGACGCCATTCGCGTCGGCGTCCTGCTACCGGTGCTGCTCACCGCGGCCAGTTGCACCCTGATCACCCAACGCAACTTCGCCCGCAACCCGAATGGCATGTTTGCCATGCGGGCCGACAATGGACCGCCGGTGCCGGCCATTCCGGCGCTGATCACCATTCGCTACACCGTGCCGGACCCTGACTACGAGGACGCGCTGCGCGTCGCCGTCGACGCCGCCCGACAACGCAAGCCGGACGTGCTGTTCCGCGTTCAGACGGTGGTGCCGGCGCATGGCGGCGCCGACGATCAGGTGGAGGCGGCGCGCGTCGCCAGCACGGCCGGGCGGCAAGTCGCCGACGCGATCGCCGCCGACGGCGTCGACATCGGCCAGATAGAGCTGGCCGCCAGCGCAGACCCGGCCGTGCGGCTCCAGGAGGTGCGGGTCTTCGTGCAGTAGCTGGCAGTCAGCTGCCATGTCGGTGAACTCGGTGCGCGTTTAGGCTCCAATGATGCGGGCAAGGGTCTCCGAGGCTCGGGCGGAGTTTAGAGGCAGGGCCTCCGGTCCTGCTCATCCTTCCGCCCAGATTGCTTCGTTCCATAAGAAGCACTTCCCTTCCGGCCGACGCGGAACCATTTCCAGTCGTCAGATGGAGTTCCGACGTCGTACCATGCATCGGTTTCAGGAGCACTGCCGCAAGGCGCTCGCGGACATCCGCGCCCAGGGCCGCTATCGCAGCTTCTCGCCATTGCTCAAACAGGCCGGGCAGTATCCGCGGTTCCGCATGGAGCAGGATGGTCGCTCGCGTGAGGTGATCGTTTGGTCGTCGAACGACTACGTCGGCATGGGCACCCATCCGGCGGTGATCGAGGCGGCGGTGGACGCGGCGCGCAGCATGGGCGCAGGCGCGGGCGGCACCCGCAACATCGCCGGCACCTCGCCGCTGCATGCCGAGCTCGAACACGAGCTGGCCGACCTGCACGGCCGGGAGGCGGCGCTGCTGTTCGTCTCCGGCTATGTCTCCAACCAGGCCAGCCTGCAGACCATCCTGACGAGCCTGCCCGGCTGGCACGTGTTCTCGGACGAGAAGAACCACGCCTCGATGATCGCCGGCATCAAGGCGGCGCGCGGCGTGACCACGCACGTCTTCGCCCATAACGACCTGGCCGCGCTGGAGGCCAGGCTGTCGGCCGCGCCGCGCGCCGCGCCCAAGCTGATCGTCTTTGAGAGCGTCTACTCGATGGACGCCGACATCGCCCCGATCGGCGCGATCTGCGACCTTGCCGATCGCTACGACGCGATGACCTACCTGGACGAGGTGCACGCGGTCGGCATGTATGGCCCGACCGGCGCCGGCGTCGCCGAGCGCGACGGGGTGAGCCATCGCCTCACCATCATCGAGGGCACGCTTGCCAAGGCGTTCGGCTGCCAGGGCGGCTACGTCGCCGGCGACGCCGAGATCGTCGACTTCATCCGCTCCACCGCCAGCGGCTTCATCTTCACCACCGCCCTGCCGCCGACCGTGGTGGCGCCGGCGATCGCCTCGGTGAGGCTGCTGCGTCGGGACCACGCACGACGCGCGGCGCTGTTCGCCCGAGCGGAGATGCTGAAGGGCAAGCTCGACCGCGCCGGTCTGCCGCGACTGGCCTCAGCGAGCCACATCGTCCCCGTCCACGTCGGCGACGCGGCCGTGGCGAGCGAGGTGAGCCGGCGCCTGCTGGACAGTCACGGCCACTACGCCACCGCGATCAACTACCCAACAGTGCCGCGCGGCACCGAGCGGCTGCGCCTGACGCCTGGACCGTTTCACACGGATGCGATGATGGACGACCTGGTGGGCGCGCTGGCCGCCGTGTTGCGCCCTGCACGGGCCGAGGCGGCGGAGTAGCAGGCTAGGGGCTGCCTCCGGATTGCACCAACGGCGAGGCCTTTGAAAGCCTTTCGTTGTTCGTGCCACACGGCGGTGTCGGTGGCGTCGGGCGCGGCATCGACTGGCTTCGCCCAGCAAGAATTAAGGACTCTCAAGGGATTCTGGTCTGGGCCTCAGGACCAGCGGCGGCCAGAGGCAGAGCCTCTGGCTTGCCTTACTAGCCGCGGCTAACCGCCGCTTGCAGTTCCTCAAGCCTCATTGCCCCCGAGGTCAACGTGTCGCCGATCACCAGCGTCGGCGTTCCGGTGACGCCGAGCGCCTGCGCCAGGGCCAGGTTTGCGGCCAGCCTGTCGTGCACGGCGGCGCCGTCCATCTCGGCCAGCAGCCGGTCGGGGTCGAGGTGAACAGCGGTCGCGAGAGTGCGGATGCGGGCCTTGGACGGCGCCTCGGCATCGCCCATCAGCGCTGCCTGAAGCGCGAAGTAGCCACCCTGCGCCTGTGCGGCGACGAGCGCCTGTGCGTCCAGCACGCTGCCAGGGCCGAGAACCGGGATCTCCTTGTAGATCAGGCGCACAGACGGATCGGCTTTCAGCAGGCCGGCGAGCACGGGCAGCATCTGCCGACAGTAGCCGCAGCGCGGATCATAAAACTCCACCACCGTGCGCGCGCCGGCGGCATTGCCGGCGATCGGGTCGGCGGGATTGGCCAGCAGCGAGCGTCGATGCGCCGCTATCGCCGCTGCCTCGCCGGCGGTTTCGTTGGCGCTGTCCGCCTTCTGCATGGCCAGCACGGCGTCGCGCAGGATCGTCGGGTCGCGCACCAGCGCATCGCGCAGGATATGGACGATTTCATCGCGCTGCTCGGGCGTAAAGTTGTCGGCGCGCGCCGACGCAGGCGGCAGCAGCAGCAAGGCGGCGAGCAAGGCTCCTGTCAAACGTCGCATCGCGCGCTCCATCGTGGCGTCCGTGCTCTACCATCCGGCGGCGCAAGCTGCCATCGCGCCGGTTGCCGCCCTCTATGAAGCCGTCTATGGGCGGGGCGTCATGGCGAGCGGCGGGAGACAGGCAGTGCGGGCAGGTGGTCGGACGGGTCGGCCCCGATCTTGCGCATTCCGACGTGGCGCTGCCGGGACCGTAGCGCTGTTGCTCGCGCTCTCGAGCTGCTCCGGCGGCAGCACGGAGTCGCCCAGTGCGACGCGCATCGCCGGCTTTATCGGCGGCGTCGCTTCGGACGAGCCGCGCGCGACGCTGGCCGGCCGCGACGTGCTCGCGCGCGGCGGCACCGCTGCCGATGCGGCCGTTGCGGTTGGCTTCATGCTGGCGGCGACGCTGCCTTCGCGCGCCTCGCTTGGTGCTGGCGGCGCCTGTCTCGCCTATGATCCGGCCGCGCATGGTGCGGGCCATGGACAGCCCACCGCCGTCCTGTTCACGCCGGTTCCCGCAGCGCCGGGCGGGGTGCAGAACGATCGCCCGGCCGCGGTGCCGATGCTGGCTCGCGGATTGTTTCTGCTCGACGTGCGCTATGGCAGCGGCATGGCCTTCGAGCAGCTAATCGCCCCGGCCGAGCAGGTGGCGCGTTTCGGCGCGCCTGTCTCACGTGCTCTGGCCGTCGACCTCGCCGTCGTTGCCGGGCCGCTACTCGCGGATCCGGACGCGCGGGCCATCTTTGGGCCCGCTTTGCACGAGGGCGACACTCTCGTTCAAGCCGATCTCGGCGCCACGCTGGACGCCATCCGGGCTTCCGGTGTCGGCAGTCTGTATCAGGGGCAGCTTGCCCAGCGCTTCGCCGCTGCCAGCGCGCTTGCCGGCGGCGCGGTGCCGACGGCAAGCCTGCATGACGCTTTGCCGCAGGAGCGCAACGCCATCGTGCTGCCGTCCGGCCATGACCAGGTCGCCTTTCTGCCGCCGCCAGCCGACGGCGGGCTCGCCGCCGCCGCCGCCTTTCACGTGCTTGCCGCCGCGCCGCAGGATGTCGCAGGCGCCGCCACCGCTGCCGCCTCGGTGGTCGCTTATGAGCGGGCCAATGGCGGCGACCCGCAGGCGCTCCTGGCCATGAGCACGCCACCGGCGGCGTTGCCGGCGCTGTCGGCCTCCACCAGCTTCACCGTGCTCGACCGTCATGGCGGCGCCGTCGCCTGTGCGCTGACGATGGACAACCTGTTCGGCACCGGGCGGGTGGCGCCCGGCACCGGTGTCGTGCTGGCCGCAACCCCCGACCCGCGGACGGCGCCCCTGCTGGCCGCAGCGATCGCCTGGAACGCCGACCGGCGCGCCTTCCGAGCCGCCGCCGCCGCCTCCGGGCAATCCCTCGCGGGGCTCGGCGCCGGCCTCGGCATTCACAATGCGCTGTCGGGCAGGGCGCCGATGCCGGACTCTGTGCCGGATCCAGGCCGTTTGAACGTGATCGGCTGCAGTGATGACCTGCCCGGCAGCCCGAACTCGTGCGGCTGGGCAACGGATCCGCGCGGCTATGGCCTGGCGGCAGGCAGCACCAATTGATCGCGTCGCCGAGCATGCGAGAGTGAGTGCTGGCTCCAGTTGGATGGGGTCTGGGGCCGCGTGGCCCCAGCGGGTCCGGGGTAGAGCCCTGGCCTTCCTGCTGTGCTGAAGACGGCCGCCGGCGCCGCCGCGCCGCCCTTCCTGGTCATGGACGTCTCCAGGGCGGCGAACGCGCTGGCCGCCGCCCTGCCTTCCGGCGCGCCGCGCGTCATCCGCATGGAGGTTGGCCAGCCGGGCACCAGCGCCCCCGCCGGCGCCGTCGCCGCGGCGGTGGCCGCGCTGAGCCGCGGCGCACCGCTTGGCTACACCGAGGCGCTTGGCCTGCCGTTGCTGCGCGAGCGGATCGCGATGCATTACCGCGACTGGTACGGCGTCACCGTCGAGCGTGAGCGCATCGCCGTGACGACCGGCGCGTCCGGCGCTTTCCCGCTCGCCTTTCTGGCCGCGTTCGACGTCGGCGATCGGGTGGCGCTCGCCGCACCTTACTACCCGCCATACTGCAACATTCTGGTCGCGCTCGGCATGCGCCCGGTGCTGATCGAGACCGAGGCAGCTAGCCGCTATCAGCCGACCCTGGCGCAGCTCGAGGCGCTTGATCCAAGGCCGGAGGGGCTGATCATCGCCAGCCCCGGCAACCCGGCGGGCGGCATGCTGGCGCCGGAGGATTTCGCCGCCATTGCCGCCTGGTGCATCGCCGCCGGCGTGCGTCTGATCAGTGACGAGATCTATCACGGCCTGGATTACGGCATGGCGCGCAGTACCGCCGCGTCGATGCCCGGCGCCGTCGTCATCAACAGCTTCTCGAAATATTTCAGCATGACCGGCTGGCGGGTCGGCTGGATGGTGCTGCCGGAGGATCTGCAGCGGCCGGTGGAGTGCCTCGCGCAGAACTTCTCGATCTGCGCGCCGCACATCAGCCAGGTGGCGGCGGCGGCGGCGTTCGACTGCCACGACGAGCTCGCTGTCAACGTCGCCGGCTATCGACGCTCGCGTGACCACCTGCTCGCTCAACTGCCCGCGGCCGGTCTCACGCAGCTTGGTCCTGCGGACGGCGCCTTCTACCTGTATGCCGATCTCGGCGAGCTCACCGGCGACAGCATTGGCTTCTGCGCCCGCCTGCTTGCCGAGGCGCATGTCGCCGCCACCTCAGGGCTTGATTTTGACCCGCGCGGGGGACGCTTCATGCGCCTCAGCTACTGCGCGCCCGAGGCGGACGTGGTCGAAGCAGTACGGCGCGTCGCCGCCTTTCTGGAGACAGCCGCCTGAGGCAATCGCCGGGTCCCTGGACGCTTCCGCCGCTTTGGGATTAGGCAAGTGCACCCGATCGGCGATCGGCCCCCACTGCAAGCGAGAATGGCGACCTGGCATGAACACGCTGCATCATTTTGTCGATGGCGCGCCGCTACCCGGCACGTCCGGCCGCTACGCCGACGTGTTCGAGCCGAACACCGGCGACGTGCAGGCGCAGGTCGCACTGGCCAGCCGCGCGGAGATGGAGGCGGCGATCGCCAATGCCGCCGCGGCGCAGCCGGCCTGGGGAGCGACCAACCCGCAGCGCCGCGCCCGGGTGATGATGAAGTTTCTGGAGCTTGCTAACAAGGACATCGACACCTTGGCTCGCCTGCTGTCCTCCGAGCACGGCAAGACGGTGCCGGACGCGAAGGGTGACATCCAGCGCGGCCTTGAAGTGGTCGAATTTGCCTGCGGCATCCCGCATTTGCTGAAGGGCGAGTACACCGAAGCCGCCGGCACCGGCATCGACGTCTACTCGATGCGCCAGCCGCTCGGCGTCGTTGCCGGCATCACTCCGTTCAACTTCCCGGCGATGATCCCGCTTTGGCAGGCCGGCCCGGCGCTCGCGTGCGGCAACGCGATGATCCTCAAGCCGTCGGAGCGTGATCCCTCCGTGCCGCTGCGCCTCGCGCAGCTGTTCTTGGAGGCCGGTCTGCCGCCAGGTGTGCTCAACGTCGTGAACGGCGATAAGGAGGCGGTCGACACGCTGCTGACCGACCCTCGCATCATGGCCGTCGGCTTCGTCGGCTCGACCCCCATCGCCCAGTACATCTATGCAACGGCGACGGCGCACGGCAAGCGCGCGCAGTGCTTCGGCGGCGCCAAGAACCACATGATCGTCATGCCCGACGCGGACCTCGACCAGGCGGCGGATGCGCTGATCGGCGCCGGCTACGGTTCGGCCGGCGAGCGCTGCATGGCGATCTCCGTCGCGGTGCCGGTCGGCCGGCAGACTGCGGATGCGCTTATTGCCAAGCTGGTGCCGCGGGTCGAGGCGTTGCGCGTCGGCCTGTCGTCGGATGCGGAGGCGGATTTCGGCCCGATGGTCGCCCGCGCGGCGGTCGATCGCGTGCGCGAATACGTGCAGCTCGGCCTCGACGAAGGCGCCAGCCTGCTGGTCGACGGCCGCGACTTCCGGCTGCAGGGCTACGAGAACGGCTTCTTCGTCGGCGGCAGCCTGTTCGACCACGTGACCGCCGGGATGCGCATTTACCAGGAGGAGATCTTCGGGCCGGTGCTCAGCGTGGTGCGAGCGGACACCTACGAGGAGGCGCTGCGGCTGCCGAACGAGCATCAATACGGCAATGGAGTCGCGATCTTCACCCGCGACGGCGACACTGCGCGCGACTTCGTCAGCCGGGTTCAGGTAGGCATGGTCGGCGTGAACGTGCCGATCCCGGTGCCGATCGCCTATCACACCTTCGGCGGTTGGAAGGCCTCCAGCTTCGGCGACCTCAACCAGCACGGCCCGGACTCGATCAGGTTCTACACCAAGACCAAGACGGTCACGTCTCGGTGGCCGACGGGCGTCAAGGACGGCGCCAGCTTCGTCATCCCGACGATGAGCTAGCGGATCGCGACTGTCGGGAAGGCCGACGCTGCCCTGCACCCGCTGAGGCGCAAATCCCGCGCTTCAGGTCGTCGAGTCCGCAAGCCAAGCCTCTGGAGGGGTCAGGGGCAATGCCCTCGCCCTTCTTGAGACTTCAAGCTCGATTGACCACATGCGCAATGCGGGCTCGCGCGTTGCCTCGTGAGGGACGCCGATAGCTCTGTCGCCTGATCAGAGGGGCAGCGAAGCATGGACATCGAGAAATTTACCGACCGCGCGAAGGGCTTCCTACAGGCCGCGCAGACCATCGCCATACGCGAATTTCATCAGCGGCTGACGCCCGAGCACCTGCTCAAGGCGCTGCTGGACGACGAGGAGGGTGCGGCAGCCGGCCTCATCCGCGCCGCCGGCGGCGATCCGCAGCCGGCGAGGAACGCCATGGAGGCCGACCTCGCCCGCCTGCCCAAGGTGAGCGGCGCCGGCGCCGGTCAGCCTCAGGCCACGCCAGAGTTCGTGCGGCTGCTCGACAATGCGCAGCAGGCTGCGATTAAGGCCGGCGACACCTACGTCGCGCAGGATCGCCTATTGCTCGCGCTGTCCGCTGCGGGCGGCCCGACCGCCGCCGCACTTGCCGCCTCGGGCGTCACGCTCAAGGCGTTGGACAAGGCCGTGGGCGACATCCGTCGCGGCCGCCGCGTCGACAGCGCCAATGCCGAGCAGAGCTTCGAGGCGCTGAAGAAGTATGCGCGAGACGTTACGGAGATCGCCCGCTCCGGCAAGCTCGACCCGGTGATCGGCCGTGACGAGGAGATCCGTCGCGCAATTCAGGTGCTGGCGCGCCGCACCAAGAACAATCCTGTGCTGATCGGCGAGCCGGGCGTCGGCAAGACGGCCATTGTCGAGGGCCTAGCGCTGCGCATCGTCAATGGCGACGTGCCGGAGGCGCTCAAGGACAAGCAGGTGCTCGCGCTCGACCTCGGCGCGATGGTTGCGGGAGCGAAATATCGCGGCGAGTTCGAGGAGCGCCTCAAGGCGGTGCTCAAGGAAATCGAATCCGCCGAAGGCAGGGTAATCCTGTTCATCGACGAGATGCACACGCTGGTCGGTGCCGGCAAAGCGGATGGCGCCATGGACGCCTCCAATCTGATCAAGCCGGAACTCGCGCGTGGTGCTCTCCATTGCATAGGCGCAACGACGTTAAACGAGTATCGCCTACATGTGGAGAAGGATGCCGCGCTCGCACGCCGCTTTCAGCCGGTGTTCGTCGGCGAGCCGTCCGTTGCCGACACGGTCTCCATTCTGCGCGGCATCAAGGAGAAGTATGAGCTGCATCACGGGGTGCGCATCACCGACGGGGCGCTCGTGGCGGCGGCAACGTTGTCTAACCGTTACATTTCAGACCGGTTCCTGCCAGACAAGGCGATCGACCTGATCGACGAGGCTTCCAGCCGGCTGCGCATGCAAGTGGACAGCAAGCCCGAGGCGCTGGACGAATTGGATCGCCGCGTGATGCAGCTTCGCATCGAGCGCGAGGCTTTGAAGCGTGAGGACGACGCGGCATCGCACGACCGACTTGCCAAGCTGCAGTACGAGCTTGCCGAAATCGAGGAGCGGTCAAGCGCGATGACGGCGGCCTGGCGCGCCGAGACCGAGAAGGTGGCCGAGACGCAGAAGCTCAAGGAGCGGCTGGATCAGGCGCGCAGCGAGGTCGAGGTCGCGCAGCGACGTGGCGAGCTCGCCCGCGCCTCCGAGCTGATGTACGGCGTTGTGCCCGAGCTGGAGGCGAAGATCGCCAGCACGCAGCAGGAGGGCCGTCTCGTCAATGAGGCGGTGACGGAGGCGCAAATCGCCGGTGTCGTCGCACGCTGGACGGGAGTGCCAGTGGAGCGGATGCTGGAGGGCGAGCGGTCAAAGTTGCTCCGCATGGAGGAGGCGCTACGCCGGCGTGTGGTCGGCCAGGAAGATGCGTTGCGTGCGGTGGCCGACGCGGTCCGCCGCGCCCGTGCCGGGCTGCAGGACCCGAATCGCCCGATTGGTTCGTTCCTGTTCCTTGGTCCTACTGGCGTCGGCAAGACCGAGTTGACGAAGGCGCTCGCCGAGTTCCTGTTCGACGATGACAAGGCGATGGTGCGCATCGACATGAGTGAGTTCATGGAGAAACATGCGGTGTCGCGCTTGATTGGGGCTCCGCCTGGCTATGTCGGCTACGAGGAAGGCGGCAAGCTTACCGAGGCGGTGCGTCGGCGGCCATATCAGGTGATTTTGTTCGACGAAGTTGAGAAGGCGCATGAGGACGTCTTCAACGTGCTTTTGCAGGTGCTCGACGACGGTCGGCTCACCGATGGACAGGGGCGCACGGTGGATTTCCGCAACACCATCATTGTGCTGACCAGCAATCTCGGCAGCGACATGCTGGCGGCCCAGGCGGACGGCGAACGCGTGGAGCTGGTTCAGGCTCAGGTCATGCGCGTCGTGCGGGATCACTTCCGGCCCGAGTTCCTCAATCGGTTGGACGAGATCATCCTGTTCCGCCGGTTGCAGCGTGAGGACATGGGCAAGGTAGTCGATATCCAGCTTGTGCGGCTGCGAACGTTGCTGGCCGATCGCAAGATCGTGCTGGATCTCGACCCGCTTGCGCGCGACTGGCTAGCGAATGAAGGTTTTGATCCGGTCTACGGCGCTCGGCCTCTAAGGCGCGTTATCCAGCGCAGCTTGCAGAACCCGCTTGCCGGGCAACTGCTCGAGGGCACGATACAGGATGGGGAGACGGTGCGCGTGTCCACCGATCGCGATGGGTTGGTGATTAACAGCGTGCTGTCCAAGGCCGCCTGAGCGGAGGCGCGACTAACGGAGGCTTGGTCGGTCGCATCCGCCCTGAAGGAAGTTGGGGAGGAGCTATGCGAAATAGCCGTCATCGCGGCTTAGTCCGACATCGATGGCTGGTAAGTGGCTCAGAGAAGACGATTTTCACTTACATCAGGCTCCGCAAAAGGCCTCGTTGTGACGTTGACATGCGTCTTCGGCGAGCCTAGATACCCTTCGCTGCGTGCTGTTGGCGAGAGTTTCTCTTGCTTATTGG
>CAXUCZ010000022.1:0-16942 GCA_964249675.1 uncultured Acetobacteraceae bacterium | reverse complement strand
GACGTCGAAACGTTCTTGCAGGAGTAGAGCATGTTGGTCGCCAGCGCGACGCCCCCGCTATATTCGCCCAGCGGCGGGTCCGACATCTGGCTAAAACCGTGATGCTCGATGGCGAGCAGCTTGCCGTTTGTGTCGGCAGCCAGACGGAGCTGCTGGATGGTCTTCGGCCGGAAGCCGTTCGAGTAGTACATCTGTTCGCGCGACAGCACGAGCTTGACCGGGCGGCGCACGATCCTGGCCGCCATCGCGGCGAGCACCGCCGGCGGCCAGGTGTTGCCCTTGGAGCCAAAGCCGCCGCCGACGAACGGGCAGATGACGGTGACGTGGTCGACGTCGATGCCGAACATGCCGGCCAGCGTTCGTTGCGCGCCCGAGATGCCTTGCGTGGTGTGCCAGATCGTCAGGTGGTCACCGTCCCAGCGGGCGATGGTGGCGTGCGGCTCCATCGGGTTATGGTGCTCGACGGGAGTGACGTAGGTCTGGTCGAGCTTGACCGGCGCGTCGCGGAACGCCTGCTCGGCGGAACCGCGGCTAGCGTCCGCATCCTCTTCGCCGCCGCGGAAATCGGCCGGCTTGTAGGCGTTCGCCGTGGAGTCCATGACCACGCGGGCGGGCGCACCCGCACCGTAGCTGATGCGAACCGCAGCCGCCGCAGCCTGCGCACGCTCCAGCGTGTCGGCCACGACAACGCCCACGTGCTGGCCGTTATAGATCACCTGATCGTTCTGCAGCAGCGGACCCTTGACCGACTGTTTGGCGGTTTGCTTGTCGGCCAGGATAACCGCGTTGTCGGGGGTGACGATCGCCAGCACGCCCGGCATCGTGCGCGCCTGCGCGATGTCGACATCGGCGATGCTGCCAAAGGCGATGGTGCTCTGCAGCAGCACGGCGTGCACGACGCCCTGGATCGGGAACTCGGCGACGTAGCGCGCCGCACCCGTCACCTTGGCGACGCCGTCGACGCGATCGATGGGCTGGCCGATTAGTCCCTGGGCTGCTGCCATCGTGGCTTTCCTCTAAGCGAGAGCAAGAAGTCCTTTTTTGAAAAAAAGGACCAAAAAACTTTGGCCGTAAAGACTTCTTCTTACTGATGAAAGTTTTTTGCTTCTTTTTTTCAAAAAAGAAGGTCTTGCTACGTCGCAACCGAACGCAGCGCGCGCAGCACGGTACGCTGCAGCAGCCGCACCTTGAACGCGTTGTTGCTGGCCGGCGTCGCGCCGTCGCCGGCATGTTGCGCGGCGGCGCTGAGGACCTCGGGCGAGGCCGGCTTGCCGCGCCGTGCCGCCTCGACGCCGGGCAGGCGCCAGGGCATGACGCCGCCGCCGCCGGCGGCGGCGCGTGCATCGCGGATCGTTCCGGCATCGATGTCGAGCGCCACCGCCGCGGAGGCGAGCGCGAAGGCGTAGCTGGTGCGATCGCGCACCTTGAGGTAGGCGGAGTGCCTGGCCGCCGCCGATGCCGGCACGACGATGGCGATGATGAGCTCGCCGGGCCGAAGGTTGGTGTCGCGCTGCGGCGTGTCTCCCGGGACGCGGTAGAGGTCGGCGAGCGGGATGGTGCGGCTGCCTTGCGGGCTTTGCAGCACCACGTCGGCGCCGAGCGCGACCAGGGCGACCGGCATGTCGGAGGGCTGGGTGGCGATGCAGTGGGCGGAGCCGCCGAAGATTGCGAGGTCGCGGTTGTCGCCGACGATCGCCGGGCAGCCGGAGCCGGGCGCGCGCTTGTTGCAGGCGAAGCCGGCGTCGCGGAAGTAGCCGCAGCGGGTGCGCTGCAGCAGGTTGCCGCCCATGGTGCCCATGTTGCGGATCTGCGGCGAGGCGGAAAGCAGCAGCGCCTGGCTGATCGCCGGCCAACCCGACTTCACGGCGGAATGCTCCGCCGTCTCGGCCATGGTCACCAGAGCGCCGAGACGGAGACCCTCAGGCCCCACGCTGATGTCGTGCGAGCCGACGCCGTCGAGGTCGACGACCTGGCGCGGTTGCTCGACGTTGTTTTCCCAGAGCTGGACGAGGTCGGTGCCGCCGGCGATGAAGGTGCCGCCGGACTGCATTGCGGCGGCAAGCGAGGGCGGGCGGACGATGGCGAAGTTTTCCACCCGTTCAGCTCCGCTGGCGGTCGGCGACGTCGCGCACCGCGTCGACAATGTTCGGGTAGGCGCCGCAGCGACAGATGTTGCCGCTCATCCACTCGCGGATCTCGTCGTCCGAGCCGGCATGGCCCTCCTCGATGAGGGCGACGGCGGACATGATCTGGCCCGGGGTGCAGTAGCCGCACTGGTAGCCGTCATGCTCGATGAAGGCGGCCTGCATCGGGTGCAGCGCGCCCTCATGCGCGAGGCCCTCGATCGTGGTGACGGCCCGACCTTCGCAGCGGGCGGCGAGCGAGAGGCAGGAGACGACGCGCTTGCCATCGATATGGACCGTGCAAGCGCCGCAGGATCCGTGGCCGCAGCCCTTCTTGGTGCCGGTGAGGCCGGCCTGTTCGCGCAGGGCGTCGAGCAAGGTGACACGCGGCTCGAGGTGGAGGGCCAGCATCTGCCCGTTGACGTGCAGGGTGACGGGAATGGTGCCGTCGCTGGGAGCGCCTGTCGGCGCGAGCGTGTCGGCAACAGCCGGCAGCAGCGGCAGCGCCACGCCGATTGCGGCCGAGCCGCCAAGCAGCCCGCGTCTGGTGACACCCATCCCCAACCCTCCCGACGTAAGGGCCGCTATATGGCGCGCGGTGTCATGAGCGCCAGTCCGTCGTAGCTCGGGGACTATGACGCTTCGAGCCGCTTGACCTGGCAGCGCGGGCGAGACCGACAGGCCGCCTACCTGGCGTCGGCGAGCGGATACTTGCTTTCCCAACCGCCGCCGAGCGCCTTGTAGAGCTGCACGAGGTTCATCGAGAGCGTGACCGTGCTGTCCGCCGCCTGCTGCTGCGCGTCCAGCAGGGTGCGCTGCGCTTCCAAGGTATTGAGGAAGTCGGTGACGCCGGCGACATAGCGCGCCCGCGCGAGGTAGAGCGCGCGGGCCGAGGACGACACCGCCTGCTGGAGGTCCTGCTGGCGGCGCTGCTCGTCGGCATAGGCGGTGAGCGCGTTGTCGACGTCGTGCAGCGCCTGCAGCACGGTCGACTGATAGTTGATCGCCGCCTCCTGCTGCTGCGCCTGCCGCAGCCGCAGCGTGCCGCGCAGCCGTCCGCCCTCGAAGATCGGCAAGGTGATCGACGGGCCGAGGGCGTATTGCCGGGCGTCCCAGGTGCCCAGGTTCTTGAACTGCAGCGCCTGCAGGCTGAGGCTGCCGGAGAGGGTGACGCGGGGGAAGAAGTCGGCGACGGCGACGCCGACGTCGGCGGTCGCCGAGTGCAGCTGCGCTTCGGCCTGGCGGATGTCGGGGCGGCGACGGGCGAGCTCCGAGGGCAGGCCGACCGGCACCGTGGGCGGCACCGGCGGCACCGGCGCCGGGGTCGCGAGCTCGCCGGACAAGGCGCCCGGCGTCTCGGCGAGCAGAAAGCTCAGGGCGTTGATCTGCTCGGCAATCTGCTGCTGCACTTGCGGCAGCTGGCTCTGCGTCGAGGCGAGCTGGGCGGCGGCGTTGTCGACGTCGAGCTCGGTGGTCACGCCGCCGGCGTAGCGCTGGCGGGTCAGCGTCAGGCTGGCACGCTCGCTGAAGATGTTCTGGTTCAGGATGTCGAGGATGGTCTGCTGACCGCGCAGGTTGATGTAGTCGCGCGCGACCTCGGCGAGCACCGAGAGCAGGCTGTTGCGACGGGCGTCGGCGGAGGCTTCGAGCGAGGCGTCCGCACCCTCGATCTCGCGGCGGACGCGGCCCCACAGGTCGAGCTCCCAGGAGGCGTCGAAGCCGTACTGCCAGAGATTGAACGGCGGCGAGCCGGTGCCGGTGACGCTGCCCGGCGCCGGCACCACGCCGAAGCTGCCCTCGGCGCCGTTGGCGCTGGTGGCGTTCGCGCCGGCGGTGCCGGTGGGCCCGATCGCGCTGCTGGTGCTGCTGGTGCCGCCGCCGCTGGTGCCGCCGCTCAGAAAGCTCAGCAGGCCGCGATTAGAGGCCTTTTCGCGGGTGTAGGAGGCATTGCCGTTGATCTGCGGGAACTGGTCGGCCGCGGCGATGCGGCGTTGCGCGCGGCTTTCCGCCAGGCGCAAGGTCGAGGTGCGCACGTCGAGGTTGGCGTCGGCGACGCGATGCTCCAGCGAGGAGAGCTCGGGATCGTTGAACACGCTCCACCACGCCGGGTCGAGCGGCGCTGTGGTCACGACGCTGATTGGGGCCGCAGGCTTGGGATGGGCGGCAAACCATGACGCGGGCGTGAACAGGGCCGGTTTCTTGAAGTCGGGTCCGACGGCGCAGCCGCCGAGCTCCAGTGCGGCGACGCTCAGCAGAAGCCCGGCGGCGACGCTACGCCCGACGATCGAGACGCGGGCGTTCCAACGCGGGTCGACTACTCTGGACACGGGCCGCTCCCACCGGGTACGCTGCTGACCGATCGGTTCGGTCAGGTTTGACAACCTTCCTAATTCTGCTTGAACGTCATTGCAAGCAACGGCGGGGCAGCGGACATGGCGCGCGATGAGGCGTGTGCAGGCGGCGCCGGCGAGGTGCTGTCACCGGAGAAGCAGCGTCAGATCCTGGCTGGTGCTGCGACCGTGTTCGCGCTCGACGGCTACGAGGGCGCCAGCATGGCGCGCATCGCCGCCG
Organism: uncultured Acetobacteraceae bacterium; assembly: GCA_964249675.1. Taxonomy (GTDB): domain Bacteria; phylum Pseudomonadota; class Alphaproteobacteria; order Acetobacterales; family Acetobacteraceae; genus CAXMMR01. The sequence goes on along the minus strand of CAXUCZ010000022.1, from coordinate 12,248 downwards.
AGGCCGGCGTTTCCAAGGGCACGCTGTACAACTATTTCGACGGCAAGGCGGAGCTGTTCCGCGCCTTTGTCGAGGAGAAATGCGCGCGCGACCTAGTGGCGATGTTCGCCGAGCCTGACCTGCAGGCGCCACTCGAGACGGTGCTGCGCGGCTTCGGCACGCGCATCCTCGACACGCTGCTGTCCGACCCGGTGCTGGTGATCTACCGCATCGTGATCTCCGAAGCGCCGCGCTTCCCCGCCCTGGCGCGGGCCTTCTACGAAGGCGGTCCGGCGCGCGCGATGCAGATGATGACGCGCTGGTTGGAGGGCGAGATCGCGCAAGGCCGGCTGCGGGTCGACAACCCGGACTTGGCCGTGCACCAGTTCTTCACCCTGTGCCATGCCAAGATCCTGCTGCAGCGGCGCCTGCAGCTAGTCCACACCGTGCCGCAGGCGGAGCGTGATCTGGTGGTGGGCGCGGCGGTCACCATGTTCTTGCGCAGCTACGCCGCCTGATCTCCTGACGCTGCGCCGGTCGGCCGCCTGTTCCCCAGCGCGCGGCGGTTACCTTCGGTAATCGGTTGCGCGTAGGTTTGGGGCGGCTTTGGACCTACGGTGCGCCGCCCGCGAGCTGACCGGGCGGCCGTGGCCGGAGCGCCGAGGCGCGGCAGGTGGACGAAAGTAGATGGACGAGCAGGTCGCACGGCCGATCACGCAAGCGCCGAACCGACAGCGCACGCCACAGCAGGGCGGGCGGCGTCGCCGCACGCTGCCCTGGGTTTTGTCGCTGATCGTGCTCGTCGTCGTCGGCGTCATCCTCTGGCGGCATCCCTGGACGATGCAGGCCGGCTCGGCCAGCGGCAAGCGCCACGCGTTCGGCGATGCGCCGCAGGCGGTCGGCGTCGGCACGGTGCATGCCGGCGACGTGCCGATGCTGATGGGTGGCCTCGGCACGGTGACGCCGCTGGCGACAGTGACTGTGCGGACGCAGATCAACGGCATCCTGCAGACGGTGGCGTTTGCCGAGGGACAGATGGTCCACCGCGGCGACTTCCTGGCTCAGATCGACGCTCGGCCTTACCAGGCGCTGCTCGAGCAGGCGCAAGGCGCGCTGGCGCGCGACCAAGCGCTGCTGCGCGAGGCCCGGCTGGATCTCGGGCGCTACACGACACTGAACCAGCAGGACAGCATCTCGCGCCAGCAGATGGACACCCAGGATTCGCTGGTGCACCAATATCTCGGCGACGTGATCACCGACCAGGCGGCAATCGCCACCCAGCGCATCAATCTCGCCTACTGCCACATCGTCGCCCCGGTGGACGGCCGCATCGGGTTGCGCCAAGTCGATGCCGGCAACTACGTGACCACCACCGACGCCAACGGCATCGTCGTGATCACGCAGCTCCAGCCGATCTCGGTGATCTTCACACTGCCCGAGGACGACCTGCCGCCGATCCAGCGCCAGCTCGCCGCCGGCGCTCGGCTGACCGTGACCGCCTGGGATCGCGCCAACACGATGCAGCTCTCGTCGGGCATGTTGGCGACGCTCGACAACCAGATCGACACCGCCACCGGCACGGTAAAGCTGCGCGCGACCTTCGCCAATGCCGACGGCATGCTGTTCCCGAACCAGTTCGTCAACGCGAAGCTGCTGGTGGACACCTTGCGGGGGGCGACGCTGGTGCCGAACGCAGCGGTGCAGACCGGCTCGCCGGGCACCTTCGTCTACGTCGTGCGGCCGGACCATACGGTCGGCATCCAGGTGATCAAGACCGGGGCGGCGGACACCGCCGATACGGCGGCGGTGTCGGGCCTGCGCGTTGGCGACGTCGTCGTGACCGACGGCACCGACCGGCTGAAGGAGGGCAGCAAGGTGGTGCTGCCGGGCCAGGCGGCCGACGCCGGCGCACCGACGGGCGCGAACGTCGGAACGCCGCACCATCACCGGCATCAAGCGCCGGCGACGCCGCCAGCCGACAGCCAGAACTGAGCCATACGGTCCTGCTCGCGTGAATCCGTCCCGAGTGTTCATCCTGCGACCCGTCGCGACCACGCTGCTGATGGTCGCGATCCTCGCCGTGGGTCTGGTCGCCTACCACTTCCTGCCGCTCTCGGCGCTGCCCGAGGTCGATTACCCGACGATCCAGGTGCAGACGTTCTACCCCGGCGCCAGCCCCGAGGTGATGACCTCGTCGGTGACCGCGCCGCTGGAGCGCCAGTTCGGCGAAATGCCGGGGCTGTCGCAGATGAGCTCGCAGAGCTCGGCTGGCGCGTCAGTGCTGACGCTGCGCTTCGACCTCGACCTCAGCCTCGACATCGCCGAGCAGGAGGTGCAGGCGGCGATCAATGCCGCCGGCAACCTGCTGCCGGCCGACCTGCCGGCGCCGCCGATCTACGCCAAGGTCAATCCCGCCGACGCGCCGATCCTGACGCTTTCGATCACCTCCCAGACGTTGCCGCTGACCCAGCTCGAGGACATGACCGACACGCTGCTGGCGCAGAAGATCAGTCAGGTCGCCGGCGTTGGGCTCGTCACGCTCTCGGGCGGGCACCGGCCGGCGGTGCGGGTGGTCGCCAACCCGCGGGCGCTGGCCGCCTACGGGCTGAACATCGACGATCTGCGCACAACCCTGGGCAACCTGAACGTCAACACGCCGAAGGGCAGCTTTGACGGACCGGCACGCTCCTACACGATCAACGACAACGACCAGCTGCAGACCGCCGAGGACTATCTCGACAGCGTGATCGCCTACCGCAACGGCGCGCCGGTTCGGTTGCGCGACGTGGCGACTGCAGCGGCCGGGGCGGAGAACGACAAGCTGCAGGCTTGGGTTGACCGCACGCCGGCGATCATCCTGAACGTGCAGCGCCAGCCCGGCGCCAACGTCATCGCCGTGGTCGACAGCATCAAGGCGCTGCTGCCGACGCTGTCCGCCGGCCTGCCGCCGGCGATGGTGGTGACCCCGATCACCGACCGCACGGTCACGATCCGCGCCTCCGTCGCCGACGTGGAGTTCGAGCTCGGCGTCTCGGTTCTGCTCGTCGTCGCCGTGATTTTCCTGTTCCTGCGCGACGTGCCGGCGACGCTGATCCCGGCGCTGTCGGTGCCGCTGTCGCTGGTCGGCACGCTGTCGGTGATGTACCTCTACGGCTTCAGCCTGGACAATCTGTCGCTGATGGCGCTCACGGTCGCGACCGGCTTCGTCGTCGACGACAGCATCGTCATGATCGAGAATATTGCCCGCTACGTGGAGATGGGCCGCTCGCCACTCCAGGCCGCGCTCGAGGGCGCCGGGCAGATCGGCTTCACCATCATCTCGCTCACCGTCTCGCTGCTGGCGGTGCTGATCCCGCTGCTGTTCATGGGCGACGTGGTCGGCCGGCTGTTCCACGAGTTCGCGATCACGCTCGCGGTGACCATCGTGATCTCGGCGGTGGTGTCGCTCACTCTGGTGCCGATGCTGTGCGCGCGGCTGCTGCGGGCGCGTGGCCAGGAGCGGGCGCCGAGCCGGCTTGGGGCTGCGGCCGGACGCGCCTTCGACGGCTTGATCGGGCTCTACAGCCGCGCGCTCGACGTCGTGCTCGACCACGCGTGGGCGACGCTGCTGGTGGCGAGCATCACCGTCGCGCTGACCGTGCTGCTCTATCTGGTGATCCCGAAAGGCTTCTTCCCGGTGCAGGACACCGGACTGATCGAGGGCGTGTCGCAGGCGGCGGAGACCACCTCCTATGGGGCCATGGCGACGGTTCAGCAGAAGCTCGCGGCACGCATCCTGGCCGACCCGGACGTGCTCAGCCTGACCTCTTTTATCGGCGTCGACGGCACCAACACGACGCTCAACGCAGGCCGATTCCTGATCAACCTGCAGCCGCGCGACCAGCGTGCCGGCAGCGCCGCCGCCATCTCGCGGCGGCTGCAGGACGACACCGCGGACGTTCCCGGCGTGCGGCTGTTCCTGCAGCCGGTACAGGACCTTTCGATCGACACCGCGGTGAGCGCGACGCAGTACCAGTTCGTGCTCACCGACGTCGATCCCGGCGAGTTCAAGGTCTGGGTGCCGCGGCTGCTCGCCAGGCTGCAGGCGCTGCCGCAGCTCGCCGACGTCGCCTCCGACCTGCAGGCGAGCGGGCTGGGGCTGTCGCTGGTGATCGATCGTCCGACGGCGGCACGCTTCGGCATCACGCCGGCGACGGTCGACAACGCGCTCTACGACGCGTTCGGCCAGCGCATCGTCTCGACGATCTTTACGCAATCGAACCAGTATCGCGTCATTCTGCAGGCCGACAGCTCGCTCGCGCCCGGGCCGGAGGCGCTGAACGGGCTGTATCTGCCCTCCTCGACCGCGACCAACGGGCAGGTGCCGTTATCGGCGATCGTGCACGTCTCGACCGTGCCCGTGCCGCTGGTGGTGAGCCATGTCGGTCAGTTTCCCGCCACCACCATCTCGTTCAATCTCGCCCCCGGCGCCTCTCTGGGCGCCGCGACCAGCGCCATCACACGCGCGGAACAAGCGCTGAACCTGCCGGCCAGCCTGCAGACGAGCTTCCAGGGCGCGGCGGCGGCCTTCCAGTCCTCGCTGAACAACGAGCTGCTGCTCGTGCTCGCCGCGATCGCGACGATGTACATCGTCCTCGGCGTGCTGTACGAGAGCTTCATCCACCCGGTGACGATCCTGTCCACCCTGCCCTCCGCCGGGCTCGGCGCCCTGCTGGCGCTTCTGGCGACCGGCTCTGATCTGGACGTGATCGGCATCATCGGCATCGTGCTGCTGATCGGGATCGTGAAGAAGAACGCGATCATGATGGTGGACTTCGCCATCGAGGCGGAGCGCGAGGAGCGGCTGTCGCCGCGCGCCGCGATCCACCGGGCGAGCGTGCTGCGCTTCCGCCCGATCCTGATGACGACGCTGGCCGCGCTGTTCGGCGCGCTGCCGCTGATGCTTGGCACCGGCACCGGCTCGGAGCTGCGCCGCCCGCTCGGCGTCGCCATCGTCGGCGGGCTGATCGTGAGCCAGGTGCTGACCCTGTTCACAACGCCGGTGATCTACCTCGCCTTCGACCACATGGCGAAACGCCTCTTTGGCCGTGAGGCTACACGCAACACTGACGACGCGACGGCGGCGGCGGAATGAGAGAGGAAGGAAGCGGTTCTTTTTTTAAAAAAAGAACCAAAAAACTTCTGTCGGTTCTGGACCTTCATTCTCGACGTCGAGACGTGCGACAGCCGAATAAAAATCTTTTGCTTCTTCTTTTCAAAAAAGAAGCGCTTCCTTGAACATCTCCGCTCCCTTCATCGCGCGGCCGGTGGCGACCACGCTGCTGACCCTCGCAATCGCTATTGCCGGCGTTTTCGGCTATGCTGCGCTGCCGGTTGCGCCGCTGCCGCAGGTCGACTTTCCGACCATCCTGGTCACTGCGATCCTACCCGGCGCCAGCCCGGAGACGATCGCAAGCTCGGTCGCAGCACCGCTTGAGCGTCATCTCGGGCAAATCGCCGACCTGGACGAGATGACCTCGCAGAGTGCGGTGGGGCAGACGCGGGTGGTGCTGCAATTCGGGCTGGATCGCGACATTGACGGCGCGGCGCGCGACGTGGAGGCGGCGATCAATGCGGCGCGGGCGGACCTGCCGACGGCGCTGCGGCAGAACCCCGAGTACCACAAGATCAACCCGGCCGACAGCCCGATCATGGTGCTGGCGCTGACCTCGCCGACGGTGAACCGCAGCGCGCTTTATAACGACGCCTCGACAGTGCTGCAGCAGAAGCTGTCGCAGCTCTCGGGCATCGGCGAGGTCGACGTGGGCGGCTCGTCGCTGCCGGCAGTGCGGGTGGAGCTCAAGCCTGGGCCGCTATTCAAATACGGCATCGGGCTCGAGGACGTGCGCGCCGCGCTGGCGTCGGCGAACGCGAACAGCCCGAAGGGCGCGATCGAGAGCCCGTCGAGCCATTTCCAGATTTACACTAACGATCAGGCGCGCCAGGCAGCCGATTATCGGGGTCTCGTCATCGCCTATCGGAACGGCGCTGCGGTGACGCTCGGGGACGTCGCCGAGGTGGATGACAGCGTGGAGGATTTGCGCAACGCCGGGCTCGACAACGGCAAGCAGGCGATCACGGTGATCCTGTATCGCCCGCCGGGCGCCAACATCATCAAGACGGTCGATGGAGTTCGGGCCTTGCTGCCGAGCCTGCGGGCGTCGCTGCCGGCGGACGTGTCGCTCGACGTCGCGCTCGACCGCACGCCGACGGTGCGCGGCTCGCTCGCCGACACGCAGAGCACCATGCTGATCGCGATCGTGCTGGTCACGCTGGTCGTGTTCGCGTTCCTGCGCGACTGGCGCTCGACGCTGATCCCGGCGGTCGCGGTGCCGGTCTCGATCCTGGGCACGTTCGCCGGCATGCGGCTGCTGGGCTTCAGCCTCGACAACCTCTCGCTGATGGCGCTGACGATCTCGACCGGCTTCGTCGTCGACGACGCGATCGTCGTGCTTGAGAATATCGCGCGGCACATGGAGGAGGGCGTGCCGCGCCGACAGGCGGCCCTGCTCGGCGCCGGCGAGGTCGGCTTCACGGTGCTGTCGATCAGCCTCTCGCTCATCGCGGTGTTCCTCCCGATCCTGCTGATGGGCGGCATCGTCGGGCGTTTGTTTCGCGAGTTCGCGTTGACCTTGTCGCTGGCGATCATGGTCTCGCTCGTGCTGTCGCTCACGACGACACCGATGCTGTGCGCGATCTTTCTGCGGGTGCGCGACCCGGCGGCGCCGCATGGCTGGGCCTTTCGCGCCAGCGAGCGCGCGTTTGCCGCGATGCAGGATTTCTACGAGGACACGCTCGACATCGCGCTTCGCCATAGCCGCCTCGTGCTGCTTACCCTACTCGCAACGATCGGGCTCAACGTCGTGCTGTTCCGCATCGTGCCGAAGGGCTTCATCCCGGAGCAGGACACCGGCGTGCTGATCGGCGGCCTGCAGGCGGACCAGAGCATCTCGTTCCAGCTCATGCAGCAGAAGCTCACCGCCTTTGTGAAGCTTGTCAGCGCCGACCCGGCGGTGGCGTCGGCGGTCGGCTTTACCGGCGGCCGCGCGACCAACTCCGGCTTCATCTTCGTCTCGTTGCGTCGGCGAGCCGATCGCGATGCGACCGGCCAGCAGGTGATCGCACGGCTGCGGCCAAAGCTTGCGCAGGTAGCGGGCGCGCAGCTTTTCTTGCAGGATGCGCAGGACGTGCGCACCGGCGGCCGGCAGAGCAACGCCGAGTTCCAATATACGCTGCAGAGCGATCGCTCGGCGCTGCTTTACAAATGGACGCCGATCCTGACGGCGGCGTTGAAGAAAGCGCCCGAGCTCTCCGAGGTCAACTCCGACCAGCAACAAGGGGGTCTGGAGACTGACCTCGTGATCGATCGCACGACGGCGGCGCGGCTGAACCTCACGCCCAGCACGATCGACAACACGCTGTATGATGCCTACGGGCAGCGCCAGGTCTCGACGATCTACAACCCGCTCAACCAGTATCACGTCGTGATGGAGGTGGCGCCGCAATATTGGCAGAGCCCCGACAGCCTGCGCGAGCTGTGGGTCAGCACCTCGGGCGCCAAAGCGACCGGCACCTCGACCACGAACGCGGTCGCCGGCACCGTCGGCTCGAGCACGACGCTGGCCGCCAACGCCGCCGCCGTGGCGCTCGACAGCGCGCGCAATGCGTCGAGCAACTCCATCACAACGGCGGGCGCGGCCAACGCCTCAGCGGGTGCGGCGGTGACGACGGCGCAGGAAACGATGGTGCCGCTTGCCGCCTTCGCTCGCTTTGAGCCCGGGCAGACGCCGCTCAGCGTCAACCACCAGAACTCCTTTGTCGCCAGCACGATTTCGTTCAACGTGCCGAAGGGCAAGTCGCTCTCCGACGCGGTGGCGGCGATCGACCGGGTCAGCGGGCAGATCCATCTTCCCGCCAGCATTCATGGCGGTTTCGCCGGCACCGCGGCGACGTTCCAGAAGGCGGTCGGCAACGAGCCGCTGCTGATCGTCGCCGCGCTTGCAGCGGTCTACATCGTGCTCGGCGTGCTCTACGAAAGCTACATGCACCCGATCACCATCCTCTCGACCCTACCGTCGGCGGGCGTGGGTGCGGTGCTGGCGCTGCTGGTATGCGGCAGCGAGTTCAGCATCATCGCGCTGATCGGCGTCATCCTACTGATCGGCATCGTCAAGAAGAACGCGATCCTGATGGTGGATTTTGCGCTGCAGGCGGAGCGGCTACAGGGATTGTCGACGCGCGAGGCGATCCGCGAGGCGTGCCTGCTGCGATTTCGGCCGATCATGATGACGACGTTCGCGGCGTTGCTCGGCGCGGTGCCGCTGGCGGTGGATTGGGGCGAGGGGTTCGAGCTGCGCCGGCCGCTCGGCATCTCGATCGTGGGCGGCCTGATCGTCAGCCAGATGCTGACGCTGTATACGACGCCGGTCGTCTACCTCTATCTCGACCGCTTGCGACTTCGCGTGACGCGCCGCCGGCGGCGCTCAGGACAGGTGCCGGAACTCGCCGAATGACGCCACGACGCAAGGCCGATCAAAAAGGGCCGCCATATTTTCCGAACCGACTCAGTCAATGGGATCCAAGGGCCTCGGGCCCTTGGTGGATCCAGGGCAAAGCCCTGGCCTTACTCCTGTTCCTGAACGGCTGCCTCGTAGGCCCAGATTACCATCGCCCCGCTGCGGTGATCGCGCCACACTTCAAGGAAGGGCCGCCTGCCCTGCCCGGCTGGAAATACGCCAGCCCATTGGATGCCGCGCCGAAAGGCCCGTGGTGGACGATCTACAATGACCCGTTGCTCGACACGCTCGAGCCGCAGGTTGCGGTCAGCAACCAGACGCTGCGAGCCGACGAGGCGGCATTTCGCGTTGCGGTGACGCTGGTCCGCACCGCGCAGGCGTCGCTCTATCCGACACTGACCGGCGCCCCGAGCGTGACCCGTTCGGAAAGCGGGCGGAACTCCTCAAGTGGCATTCTGACCACGGGGCTTGGCACCAGCACGACCAGCTCGGCGATCGGCGGCGCCAGCACGCTTGGCAGCGCCAGCACCGTGAGCGGCGCCAGCACGGTCAGCGGCATCAGCGGCGGCAGCCAGAGCTTCACGTTCACCAACTACCAGCTCGAGGGAACGGCAGACTGGGAGATCGACCTATGGGGCCGCATCCGGCGCGAGATCGAGAGCGAGGTTGCGAATGCGCAGGCCTCGGCGGCGACGCTCGCCAATGCCGAGCTGTCTATCCAGGCATCGCTCGCCACCGCCTATTTCGAACTGCGCACGTCGGATGCGCTGATCGATTTGCTGCAGACGACGGTTGCGAATTATCAGCGTGCGCTCACGATCACGCAGAACCAATACACCGTGGGCGTGGCCGCCCGTTCGGACGTCATCACGGCGCTGACGCAGCTGCAGGGCGCTCAGTCGCAGCTGATCAACGCGGGCGTTGCACGGGCTCAGTACGAGCACGCGATCGCGGTATTTGCCGGGCGTGCGCCGGCCGACCTCACGATCCCGCACGCGCCGCTGACCGGCACCGTGCCGGACGTGCCGGTGGGCTTGCCGGGCGAGCTGCTGGAGCGGCGGCCTGACATCAGCAGCGCCGAGCGCGCGATGGCAAGCGAGAACGCGCTGATCGGCGAGGCGATCGCCGCCTACTACCCGACGCTCACGCTCTCGGCCGTGTTCGGCTACTCCGGCGACCCGATCGACACCCTGATCCAGAAGGCGAACCGATTGTGGTCGCTCGGGGCTGCGGCCTCGGAGACGCTGTTCAACGGCGGCGCGCGCACCGCCGCGGTGCAGGACGCGCGCGCCAACTACGACGAGGCGGTGGCGACGTATCGCGGCACGGTGCTGAGCGCGCTGCAGGGCGTGGAGGACAACCTGTCGAACCTGCGCATCTACGCTCAGCAGGAGGTCGTGGCGCGCGAGGCGGTCGTGTCGTCGCGCCAGGCGACGCAGATCTCGATCAACCAGTATCGCGCCGGCATCGTCGCCTACACCACCGTCGTCACCAACCAGAACATCGAGCTTGGCGACGAGGAAAGCCTGCTCACCGTCGAGCAGGACCGCGTGCTGGCCTCGGTCGCCCTGGTTCAGGCGCTCGGCGGCGGCTGGCGCGCAGCGGACCTGCCGAGCAAGGGATCGTTGCAGAGATGGAATCCACTGGTGCCTTAGACCTTGGGGCATAAGGAAGGCCAGGGCTCTGCCCTGGACCCGCTGGGGGCGGCGCCCCCAGACCCGCATCGGTCGAGCATGGAGCCAATTAGTTTCGCTCCGGCGATGCCGGCTTTGCCTGTGATGGGGCCAGGGGGCGCGAAGCCCCCGGCCTTTCTTCTTGGATCAGGACACCTTCACCGTCGTGCCGACCCACAGCCAGGCACTGCCGTTCGAGTAGGCGAGCGGGCCATAGCTTGTGACGCTTGCCCCCGTCACAGAGATGTAATCGCCCGCGAAGCTGCCGGCATTGGGCAGGCTGCCGACGGCATACGCGCCGAAGCGTACCGGCCCGGCGAGCGCCACCAGGTTGCCTGCGACGGTCGCCGTGCCGTTGGCGGAGGCACGAAACCCGACGGTCGCTCCGGCATGCGGCACCACGCAGAGCGAGCCGGTGTTATCGACCGCCGACACGTCGGCGAGGATCACGGAGTCACCAGACTGCACCAGTGGGTTGTAGCTTCCTGCCGGCGCGTTCGGCACCACGGAGAGGCGATTATTGCCGCTGGCGACTGTCAGCAAGCGGGTTGTCGAGGCGGCGAGGGCCGGGGTCGCTACCCAGCTCGGGCTGCTCTGCGCGACCGGCGCATAGCCGTCGAAGATCGTCGGCGTGCTGCCAAACACGCCGTTGCCGCTCGAGCCGAACAAAGCGGCGCCGCTGCAGTTCAGCACCCGGGCAGTGCCGACCATGCACATGTTGTAAAAGCGGTTGCCGCCGTTATCGCCGACGTTGATGACCGGCGCCGGTTGCGCTGGCTTTGCGAAGTTGCAGACGTTGGCGATCAGGTTGCTGATCTGGATCGAGTTCGTATCGCCGGCGATCTGCACTCCGGAGCCATTCATGTAGAACAGGCTGAGGCTGGAGACCTGCAAGATCATCCAGTCCTGCACGTTCACGTAGATGCCGCAGCCGCCGCTGACGGCGGTGCCGGATTGGCTGATGCTGACGCAGTTGAAGTTCGCCTCGCCGAGTTGCCAGATGATTGCGTTGCCGCCCGGGCTCAGCGTGTCGAACCAAACGCCATACATGCAGTGATCACCGCTGAGCTGCGAGATATTGCCGGATGCGCAACCGCCGGGCGTGTTGCCGCTCGAGTTTGCCTGGCCGGTGATCGGCGGCTCCTGCACGCAGTGCACGACGGAGCGGGCGCAGAAGGCGAACACCCTGTCGATGCCGCCGCCGTCGCAGCGGCCCAACGTCAGCACGTCGAGATTGGCTTGCTGGTAGGTCAGCACGTTGATGTTGGAGGTCTTGTAGGTCCAGTGCCGCAATGTGCCGATATAGGGCTCATCCTGGCAGTTGCCGATCATGATGCCCTGAGTGAAGAACTGGCCGGTGACGCGTTCGATGAAGAAGTGGCCGCACCCGAAGACGTTGATGCCCTTGTTGACGGCGCAGAAGAACATGCCGTCGATCGTGAACCCGCCGTAGAGGTTTTGGATGTTGAAAACCCAGTCATAGGCTGCAGGCGTCCAGGCGGTGCCGGCCGTGGCGCTTGGAAGCGGGTGGCACTGATAGATCCCGAAGTCGCGGAAGATGCTGCCGATGGCGTTCGTGGGCGGGCTGTAGCTGCTGCTGGACGTGTAGGCGCCGCCGAGATTGAAGAGGTGGAAACCCGCGGCCGCGGTGTCCTGGATGATCCAGCTGCCGCCATGCGGCGCGCCGCCCTCGTAGCAGCCTTCTCCCTGCAGCGTGACGCGGCAGGTGTTCAATGTCAGCGCCGTGCGAATAAGGTATTGCTTGGACTGCATGCGGATAACGCCGCCGGCGCTGCCGAGCGAGGCGATGGCGGCCTGGAAGGCCGGGCCGTCATCGGTACCGGAGGCGACCGAAGCGCCGTCGCTTGCCAGCACGGCGTTGCCGAGAGCGCCGAAGTCCTCGACGTAGACGCAGCGCTGGAACAACGTAGCGAGAGTCGACGCGGTGGTGGCGCCTGTCGGGGTGACGCTGATGGTGTTGCCTGTGGAGCCGCTCATTGTTCGGCCTCCCGCGCTAAAGGTTAGAACGTCAGTATAGAAC
>CAXUCZ010000021.1:0-16956 GCA_964249675.1 uncultured Acetobacteraceae bacterium | reverse complement strand
CATCGCGGCCACCAGCGACATCCCCGAGGCATGCGCCAGCGCCATCGTCGCGATCACCGTGTCGCCGGCGCCCGAGACGTCGAACACCTCGCGGGCATGCGTCGGCACCGAGCTTACCGCGCCGTCCGCCTCCACCAGCATCATGCCGCGCTCCGAGCGCGTCGCCAGGATCGCGCCCGCCGCCGACTCCGCCAGCACCCGGCGCGACGCCGCGACCACGCCCTCGTCGTCGTCCACCGCCAGCTTGCTCGCGAGCGCCAGCTCGCGCAGGTTCGGCGTGATGCAGGTCGCGCCCCGATAGCGGCCGAAATCCTCGCTCTTCGGGTCGACGAACACCGGCTTGCCCTGGCCGCGCGCCGCCGCGATCACCACCTCGATCACCGGCTTGGCGAGCACGCCCTTGCCGTAGTCGGACAGGATCACCGCGTCCGCCGAGGGCAGCAGGCGCTCGACCTCGATCAGCAGCCCGTCCTGCTCGGCCGGTTGCAGCGGCAGCCGGCTCTCCTCGTCGGCGCGCACGATCTGCTGCTGCGAGGCGATGAAGCGCGTCTTGCAGATCGTCGGCCGCTCGCCGCTCGCGACCAGCCCGCAGCGTATCCGGCCGATCCCGTCGGCCAGCCGCGCGACCGTCTCGCCCAGCCCGTCCCGGCCGACGAGACCGACCAGCACCGCCTGGCCGCCCAGGGTCGCGATGTTGTGCGCGACGTTGCCGGCGCCGCCCAGCATCTCCTGGGTGCGGGTGAGATGCAGCACCGGGATCGGCGCCTCGGGCGAGATCCGCTCGATCCGGCCATGCACGAAGCGGTCGAGCATGACGTCGCCGACGCACAGGATGGTGACGCCGGAGAAATCCATCAGCCGCGGGCCGGGAAGGCAAGGCAAGGCAAGGGGCTTTGCTCCTTGACCCCACCAAAGCCTAGGCTTTGCAAACATTGACTTGGGGATTGTCGCTCTAGCCGTCCGACAGTCCTAAATGAATGCGGGTTTGGGGGCGCCGCCCCCAGCGGGTCGAGGGCAGAGCCCTCGCCTTCCTTGATCTCCAACCGCGTCTTCGTGGCCGCCGGCATCAGCTCACGGCTCAGATACGTGTATTCCAGCGCCTGCTCCTCGGCCTGCTCGGGCAGGTTCGCCCCCGCCGCGTGGCCGCCCTCGACCTGCTCGAAGTAGTAGAACGGCAGCCCGAGCGCCTCCATCCTGGCGGCGAACCGCCGCGCATGCACCGGCCCGACCCGGTCGTCCTTGGTCGTCGTGAAGATATACGGCGTCGGATAAGCGACCCCCGGGCGCAGCGCCTGCAGCGGCGAGATCCCGGCCAGGAACGCCCGCTGCGCCGGCACCGCGACGGAGCCGTACTCGCCCACCCACGAGGCGCCGGCGGACATCGTCTCGTAGTGCAGCATGTCGAGCAGCGGCACGTCGATCACGACGGCATGCCACAGCGCCGGATGCTGGGTGAACTCCACCCCCATCAGCAGCCCGCCATTCGAGCCGCCGCGGATGCCCAGCCGCGCCGGCGAGGTGATGCGCCGGCTGATCAGCGCCTCGGCCACGGCGGCGAAGTCGTCATAGACATGCTGCCGCTTCGTCTGCAGCCCGGCCTCGTGCCAGCGCGGCCCGAACTCGCCGCCGCCACGGATGTTGGCCAGCACGTAGACGCCGCCATGATCGAGCCACAGCTTGCCCAGCGCGCCCGAGTAGGTCGGAGTCTCTGAGACCTGAAAGCCGCCATAGGCATAGAGCAGCGTCGGGTTCTGCCCGTTGGCGGCCAGGTCGCGCCGGTGCACGACGAAATACGGCACCCTCGCGCCGTCGCTCGACACCGCCTCGGCCTGGTCGACGACGTAGGGGCTCGCATCGAACTGCGCCGGCAGCGACTTGATGGCGGCGACGCTGCCGGTGCCGGCATCGGCGGCCCAGAGCTGCGTCGGGTCCAGAAAGCCGGTGACGTCGAGAAAGGCGGTCTCGTCATGGATGTTGGTGTCGGCGACGTCGATGCTGTCCTCTCGCGGCAAGGCAAGCCGCGTCTGGCTCCAGCCGCCGCCGGTCGGCGTGAACACCCACGCCTGGCCGCGCACGTTGTCGTAGATCGCGGCGACGACGCGGCTGCGGGTGATGCCGATCGTGTCGAGCGACTGCGTCGGGCCGGGCGCGAACACCACCTGCGGCGCCGCATCAAGATGCGCCGCGTCCAGCGAAATCACGCTCCCGGCGGCAAGCGCCGAGCCGCCCTGCGACGTCCAATCCTGGTTGAGGGTGACGATCAGGCGGTTGTCGACCAGCCCGTCGACGACCGCCTTGGGCGGCAGCGCCAGCGGCTTCAGCCCGTCCGGCGCCAGCACCTGATAGGCGAAGGTAAAGAAGGTCAGCGCCCGGCTGATCAGGGTGAGCCGGTGCCCGTCGCCGTCGACGAATTGAACCGGCATGACCTCGGTGTCGCTCGCCGCGCCGCGATAGATCTCGGTGGCGGCGGCGAGCGGCTCGCCGCGACGCAGGCGCTTGACGATGAACGGGTAGCTCGAGGCGGTCATCGTGCCCGGTCCCCAGTCGCGCGACAGCAGCAGCGTGTCGTCGTCGAGCCAGGCGACGTCCTGCTTGCCGCGCGGCAACGCGAAGCCGCCGGCGACGAACCGGGCCGCCGGCAGGTCGAACTCGCGCATCGTCACCGCGTCCTCGCCGCCATCCGACAGGCTGACGAGGCAGTGCCGCTCGTCCGGCTCGGCGCAGCTCGCACCCTTCCACACCCAGTTCGCATGCTCCGCGCCAGCCAGCGCGTCGAGGTCGAGCATCACTGTCCAGTCCGGCGCAGCGCTCCGGTAGCTGGCCGGCGAGGCGCGCCGCCACACGCCACGCGTATGTCCGGCGTCGCGCCAGAAGTTGGTGACGCTGCCGCCCAGCATCTCCGGCGCGGGAATGCGGTCGCGCGTCTCGGCCAGCGCCAGCGCCTCGCGGTAGAGCGGCTCGTAGCGCGGGTCGGCCTTCAGCTCGGCCAGGGTGCGGGCGTTATGCGCGCGCACCCAGCTCAACGCCGCCTTGCCCTCGACCTGGCCCAGAAAAGCCGGCGTCGTCGCCGAAGCGTCGGCCGGCCCGTCGGCGGCAATGGCAGTCACCGGCGACGCCACCAGGCTGGCGATGACAACGGCCGCAAGGCGATGACGCATGGTGATCCCGGTCGATGAGCCAGCCTATCGTAGCCGTGATGACCAGCGGCGCAAAGGAAGGCCAGAGGCTCTGCCTCTGGACTCCGTCACGCGCTAGCGTGCATTCGCACGACGTGGCCCGAGGCCCCAGACCCCGGCACGAATGAGACGACACCTTGGTTGTGCTACTAATCTCATAGTCTGAACTCTCTCGACGGCGTATTCGAAATCTTGCCTATAGGCAAGATTTCCATAACTCATTGTAACGACACGATTTCGATGGTAGAAGTGGGCGATAACGCTTAAAGCGCTCGAGGCCAACCCTCCTACAAATCTTGCGGTATTTCGCCCAACACAAGCACCCAGCTTTGCAGAAGCTACTATGGCAAGCGCAAACGAGCGCATCCTCTTTTAATCGGGGTCTGGGGCCTCCCGGCCCCAGCGGGTCCAGGGCAGAGCCCTGGCCTTCCTTAATCCATGTAGGCTAACCCCACCTTGGCCATCGAGCTCGCCGACCTGCAGCGCCTGGATCGGGACGACCCACTGACCGGTTTCCGCGCCGATTTCGAGCTGCCCGCCGACATCGTCTACCTCGACGGCAACTCCCTCGGCGCGCTGCCCAAGGCCACGCCGGCGCGGGTGGCGGCGGTGATCACCGAGCAATGGGGCATCGGCCTCATCCGGTCATGGACCGCCGCCGGATGGCTCGACCTGCCGAGCCGCCTGGGCAACAAGATCGCCCGCCTGCTCGGCGCCGCGCCCGGCACCGTGCTGGCCGCCGACAGCACCTCGATCAACCTGTTCAAGCTGCTCTCCGCCGCCCTGCGCCTGCGCCCCGACCGCCGCGTCATCCTTTCCGAGGCCGGCAACTTCCCGACCGACCTCTACGTCGCCGAAGGCCTCGCCGAGCTGCTCGGCCTAGGCCACACGCTGCGTCTGGCGGAGCCCGCCGACATCGCCGGCGCGATCGGCCCCGACGTCGCCGTCGTCATGCTGACCCATGTCGACTACCGCACCGGCGCGATGCACGACATGCCGGCGCTCACCGCCGCGGCGCACGCCCACGGCGCGCTGACGATCTGGGACCTCGCCCACTCCGCCGGCGCCGTGCCCCTCGCCCTCGAGGCCGCCGCGGCCGACTTCGCCGTCGGCTGCGGCTACAAGTTCCTGCACGGCGGCCCGGGCGCTCCCGCCTATCTCTACGTCGCGCCGCAACACCAGGCCGCCGCCCGCTACCCGATCACCGGCTGGCTCGGCCATGCCGACCCGTTCGGCTTCCACCCGACCTACGCGCCCGCTCCCGGCATCGCCAGAACCACCGTCGGCACCCCCTCGATCCTCGCCATGACGGCGCTGGACGTCGGCGTCGACATCCTCCTGCGCGCCTCGATGCCCGAGCTGCGCCGCAAGTCGCAGCGCCAGGCGGACCTGCTGATCGACCTCGTCGAGGCAAGCTGCCCCGAGCTCACCCTCGCCACCCCAAGAGACTCCGCACGACGCGGCAGCCAGGTCTCGTTCCGCCATCCGCATGCCGAAACCATCATGCAGTCCCTGATCGCCCGCGGCGTCATCGGCGACTTCCGCGCGCCGGACATCCTACGCTTCGGCATCACCCCGTTGACGCTGCGCTACGCCGAGCTTTGGCGCGCCGCCGTCGCGATCGGCGAAGAAAGCAAGGCGAGGGGCCTTGCCCCTCGACCCCATTAAAGGCGAAGCCTTTAAAATCCATTCGTATTCATGCGCGTCGGGCGCGGTCGGTGCGTGGCAAGCAGGATCGAATGGCTTCGCCAATCAGGAAACTGCCAGCCTAGGCTCCAAACGGATGCGGGCCTGGGGGCGCCGCCCCCTGCGGGTCCAGGGCAGAGCCCTGGGCTTCATACCGCCGGTGGTCAAACGGGGACGCATCGATATCGGGACGCCGGCCGCCGACGATGTCGGCGATCAGCCGCGCCGAGCCGCACGCCATCGTCCAGCCCAGCGTGCCGTGTCCAGTGTTGAGGAACAGCTCCGGGTAGCGCGTCCGGCCGACCACCGGCGTGCCGTCCGGCGTCATCGGCCGCAGCCCGGTCCAGAACGTGGCGCCGGCCGGGTCGCCGGCCCGCGGGAACAGGTCGGTCAGCGAGCGCACCAGGGTCTGGCGTCGCGGCGCCCGCAGGCGGCTGCTGAACCCGGCCAGCTCGGCGGTCCCGCCGACGCGGATGCGCTCGCCAAGCCGGGTGATCGCCACCTTGAACGTCTCGTCCATGACGGTGGATTGCGGCGCTGCGGCCTCGACGACGACCGGCAGGGTGAGCGAGTAGCCCTTGACCGGATAGACCGGGATCCGAACCCCGAGCGGCGCCAGCAGCGCCGGCGAGAAGCTGCCGAGCGCCACGACATACGCGTCCGCCCGCTCCATCCCCTGTCCGGTGCGAACGCCGGCAATCCGGTCGCCCGCCGTCTCGATGGCCGCGATCTGCACGCCGTAACGAAAACGGACGCCCGCCGCTTCGGCCAACGTCGCCAGACGCTGGGTGAACAAATGCGCATCGCCGGTCTCGTCGCCCGGCAGGCGCAAGCCGCCGACGATCGATACCGCGGCCTCGGCCAGCCCCGGCTCGGCGGCGATGCAGCCGGCGGCATCCAGCACCTCGAACGGAACCCGGCTCTGGGCGAGCACGGCCGTGTCGGCGCCGATGTGATCGAACTGCTTCTGGGTGCGGAACAGCTGCAGGGTGCCCGCCTGCCGGCCGTCATAGGCGATGCCGGTCTGCTCGCGCAGTGCGACCAGGCTGTCCCGGCTGTACTCGGCAAGCGCCACCATGCGACGCTTGTTGCGCTCGTAGGCCGCCTCGGTGCAGTTCGCCAGCATCTGCCCGAGCCACGACAGAAAGCGTAGATCCAGCATCGGCCAGACCACCAGCGGCCGATGCCGCATGGCGAGCCATCGCAGCGCCTTGAGCGGAATGCCCGGCGCCGCCCAGGGCGAGGAGTAGCCGGGCGACACCTGCCCCGCATTGGCAAAGCTCGTCTCCATGCCGGCCGCCGGCTGACGGTCCAGCACCGTCACTTCATGGCCGGCCTGGCTGAGATACCAGGCGCTGGTGGTCCCGATTACACCGCTGCCGAGGACGATGACTTTCATAAGCCGGATAACGCGACAGCCCGTGCAAAAGGCAAGGTCTCAGGCCGCGAGGCCGGGTGGTGAGCAAAACCGGCTGGCTTCTCCAAGCGGATGGGGTCTAGGCCTCGGGTCCCAGCGAATCCAGAGCAGAGCCCTAGGCCTTTCTCACCCCTGATGCACGCCTAACCACTGCGATAGCGCCGCCTGCACGCGCGCTGACAACGCCTGGTTGGAGCCGATTGCGTCCACCGCGCGTGCCGCCGCGATCCGGCCGCCCGACCCCGAGGCGGACGGCTCGGCGAGCAGCGCCTGTGCAATGGCAGGATCGTTGCTGTTCCTGGCGATCCCGGGCAGCAGGGTGATCTGCCCCCACGGCGTCAGGTGCGCCCGGATCGGCGCCTGGTGCGCGAGCACCGCCGCCCAGACGCGCTCCGGCGCGTCGCTGTATTCCGCCGCGCTCTGCAGCATCCTGTCGATGCGGCCGTTCGGGATCGCTCCGGAGCCGGCGAACGGCACGAAGCCGGCGATCAGCGCCGGGTCGTGCGCAGCACCCATGGCGGCGAAGTAGCGCAGCTTCTCCTCGCTGTTGGACGCGACGAGGCCGGCATCGCGCAGCTGCTCCCAGGTGGCGTGGTCGGCATGCATGCCGACGATCATCAGCACCGGCTCGCGCAGGCTCGGCGGCAGTGCCGCAGGGTCCTGGCGGTAGGCGGCGTAGCGCGCCTGCGCCTCGACGGCCACCTCGCGGTCGCCGAGCCGGCCGAGGGTCAGGATCACATCCGGCCGGAGCAGCGTGTCGAGCACCGGCTCGCCCGATTTCGGCGTCCAGCCGAGCCGGCGCAGCAGCGGGTTGAGCAGCCCGCGCGTGTAGCTGCGCCAGGCGTCGCGTGCCGGCTGGCCGCGCTCGAGCTGGTCGACCTGCACGATGCGGGCGATCGTATCGTGCCACACCGTGTAGCTCCGCTCGTCCGTCAGGTGGCCGAGCAGGTCGAGCCAGGACGACATCGGCTGCTGGCCGCTCTCGAACAGCGCGTATTGGTCGCCGAGCAGGTTGGCCCGGTCCGCTTGTCCCAGGCCGCCATAGCCGTCAACCAGCGCCGCGAACGCCGGCGCCGCATACAGCGTGCGAAAGTAGCCGCTCTCGTCAGCATTGACCTTGATCGGCTCGCCGCAGCCGGTGAAGCGCAGATGCGCTGGCTGGTCGGTCACGATCACCACCTGCCGGGCGTCGGACGGCGCGCCGCCGACCGCCTGCACCTCGACCGGCACCTGCCAGACCTGCGGCTTGGGATGCGGATCGTGCACGGTGAAGCGCGACTGCGTCAGCGTCACCTCGGTGGCGCCGTCACGGCAGGCGGTAGCGGCGGCGATCAGCGGAATGCCCGGCTGGTCGGTGAAGCTACCGGCGACGGCGGCGACCGGCTTGTGCGACACCGCGGTAAGGTCGGCCCAAAGATCGTCGCTGGTGGTGTTCGAATACGCGTGCTGGCGCATGTAGAGCCGCATGCCGTCGCGGAAGGTGTCGGGCCCCAGCCAGTCCTCGATCATCCGAATGACCTGGCTGCCCTTCTGGTAGCTGATCAGGTCGAACATCGTGTAGGCTTCGTCCGGGTTCTTGATCGCGTAATGCATCGGGTGCGTGCTCGGCGTCGCGTCGAAGGCCATCGAGCGCTCGTGGTCCTGGTGCTCGCGCGCCCGCACCTGCCAATCCGGATTGAAGTGGTCGGTCGCCTTGTTCTCCATCCAGGTGGCGAAGCCCTCGTTCAGCCAGATGCCGTCCCACCAGCCCATCGTCACCAGGTCGCCCGACCACTGATGCGCCATCTCATGGGCGACCACGAGGTAGACCGTCTCCTTCGTCTCCGGCGAGGAGTTCGCCGGATCGTAGAGCAGGGCGTTGTCGATGAAGGTCATCGCGCCCCAGTTCTCCATCGCTCCGGCCTGGTAGTTGCCGGGGATCGCCAGTGCGTCGAGCTTGGGCAGCGGAAAGGCGGTGGCGAAGTAGTCGTTGTAGTACGGCAGCACGCTGGTCATCGCACCGAGCGCGTAGCGGCCGGTCTGCTCCTCGCCGGTCGGCGCCCAGACCGCGAGGCCGGTGCTGCCGGCGCGGCCCTGCACCGCCGACATGTGGCCGGCGACCAGCGCCAGCAGGTAGCTCGACATCGTCGGGCTGGCCGGAAAGCTCACCCGCACCCGCCCCGGACCGGCGGCGCTGCGGCTCGCCTCCGGCATGTTGGCGCGAATGGCGAGGTCGTCCGGCAGCGTCACGTTGAGGGTGAAGGTCGCCTTGAAGGCCGGCTCGTCCCAGCCGGGAAACATCCGCCGTGCGTCGCCGACCTCGAACTGCGTCACCACCATGCGGTGCGCAGCGCCTCCCGCCCGGTCGCCTGCCGCCTTGTAGTCGTCGAGGTAGAGGCCGGCCGGCGTCTGCGGAATGGGGCCGGCATAGTCGACGTGCAGCGCGTGCGGACCCGCGGCCGCAGCGGCGGCGAGCTTGAGCGTCGCTGTCTGGGCGTGCTGGTCCTCGCTGACCGCGAGCGGCTTGCCATCGAGGGTGGCGCCGGCGATAGCAAGCCCGGCCTGGTTCAGCACGATCGTGTCGGTCGGCTGACGAACGGTGACCGCGACGTCCTCGCGCCCGGTGAAGGTGGCGGCGCCCACGTCGAGCGCTAGGTCGATCGTGTAGGCGGTCGGCTGCACGATCTTGGGCAGCTGGCCCGGCGCGCTGTCGAACGAGAACGGTGCCGCTTGAGCGGCGGTCGCGAGCGCGCACATCGCGGCCGCGGTCGAGAGGACAATGCGCAAGGCCGAACTCCGGACGGGCAGGACAAAAAGCGCTGCCTGTCGCTTGATTGAGGTGGGTGTGCCCGGGCGGGCTTCAGGCGCCTTCATTGGCGGCGATCAGACGCTGCATCTGCGGGTAGATCCCGGTCTGCCAGCGCGTGCCGTTGAAGACGCCGTAATGACCGACCCCCTCCTGCACGTAGCCCCACTTGCGCCCGTCTGGAATGCCGGAGCACAGCGTCAGCGCCGCACTCGTCTGGCCGAGCGAGCAGATGTCGTCCAGCGCTCCCTCGATGGTGAGCAGCCCCGGCTTGCGGATGCGGCCGAGCTCGACCCGGCGGCCATCAACCATCAGGTCGCCGCGCGCCAGGTCCTGGCGGATGAACACCCGGTCCAGCGTCTCGAGGTAGAACTCCGCCGGCATGTCCATCACCGACAGATATTCGTTATAGAAGGCGCGATGCGCGGCGATGCTTTCGCCGTTGCCGCGGATCAGGTTCTCAAAATGATCCCAATGCTTGTGCGCGTGGCGGTCGGCGTTCATCGAGATGAAGGCGGTGAGCTGCAGGAAGCCGGGATAGACGCGGCGGAACGCGCCCTTGAACCGCCATGGCACCCGGGTCACCAGGTTCTGGTCGAACCAGCCGAGGTCGTGGTCGCTGGCAAGCTTGTCCACGTCGGTCGGCGCGATGCTGGTGTCGACCGGCCCGGCCATCAGGGTGACGGAGCGCGGCTCGGCCGGGTCCTCGTCCGCCGCCATCAGCGCGACGGCGGCCAGCGCCGGCACCGCCGGCTGGCACACCGCGAGCACGTGAAAGCCGCCCCCGTCATGCGACATCTGACGGCGCAGCTCGCCCACAAACTCGTCGAGCCCAAAGCGGCCGGCGGCGAGAGGGACGTCCCGCGCGTTGTGCCAGTCGGTGATGTAGACGTCGTAGTCGGCCAGCGCCGTCCGCACCGTGCCGCGCAGCAGAGTGGAGAAATGCCCCGACATCGGCGCCATGATCAGCAGCCGCGGCTGCGGCGCCATGCCGTCCTCCTCACGCCCGAAATCCTTGCGGAAGTGCAGCAGCGAGCAGAACGGCGAGGCGGTGGCGACTTCCTCGATGACGGGAACCATGCGGTTGCCGACCCGAACGCTATCGATGCCGAAAGCAGGGCGAACGTGGGTGATCTCGGCGTCCGCCAGCAGGTCCAGGGTCGCCGTGAGATTGCGCAGCAGCAGGCTGTTGTCGTGCATGCCCGGCATGGCCTGCATCAGACCGGCGAAGCTGCGGCTCAGCCGGCGCATTGGCTGGCTCATGTCGGCTTGCGCCTGGTAGATGTCGTACAGCATGACGCGCAAGCCCCTCAGCCGGATTGCCCCGGCGCGGGGCGTTCTGCGACGTCCTTGTAGGTGCGGTGCAACAATCTGGATACAGGCGCAATTGTGGTATGCGGCATGCAGTGGACGCGGCAGCCGCTGCCGACCGCCTTTTTAGGCGATCCGGTATGTCTCGGCCGGAGCGGCGCCGAAATCACGGAACGACGGCACACGACGCAGCTCAGCATGGTAGACATGACCATGGCCGATCGGATTTCGCTCGTCGCCGCCATCGTCCTGGTCGGCCTGGCCGTCCTGGGATGGACACGCTGGCCGGGCGAGGGCGCGTTGCCGATGCAGTGGGGCCTGGACGACAAGCCGACCTGGTTCGCGCCGCGCTGGCTGGCGTTCAGCCTGTTACCGGCAACCGGTCTGCTCGCCCTTGCCGTCACGGCCAGGCGAGTCACCAGGCGCATGATGCCGGCCGGCATCAGCTTTTCGTCGCGGGTGGTGGTCGCGATCGACGTGCTGCACCTGTGTCTGGCTCGCGGCTACGCGTAGATGGCGCGCGGCGCTCAGGCGCTGCCCGGGCGGTTAGAAAACCCGTCTCGGGCATCGGCGCGCGCCGGGACGACATCCTCCGGGGCTATTCTATGACTTGAGCGCGCGTTGCAGCTCGGCTTTGGTCATCTTTGACCGTCCCGCGATATTCTCGCGCATGGCCTGCTTGTAGAGCTCGGCGCGGGTTTCGCGACGGGCCTGAGCGGTTTGGCCGGTGCGTTCGGCGTCCTTGGTTTTGGCCAGACGCTTGCTGTTCTGTTCGAGAGATTGGCGGTTTGACGCGCCGGCCTCGCTCAGCGCGATGGCAATCGCCTGCTTGGGATTGCGCACCGTGTCGCCGGCGCTGCTGTCGAGCTCGCCCTCCTTGAACTCGTGCATCACCCGCTCGACGATCGCCTTCTGCGCGCTGCCCTGCTTGGCCATCTCCGTCCCCCCTCCTGCCGGTCCTCCGAACCAAAAGCTGCCGCCCCGGCGCGGTTTCAACCGAGCCAGCCTCCGCCTTCCCCGCCGGCCATCGCGCCCCTACAGTACGACGCCCGCCGTCCGGGCAGCGACGGGAACCACCGCCATCCGCACTGCCCTGCTCCGACCTTACGCTTTGACCCTTGCCGGCGGCCTGATGCTGACGCTCATCGTCGGCGCCGCCCTCGCCGCCCCCTGGCTCGCCCCGTTCTCGCCCGACCTGCAATTCGCCGACGGCATCAGCGACGACGGCGGCCCGCTGCCGCCCGGCGCGCGGTTCCTACTCGGCACCGACCTGCTCGGCCGCGACCTGCTGTCGCGGCTGATCTGGGGCGCCCGCACCTCGCTGCTGATCGGCCTGCTGGCGAACGGCGTCGCGGTGGCGCTCGGCACCCTGGTCGGCGTCGTCGCCGGCTTCATGCAGGGTGCGGTCGCCGCCGTGCTGATGCGCTTCACCGACCTGATGATGGCCTTTCCGGCGCTGCTGCTGGCGATCGCGCTCGCCGCCATCCTGCAGCCCTCGCTGCTCATCGTCGCCCTGGTGATCGCGATGGTGAACTGGGTGCAGATCGCCCGCGTGATCTACGCCGAGACCCGCACCCTGGCGGCGCGCGACTTCGTCACCGCCGCGCGCGGCCTCGGCGCCGGGCCGCTGCGGATCCTGGCGCGACACATCATCCCGCACCTGGTGCCGACGATCCTCGTGTGGTCGACGCTCGGCGTGGCGACCACGGTGCTGCTCGAGGCGACGCTGTCCTATCTCGGCATCGGGGTGCGGCCGCCGACGCCGTCCTGGGGCAACATCATCTTCGAGAACCAGACCTATCTCACCTCGGCGCCCTGGCTCGTGTTCTGCCCCGCGGTGCTGATCGTCGCACTGGCGCTGTCGTGCAACCTGCTCGGCGACGCGCTGCGTGACCGGCTCGACCCGCGGGCGCTGCGCCGATGATGCGGCTGGCGGCGCGGCGCCTCGGCCACTCAATACTGGTGCTGTTCGGCGTCTGCGCGCTCACCTTCGCGCTGCTCTATCTGGTCCCCGCCGACCCGGCACGGGCGGTTGCCGGACGCGCGGCGACGGCGGAGACGGTCGCGCTGGTGCGCCATGAGATGGGCTTCGACCGGCCGGTGCTGGCGCAGTTCGGCGGCTACCTCTGGCGCCTGCTGCATGGCGACCTCGGCCGCTCCTACGTCCAGCGCAGCCCGGTCACGACGCTGATCGCCGGCCGCCTGCCGGCAACCCTGTGGCTGCTGCTCGGCGCCATCGTCGCCGAGCTGCTGCTCGGCATCCCGGCCGGTATCCTGGCGGCGACACGGCGCGGCAGCGCCACCGACCGCGGCGTGATGCTGTTCTCCTTTCTCGGCGTCTCGGTGCCGCAATTCGTCGTCGCCATCCTGCTGCTGACCATCTTCGGCGCCTGGCTCGGCTGGTTTCCGATCGGCGGCTATGGCGGCCTCTCCCACCTGGTGCTGCCCGCCGCCACGCTGGGCCTGCTCGGCGGCGGCTGGTACTCGCGGATGATGCGCGAGAGCCTCGCCGGCACGCTCGACGAGGACTATGTCCGCACCGCTCGCGCCAAGGGCGCCTCCGCCGCGCGCGTCGTGCTCATCCATGCCCTGCGGCCGGCGATCATGCCGGTGCTCGCCATGGTCGGGCTCGACATCGGCGCTTTCATGTCCGGCGCGGTGATCGTGGAGAGCGTTTACGGCTGGCCCGGCATCGGCCAGCTCACCTGGCAGGCGATCCAGCAAATCGATATCCCTGTGATCATGGCAGTAACGTTGCTCGCCGCAGTCGCCGTGGTCGGCGCCAATCTGCTCGTCGATCTTCTCGCGCCGTTGGTCGATCCAAGACAGAAGGCAAGGGGCTTTGCCCCTTGACCCCATTAAAGGCGGAGCCTCTAAAATCCATCAGTAACGGGGTCCAGGGGCCCGCTGGCCCCTGGTGGGTCAAGGGCAAAGCCCTTGCCTTCTTTTTGCTTGTTGCGGCTGCGCCACTCCAGGGCGGCCACATGACGATCGCGTTTCGCGACGACATGGCGACGCTCGATCCGGCGATCGGCTACGACAACAACAACTGGCCGATCATCCGCTCGATCTTCAACTGCCTGCTCGACTACGTGCCCGGCACCACCACGCTGCGCCCGATGCTGGCGTCCAGCTACACCGTCTCGCCCGACAACCTCGTCTACACCTTCAAGCTGCGCCCCGGCGTCACCTTCCAGAACGGCCGGCCGCTGGTCGCGCAGGACTTCGTCTACTCGCTGACCCGGGTGATGACGCCGAAGACGGCGAGCCCCGGCCTGGCGTTCTTTGCCGCCGTCGACGGCTACGACGCCTACCTGCACGGCCGCGCCGACCACGTCGCCGGCCTCGAAGCGCCCGACCCGGCGACGCTGGTGATCCGGCTGTCGCATCCGAGCGCGCCGTTCCTGCAGGCGGTGGCGCTCAACTTCGCCGCCGCCGTGCCGCGCGAGGAGGTGGAGCGGCCGGGCAATGATTTCGGCCGCCATCCGGTCGGCACCGGCGCGTTCATGCTGGACGAGTGGCAGCCGGGCAGCCGCCTCACGCTGCACCGCAACCCGCACTACTTCGAGCCCAACATCCCGCATCTCGACCGCCTCGTCGTCGAGATCGGCCAGGAGCCGCTGACCGAGTTGCTGCAGCTGCAGCATGGCGACCTCGACGTGCTCGGGGACGACATTCCACCGGCCAAATTCATCGAGGTGATGCACGACCCGTCGTTGCAGGGCCAGATCATTCACGGCCAGAAGCTCGAGACGAATTACCTCGCGATCAAGGTCGGCCAGAAGCCGTTCGACGATCTGCGGGTGCGTCTCGCACTCGAGCACGCGATCAACAAGGCGCGTATCGTCAAGCTGCTCAACAGCCGCGACCTGGCGACCGGCCAGGTGCTGCCGCCCGGCATGCCGGGCTACGACCCGGCCGACCGCGGCTACGACTACAACCCCGACGAGGCGCGGGCGCTGCTCACGCAGGCCGGGTATCCGGACGGGTTCGCAACGACGCTCTACTCCGTCAACACCGACCCGCACCCGCGCATCGCGCAGGCGATCCAGCAGGACCTCGCCGCGGTCGGCATCAAGGCCGACTTGCGCATGCAGGCGCTGCAGACGGTGAACGCCGCCGCCGGCTCCCCGGGCGGCGCGCCGCTGGTGTGGTCCGGCGGCGACGCCTGGGTGGACGACTTTCCCGACCCGTCGGATTTCTACACGCCGACGCTGTCCTGCGGCAGCGCTTTGCCCGGCGGCTGGAACTGGCCGTTTTATTGCAATCGCGACCTCGATCGCGCCGCCGTCGCCGCGGACGCGATCGCCGAGCCGGCGCGCGCCGGCGAGCGCCTGGCCGCCTGGCGCGGCATCTTCGCCAAGATCATGCAGGACGCACCCTGGGTGCCGATCCTGAACACCCGCTACTACGTGCTGAAGAGCCGTCGCCTCACCGGCTCGGACGCCCTGCTCACCGACCCGATCTACACGCCGATCAACTACGCCTACGTCTGGGTCACCGATGGAAAATAGTCACGCCCACACGCACGCGCATCCTGGGCACACGCTGCACGCCCACCAACACCATCAGGGTTGGGACAACGCGCTGCCCCCGGTCTTGCATGTCGCTCCAGGCGAGACCGTCACCATCGAGACCGTCGACAGCTCCGGCGGCCAACTCTCGCCGACCGCCACGCTGGCCACCCTGCGCAGCCTTAATTTCACGCGCATCAACCCGGTCACCGGCCCGATCTTCATCGACGGCGCCGAGCCCGGCGACGCCCTGTCCGTCCGCATCGAGTCGTTCATCCCCTCCGGCTGGGGCTGGACCGCCAACATTCCCGGCTTCGGCCTGCTCGCCGACCAGTTCCCCGATCCGGCCCTGCACCTCTGGACCTATGACGCGGCGTCGCTCGCCCCCGCCGCCTACGGCAGGATGGCGCGGGTGCCGCTCAAGCCGTTCTGCGGCACCATCGGCGTCGCGCCGGCCGCGCCGGGTTTGCACAGCATCGTCCCGCCGCGCCGCGTCGGCGGCAATATGGACCTGCGCGACCTGTCCGTCGGCGCCGAGCTCATCCTGCCCGTCGAGGTTGCAGGCGGCCTGTTCTCGGTCGGCGACACCCATGCCGCCCAGGGCGACGGCGAGGTCTGCGGGACCGCGATCGAGAGCCCGATGCAGATCACCCTCACCTTCAGCCTGCTGAAGAGCGCCGCACCCCGCTGCCCGCAGGCCGTCCTGCCCGGCCCGGTCACCCGCCATCTCGACGCCAAGGGTTACGAGGTGACGACGGGCATCGGACCCGACCTGATGCAGAACGCGCGCGACGCGCTCACCGACATGATCGACCGGCTCGGCAGAACGCGCGGCATGAGCGCGGTCGACGCCTACATGCTGTGCAGCGTCTGCGGCGATTTGCGCATCAGCGCCATCGTCGACGCGCCGAACTGGCTTGTTGCGTTCTACCTGCCAAGAGTTGTCTTCGAATGAGTGGCGTAAGGCCAGGGGCTTTGCCCCTGGCCCCCACCAAAGGCCGACGGCCCTTGGAAACCGATTCTTTCGTTGATGGGGGTCTGGGGCCTCAGGCCCCGGCGGAGTCCAGAGGCAGAGCCTCTGGCCTTTCTTCACTCCTGGAGATTGACCGCCTCCGAGTCGAAGTCGCCAGCGCTGGCGCACCGATCCCCCTGCTCGACGACGTGTCGCTCTCGCTCGGCGCCGGCGAGATACTGGGCCTGGTCGGCGAGAGCGGCTGCGGCAAGAGCGTGACGGCGCTTTCCGTGCTGCGGCTGCTGCCTGAGCCGCCCACCCGCGTCGCCGGCGGCACGATCCGCTTCGAGGACGAGGTTGTCGGCAGCCTGTCCCGCCGCCGCCTGCAGGCGCTGCGCGGCAGCCGCATCGGCATGATCTTCCAGGAGCCGATGAGCAGCCTCAACCCGACCTTCACCGTCGGCTGGCAGATCGCCGAGGCGGTGCGCCTGCACACCGGGCTGCGCGGCGCCGCCCTGTCCGCGCGGGTGCGCGAGCTGCTCGCCCTAGTCGGCATCGGCGCGCCCGAGCGGCGGCTGGCGCAGTATCAGCACGAGCTCTCGGGCGGCCTGCGCCAGCGGGTGATGATCGCTATCGCGCTCGCCGCCGACCCGGCGCTGCTGATCGCCGACGAGCCGACCACCGCGCTCGACGTCACGGTGCAGCGCCAGGTCCTGGACCTGATCTCCCGGCTGCGGCGCGAGCGCGGCATGGCGGTGCTGCTGATCACCCATGATCTGGGCGTGATCTCCGGCTATGCCGACCGCGTCTGCGTCATGTACGCCGGCCTCGTGGTCGAGACCGCGCCCGCGAGCGCCCTGTTCGCGGCCCCACGCCATCCCTACACCGCCGCCCTGCTCGCCGCCCGGCCGCGCCTGTCCGGGCCGCGCGGGCGCCTGGCCGCGATCCCCGGCAGCGTGCCGCCGAGCGGACACTCCCACACCAGCACGGCCGGCGGCGCGTCGGAACCTTTGATCAATTCGGCCGCCGCCTCTGCCGTGGGCGCCGCGACCGCGGTCGTGCGCTACCGCGTAGACGCGGCCGTTTAGAGATCATCCCGCTGATTGACATCATGT
>CAXUCZ010000020.1:0-17034 GCA_964249675.1 uncultured Acetobacteraceae bacterium | reverse complement strand
AACTTGGTGAAGTTCCACTTGATCGCGCCGCCCAGGAAGCCGGTTTTTTCCGTCCTCAGCCAGGCCCAGAGCGGGTGTGCCTGCGACCCGTTCACCGCAATCTTTGCGAACATCGGGAAGCTGACATCGTATTTCGTGCTGCAGAAATTTGCGATCTCGGCGGCATCGCCCGGCTCCTGATGACCGAACTGGTCACACGGGAAGCCCAGCACGGCGAAGCCTCGGCTGACGTATTTCTGCTGCAGCGCTTCCAGGCCGGTGTATTGCGGCGTGAAGCCGCATTTGCTGGCGGTATTGACGACCAGCAGGACCTTGCCGCGGAAGGCTGCCATGGTGGTCTCCCCACCATCCAGGGTGGTCGCGGCGAATTCATAGAAAGCAGACATAGACTGAGCTTCCAAAGCCTTAGACAACTGGCCGATGCTATTCCGGTTCAGGAAAAATCTTTGCGTCGCGTGTTGTCGTAGGGATCATACATCGCGGCAGGAGTTTCGGCCAGGCGGCCAGACCTGCCGGAGCCTATGGGAGCATCCGGCAGGGCGAAGCAGTGTTTTGGTGATCGGTCTCAGTAGGTCGCTGCCCGTCGCCCGAACAGGGCGTGGTAGATGACCAGAACCACAATCGCGCCAATGACGGCCACGAACATGCTGTAGAGATTGAAGCCGGTGATCGGCGTGGCGCCAAGGGTGGAGAACAGCCAGCCACCGACCATGGCGCCTATGATACCGAGCACGATGTCCAGCAGGACGCCGGCGCCGGTGTGGTTGACTATCTTGCTGGCGATGAAGCCGGCAATGAGGCCCAAGACAAGCCAGGCGATGATACCCATGGGAAGCTCCTGCAGCGTGGTGACGCTCTCAGCAACACCAGCTCGGCGCGCGGGTTCCGGAAAGTTACGTAACGGATTACCCGGGCAGCGCCCCCGGCTGGCTGTGCCGTTTGAGGAAATCGGCGGCCGCTTGCAGGGACTGACGCGCTTCGGGGACAAACTGCGCAAGCTGCCAGACGTGGGGGACGACCGGCCAGACTTGCAACTCCATCGCGACGCCCGCGGCACGGGCGTGCTCGGCCAAGCGGATGCTGTCGTCGCGAAGGATCTCGCGCTCGCCGACATGGACCAGCAGGGGCGGCAGTCCGTGCAGATCCGCATAGTGCGGCGAGGCGATCGGGTTCTCGGCGGAGGCGCCGCCGAGATAGGCCTGGCCGCCACGCACAAGGCCGGGTGCCCAGAACATGGCGTCACGTCTGGCGTTGGTGACGACGGAGGGTCCAGTTGCGGCGACGTCCGTCCACGGCGAGGACAGCGCTGCGGCTGCGGGCAGCGGGCCGCCTTTGTCACGCAGGCTGAGCATCAGCGCCAGGCTGAGGCCGCCGCCGGCGGAGTCGCCCGAGACGGTCAGGCTTTCCGGCGCGTGGCCCAGGTCGACCAAGCCCTGGAAGGCGGCCTCCGCATCCTCGACAGCGGCGGGGAACGGATTTTCGGGCGCCAGCCGGTACTCCGGCACGAACACCGCAAAGCCGTGCTTCGCATAACTGCCGCTGAACGGCCGATGCGTGCGCGGGGAGCAGGCGAAATAGCCGCCGCCGTGCAGATAGAGCAACGTCGCGACTGGCTGCGCACCGGTCGCGCGTGCCCACTCGCCCGGTATGCCGCCGACGGTGTCCGGGTTGAACGTGACGCGTTTGGGTGCCGGCAGCGAACCGCGTTCCATGGTGCGGCGGACGGCGAGCACGTCCGAGACGCCTTTCGTCTTCGGCTTGATCTGGGTTCGGAACATCAGATCCAGGAAATGGGCTTGCAGGCTGGCCATGTCAGCTGACTTTCCGGTTGGGGCTGGCCACCGTTCCGGTCTGCCGCCTGATGTATTTCCAGTAGGTTGCCGGAAACAGGCGCTGCAGACGTTCCGCCATGCGAGCATCACGCCCGATCAGCAGGCGGGGCGCGCGCGTCTCGATCGCACGAGCGATTTGTTCGGCGGCGTCCTCCGGCGCGGTGCGCAGCAGCTTGTTGAACTCCTGCATCTGGGCACGGGCCTCCGCCGGATCGATGCCTTGCGGGATGCGGGCGCTGTTGGCGATCTCGGTTCGTATGCCGCCGGGGTGGACCACCGTCAGAGAGACGTTGCTGCCTTGGATCTCGTGGCGCAGCGACTCCGAGAAGCCGCGCAGGGCGAACTTGGCCGCGCAATATGCCGCCTGTCCGGGTGGCGCGATGATGCCGAACAGGCTGGAGATGTTGACGATGTGGGCCGCTTTCTCGCGGGTGAGCGCATACATGAACGCCTTGGTGAGGCGGACGGGCGCCCAGAAATTGATGTCGAAAAGCCATTCGAAATCGGTGAGCGGCACGTCAGCGAAGTCACCGGCGAGCGCCACGCCGGCGTTGTTGACCAGGATGGTGACACGGTCATGCCTGGCGAGCACCGCCTCCGGGAGGGCTTCGAGGGCGGGGCGGTCGGCTACGTCCAGCAAATGGGTGCTTACGGTGACGCCGGCGGCGCGCGCGGCCGCGGCGACGGTCTCCAGGCCGGCTTCGTTGCGGTCGGCCAGTGCGAGGTTCGCGCCGCGCCTGGCGAGGTTGGCTGCGAGTGCCGCGCCTATGCCGCTAGCGGCGCCGGTTATGACGGCTGTTCCGCCGCGTACGGGAAAT
Source organism: uncultured Acetobacteraceae bacterium (assembly GCA_964249675.1). Taxonomy (GTDB): domain Bacteria; phylum Pseudomonadota; class Alphaproteobacteria; order Acetobacterales; family Acetobacteraceae; genus CAXMMR01. The sequence continues at coordinate 14,384 of CAXUCZ010000020.1, read as the reverse complement.
GACATGTTCGACCTTCCGCTCGGGTGACGCGGTCGGGTGGTAGGAGTTTCGCGGCAAAGAAGGAAGCCAGCACCCGCCGCCGGGCAGAATGGACCAGGGCGCGCGCTTGGCTTGTGCAAGCGGGCCGGCGCCGCCCTACCGGCTTCGGAGCGTGTCGATCAGCACGAGGGCGCCGTTGTTTTCGAAGTGCCAGAACATCCAGCCGTTGCAGCTGGGCGCGTTCTGCACCGCAGAGCCTACCTGGTGGATGGAGCCGCGATGCGGGCCGCAGGCAAGCGTGCCGTCCGCCATGACGGTGGCGGCCACGCGGCGCTGGCGGTCGGTCAGGATGGCGCCCGGAGCGATAAGCGCGCGCTCGACCAGGCTGCCGAAGGAGATGCGCGGTGCGCCCCGGCGGGTGGGCGTGGCTTCCATCGCCTCGGGTGCGGCCGGCTTCATGCGTCGTATGCGGCCCCATGCGGCTTCCACGTAGGCCGGGTGGCGCTCGATGCCGACGAAATGTCGGTGCAGGCGCTTTGCCACCGCCGCCGAGGTGCCGCTGCCGAGGAACGGGTCGAGCATCACGTCGCCGACCATGGTGCTGGCGAGCAGGATGCGGTGGAGGAGGGCTTCGGGCTTCTGTGTGGGGTGCAGCTTGAGGCCGTGCGCGTTGCGCAGGCGCTCCTCGCCGGTGCAGAGCGGGATCAGCCAGTCGCTGCGCATCTGCAGGTCGTCGTTGAGCGACTTCATGGATTGGTAGTTGAAGCGGTAGCGGCTGCCCCGCTCGCGCGCCGCCCAGATCATCGTCTCGTGCGCGTTGGTGAAGCGCCGGCCGCGAAAGTTCGGCATCGGGTTCGACTTGCGCCAGACCACGTCGTTGAGGATCCAGAAGCCGAGGTCCTGCAGGATGGCGCCGATGCGGAAAATGTTGTGGTAGGAGCCGATCACCCAGATCGTGCCGTCCTTGCGCAGCAGGCGGCGGCACTCGGCGAGCCAGTCGCGGGTGAAGCGGTCATAGGCGGCGAAATCCTCGAACTGGTCCCAGTCGTCGTCCACGCCGTCCACCAGGCTGTCATCCGGCCGGCGCAGCTCGCCGCGAAGCTGAAGATTATACGGCGGGTCGGCGAAGATGCAGTGCACCGAGGCGGCGGGCAGCATGCGCATCATCTCGATGCAGTCGCCGCGCAGGACCTGGTCTAACGGCAGGTCGTGGTCGTAGCTCATGGAAGACGAAAGGAAGGCCAGGGCTTTGCCCTGGACCCACCAAAGGCCGGGGGCCTTTGGAAACCCATCATCTAGAGCCCCAGGCCCAGCTGGCGAACGCTGCCAAAGGTGGGGCGGTGATGATGGCAAGGCCCGTGCTCGATCAGCGCGCGGCGGTGCGCCGCCGTCGCGTAGCCGGCGTTCTCGTGCCAGCCATATTGCGGAAAGCGCGCATGTAGCCGTGTCATCGCCCGATCCCGCAGCACCTTGGCGATGATCGAGGCGGCGGCGATCGACAGGCTCTGAGCGTCGCCGCCGATCACGCACTCCACCCGGCACTCCAGCAGCGGCGCCCGATTGCCGTCGATCAGGGCGAGGTCCGGCAGGCTGGGCAGCCGGGCGACGGCCCGCCGCATCGCCAGCATGGCGGCGTGCAGGATGTTCAGCCGCACGATCTCGCCGACGGAGGCGGCGCCGACGCCGATCTCCACATGCTCATGCGCGCGCAGCGCCGCGAACGCCGACTCGCGCTGAGCGGCGGTGAGCGCCTTGCTGTCGTTGATCAGGCCGGCGAGCCGCCGCGGCACGCGCCGCGAGAACACGACGGCGGCGGCCAGCACCGGGCCCGCCAGCGGCCCCCGGCCGACCTCGTCCACGCCGGCCACACGGCCCCCATGCCGCGACTCGTGCTTGAAGTGAGGCATGCCGCACCTTGATGCGGAGGCTTTCGCCAAGGCAAGAGTATCGCTGCGCCAGCAGAAGAAAGGCAGCGCTTCTTTTCTGAAAAAAGCAGCAAAAACTCTTTCCCGATCAGAATCCTGACCGCCGACACACTCTGAACGGATAAGAGTTTTTTGTTTTTTTTTGCAAAAAAGAACCTCTGCCCGCCTCAGACCGATTGCACGATCAACACGACGTTGAGCCCGCTCACCAGCGCCGTCGCCGACCAGGCGCCGAACGTGACGAAGCGCGGCGCCGTCAGCGGACCCATCACCGAGGCCCGGCTGCTGAGCAGGGTGAGCGCCACCAGCGGGATCGGCAGGGTCAGGCTCAGCACCACCTGGCTGATCACCAGGCTTGTCGTCGCGTTGTAGCCGAGCGCGACGACGACGAAGGCCGGCGCCATGGTGGCGAGGCGACGCAGCCAGATCGGCAGGCGGGTGCGGATGAACCCCTGCATCACCAGCTGCCCGGCCAGCGTGCCGACGACCGAGCTCGAGATGCCCGACGCCATGAGCGAGACCAGGAACACCGCCGCCGCGCCGGCGCCGAGCAGCGGCCCGAGCGTGGTGTAGGCGGTCTGGATCTCGGCGACCTCAGGATGGCCCTGGTGGAAGACCCGCGCCGCCATCAGCACCATGGCGATGTTGACCAGGGCGGCGAAGCCGAGCGCGACCAAGGTCTCGCGGTTGGAGTAGCGGATCAGCCGCCGGCGGTCGGCCTCGCCGCTGGCCGGCGCGCGCGCCTGGGTGAGGCCGGAATGCAGGTAGATCGCGTGCGGCATCACCGTCGCGCCGATGATGCCGACGACGAGGGTGAGCGCGTGGCCATCGGCAATCCGCGGCACGACGGCATGGAACGCCGCCGCTCCCCAATCCGGGGGAGCAAGCAGGATTTCGACCAGGTAGCACAGCCCGATCAGCCCGATCATCCCGCCGATGATCAGCTCCATCGGCCGGAACCCGGCGCTGTCGGTGAGCAGCAGGGCATAGGTGACGAGCCCGGTGATCGCCATGCCGGCCAGCAGCGGAATGTGCAGCAGCAGGGCGAGGCCGATGGCGCCGCCGAGGAACTCGGCGAGGTCGGTGGCCATCGTGGCGACCTCGCTCGTCACCCACATCGTCAGCACGACCGGGCGGCTGAACTCGGCGCGGCAGAGCTCGGCGAGGTTGTGCCCGGTGGCGATGCCGAGCTTGGCCGACATCGACTGGAACAGCATCGCGACCAGGCTGGCCAACACCACCACCCACAGCAGCTGGTAGCCGAAGCGGGCGCCGGCCTCGATGTTGGTCGCGTAGTTGCCCGGGTCGACATAGGCGACCGACGCGACCACCGCCGGACCGGCGAACAGCAGCCAGGAGAAGCGGGATCGAGGCCGGCCCGCCAGCGCCTCCTGCATGGCGTTGCGCGTGCGCTCGGTGAGGTCGCGCGGCCGCCTCGCGAGCTCGCTCAAAGGGCTGCCGTGACGTGCATCGGGTCTGGCCGTCGCTAGCCGGCCGGCAAGTCGGGCGCGGGCAAGTCGGGCGCGGGCAAGTCGGGCGAGACCAAGTCGGGCGAGAGATGGACAATCGTGAGCGGCCGGGTCGCGGCAAGCCGCTCGGCGATGATGGCGCGATGGCAAATCCGATGGTCGCGCTCAAAGCACAGCAGGCAGGTCGGCCGGTCGGCCGCGCGCTCGGCGAGGTCAGCCAGCGCGGCCTGCGGCGCGTCCCCGGCAAGGTGGTCGGCATAGACTCGCGCCAACGTCGCGACGTCGCCATGCCGTGCCGCGATCCGCCCCTCCTTGGGCGTGCCGAGCGCCCGAAAATGCGCATACTCGATGCCGGCGGCGGCGAGCGTCGCGGCCAGGCCATGCTTGCTGAAGCCGAGCTTGCGCGACTGCGGAATGGCGCGAACGTCTGCCAGGACGGCGACGCGCGAGGCGGCGAGCGCCCGCACGAGGCAGGCGACCGTGGTGCTCTGATAGCCGATGGTGAACAGCATGCCGGACGACGCGTCGTCCATCATCCGGCGCGCCGAGTGATCAGCTGCGCGCGATGCGGCCCAGCAGGTAGCCCAGCCCACCGGCGATCAGCACCGCCACCAGCGGCTGCGACTTGATGCGGTCGCCGAGTTCGGCGGCGATGTCGCCGGCCTGGTCCGCCACGTCGCCGTAGGCGGACTGCAGCTTGCCGGCGGCCTCGTTCATCTTGCCCTTGATCTGCGTGTTGCTGTCGCCGAGCAAGTCGCCGGCAGCGCCCTGCGCCTTGCCCATGTACTCTTTAGCGGTGCCCTCAACCTGGTCTTCAACCATTGCATGCCTCCTGGCGCTGATGCGGGGTTCAACACGGCCACGCTGGTGGCAGTTCCGTCATGCGTGCGCCCGAACGCTGCGTCACGCGACGGCCTGCGTGATCCGCCTGGCCGTGAAGCCGGCGCCGCAAGCGAAGCGCAGCAGCGGACCGAAGGCGTTGGCGGCGGGCGGCCCGACGAAATACAACCCCGGCACGGTCGATTCGAAACGGTTCGACAGCGTCGGCATGCCGTGCTCGATGCCGACGAGGGCGAGCAGCCCCTGATCGAGGAACGGCAGTCGCCCGAGGTCGACCCGGTAGCCGGTCGCGGCGACGACGTGGTCGACGGCGAGCGTGGCGGCGCCGTCCGGTCCCTCCAGCTCGAGCACCGCCCGGTCGCCGCGAGCGGAGACCCCGGTGACGCTGGTCGTCGTGCGAACGTCGACCGCGCTCTCCACCTGATCGCGCACGAACCAGCACGGTGCCGGGCCCAGATGGCGGCGGGTGATGTCGACCCGGACCTGGCTCGGCATGGCGTGGAAGAGGTGCGGCGCGCGGGCATAGAACATCGACTTCCAGCCGGTGCCGATCGTGCTGAGCGGCGAGCGCATCCGCTCGCGCCGGCTGCGTGGCGCCGGCGGCGCGTGAAAGCGCAGCGCCGCGCCGCGGGTGACGAGGTGGGTCACGGCGCCCGCCTCGGAGAGCAGCGCCGCACAGTCCGCCGCCGAGGCGCCGCCGCCGACCACCACCACCGTCCGGCCGGCGAACCGCGACAGGTCGTGGTTGTCCGACGAGTGCGACAGCAGGTGCGGCGGCAATCCGGCCAGCACCGGAGCGACGTGGGCGTAATGCGTGATGCCGACGGCGCAGACCACCTGACGCGCCTGCACCACCTCGCCGTCGGCGAACTCGACCTCGAAGCCGGGCCGCTTGGCCGGCCCCTGCGTCGACGCGCGCAGCGCCGTGATCGAGCGCTCGTCCAGCATCGGCACGTGCCGCCTGGCGAACTCCAGGCCATAGTCGGTGAAGGTGCCGCAGGCGACCGGCAGGTCGGCATCGGCATACGCGATGCCGTGCTCGCGACAGTAGGCCGACAGCGGAAACCGCCCCGCGGGATCATACAGGGTGGAAGCGAAGCCGTGCGATTTCAGGTGCATGCCGGCCGGCATGGCGGTGCGCCAGGTCTGCATCGGCGTCCCGTACGCCCGCATGCGCACCGGCCGTGTGGCCAGGTGGGCAGCGATCGACAGTCCGTAGGGACCAGCGCCGACCACGACGACGTCTTGCATCGGCCTCTCCATCTAACGCCCGTCACCCGCATGCATGGATCAAGGCTGTGGCACAAATTGGGAGACGCTCGCCGCCGCACAACCAGTTGATTTCACCTCGCCGTGTGGTGAGACTGTCGGCTTACCTGCGGCGCCCGGTGTGATCGAACAATTCTCTCGTGCCTCCGATCCTCAGGCCGCACGTCAGCACGCTCCAGTCGCCTCGCTCAGACCCGGCCCGGTGCTTCTGGTCACCACCTGCTGGTGGCCGACCCTGGCGCGCTTCGCCCAGCTGCTCGCCCGGCACGGCTGCACGGTGGCGCTGCTCAGCCCGCCGTCGCATCCCGGGCGCGTGCTCACCGACGTCCGCCTGTTCGAGCATTCCGCCTTCGACCCGCTGCGGGCGCTCTCCGCCGCCATCGGCGACAGCGGCGCGTCGAGCGTGATCCCGGCCGACGACCGGTCGGTCAACCAGCTGCACCGCCTGCACCGCCAGGGAACGCCGGCCGAGCGGGCGCTGGTGGAGCGTTCGCTCGGCGCCCCCGAGGGCTTCGCCGTCACCGGCTCGCGCGTCGCCTTCATCGAGCTCGCCCGCCGGCTCGGCTGCGCCGTCCCCGACGATACGGCGCTGCCCTGCACCGCGGCGCTCGACGCCTGGACCCGCGCCCATCCGCCGCCCTGGGTGCTGAAGGTGGACGGCGCCTGGGGCGGCGGCGGCGTGCGCGTCGTGCACGACCGGCCGGCGGCCCAGGCCGCCTTCGCCGAGTTGAAGAGCTGGCTGAACGGCGCAAAGTCGCTCAAGCGCCTGGCCGTCGACCGCGACCCGTTCTGGCTCGCCGACTGGTTGGGCCGCCGCCGCCATCGCCCGGGCGAGGCGCGCGGGCCGCGCGTCAGCGTCCAGGCCTATATCGAGGGCTGGCCAGGCGATCTGGCGATGCTCTGCCTGGACGGTCGGGTGCTGGCGGCGCTGTGCTGCGAGGCGGTGAAGGTCGAGAGCGAGCGCGGGCCGGCGACCATCGTGCGCCTGGTGCAGCGCCCGGAGCTGATCGACGCGGCGCGCCGCATCGCCGCGGCGCTGGGCCTGAACGGCTTCCACGGCCTCGACTTCGTCGTCGAGGCCGCGACCGGCCGGGCGCTGCTGGTCGAGCTTAATCCACGCCTGACGCCGCTCGCCAACATCCGGCTCGACCCGCGCGCCGGCGTCGCCCGCGACCTGGTCGCCGCCGCCGCCACGCTGTTCTCCGGCATGCCGTGCCCGCCGCCCGAGCGGCTGCCGGCCGGCGACCTGGTCGCGCACTTCCCCACCGCCCAGCGGGCGGACAGCCACGATGCCCGGCTCACCGATTGCTTCCAGGACATCCCCGTCGAGGACCCGGCGCTGCTCGCCGAGATGCTGCGCCCGATCTGGCCGGACCGCTCGCTGCTCGCCCGCCTGCTCGCCGCGCTGCGCCGCCGCAGTCTCGCCGGGCACCAGCGTGGGGGCGTTCTGGTGGATAGCCGGACTTAAGGAAGGCCAGGAGCTCTGCTCCTGGACCTCGCTGGGGCCCGCGGCCCCAGACCCCATCCGTTTGGAGTGCGACATGACCAACAAAGGGATTTTAAAGCTCCGCCTTTAATGGGGTCCAGGGGCGCGAGGCATGCCTCGCTCGCCCCTGGCCTTCCTTTGCCCTGAGCCGCCGCCCGATGCATGCTGCACTGCGAAGGTCTCAGGGGCATAGCCGATGTTGACGCGTCCCACCCTCGCCCTGGCGGTTGCCTCGTTCGGCATCGGCACCACCGAGTTCGTCATCATGGGCCTGCTGCCCGAGGTGGCGGCGAGCTTTGCCGTCAGCGTGCCGCGCGCCGGGCTGCTGGTCACCGGCTACGCGCTCGGCGTCGTGGTCGGCGCGCCGATCATGGCGGTGGCGACTGCCGGGCTGCCGCGCAAGTCGACGCTGCTGGCGCTGATGGCGATCTTCATCGTCGGCAATGCCGGCTGCGCGCTGGCGCCGAGCTACGCGCTGCTGCTGGCCGCCAGGATCGTCACCGCGTTCGCCCACGGCGCCTTTTTCGGCATCGGCGCCATCGTCGCCGGCGAGGTGGCGCCGGCCGGGCGCCGAGGCCAGGCGGTGGCGCTGATGTTCACCGGGCTCACGCTCGCCAACGTGCTCGGCGTGCCGTTCGGCACCGCGCTGGGGCAGGCGGCGGGATGGCGGGCGGCGTTCATGGCCGTGGTGCTGATCGGCATTGCCGCATGGATCGCGATCGCCGCCTACGTGCCGCGCGGGATCGAGCCGCCGCGCAGCCGCATCGTCGCCGAGTTCCGCGCCCTGGGGCGCTGGCCGGTGCTGCTGCCGATGCTGGTCTCCTGCGTCTCCTCGGTCAGCCTGTTCAGCGTCTTCACCTACATCACGCCGCTGCTCGAGCGGCAGGTCGGCTTCACCCCGCACGGCGTGACCGGGGCGCTGCTCGCTGTCGGCGTCGGGCTGACGCTGGGCAACCTGATTGGCGGCCGTCTCGCCGACCGCAACCTGCTTGGCGCCGTGCATTGGAGTCTCGTCGGGCTGATCGCCGTGCTGCTGGTGATGGCGCTCGTCAGCCGCGCCGAGCCGTCGATGCTGCGCTATGCCCAGCCGGCGATGGTCAGGGACGCCCGCTGGGCGATGGTCGTCGTGCTGACGTTGTGGGGCGCGCTGGCGTTCGCCCTGGTCTCGCCGCTGCAGTTATGGGTGGTGCATGCCGCGGTGGACGCGCCGAACCTCGCCTCGACCCTGAACCAGGGCGCCTTCAACCTCGGCAACGCCCTCGGCGCGGGGCTCGGCGGCCTCGCTCTGACGGCGGGCTTCGGTTACGGCGCGCTGCCGGTGCTCGGCGCGGCGGTGGCGGCGGGCGGCTTGCTGCTGGCGCTGCGCGGCCGCGCCAGCTGTAGAGCGACCATGGCGCCGGTGAAGCGGGTGACGGCATGCTAGGCTTTCGCCCCGGGCGGCGCCGCGCGCAGGCGGCGGCGCTTGCCGCGGCAGCGGCGCGCTACGACCCGGCACGGCGCCTCTGCTTCATGCACGTTCCGAAGGCCGCCGGCACCGCGCTCGCCGTCAGCCTGCGCCAGGCGCTCGGCGGCGACGCCCCGGGCGCCACGCCCGCCGACGTCGTGGTGCGCGGCTTTGACCACGTGCTGTTCGGCGGCTTTGACGGCTTCGCCACGCTCGGCGCCGAGCAGCGCGCCGAGATCTACGACGCGCCCGAAGCGATGCCGCGCGCCCAAACCCTGGTCTGCGGCCACTTCGCGCTGACCACGCTGCGCGCCGCCTATCCGGGCGCGCAGCTGGTCACGGTGCTGCGCGAGCCGGTCTCCCGGTTGCTCTCGCACTGGATGTTCTGGCGCAAGCAGCAGGACGACGCGCTCGCCGGCTGGGGACGCTGGGGCGACGTCGTGCGCCAGGCCCGCCGCCCGCTCCGCGAGTTCATCGCCGAGCCGCAGCTCGCCGCCCAGACCGACAACGTGACGCTGCGCATGCTGCTGTGGCCCAACCCGATGGTGCCGGCGGGCGGCTTCATCGACCCGGCCCACGACGCCGAGCTGCTGCGCGAGGCGCGCCGACGGCTGGACGGCTTCGCGCTGGCCGAGATCGTCGAAGGTCCCGTCGTGCCGCGCCTCGCCGCCTGGCTCGGCCGCGAGGTCACCTGCCGGCGCCTGAACGAAACCGCCGACATGCCCGAGCCGCAGCGCACCCCGCTCGACCGGCAGCTCGATGCCGCGACGCTCGCCCTGCTCGACGAACGCTCGCGCCTGGACCTCGCCCTGTGGCGCGGCATCGCCCTCCGCCGCGACGACGCCGCCACGGCCACATCACTGCGCCGGCAGACGATCTTGGCCCATGTGGCGCGCTACGCGGCTTTGATGGCGACGGGGTAGGAAGGCCAGGGCTCCGCCCTGGACCGGTCACGCGCTAGCGTGCATTCGCACGACGGGGCCGCGGCCCCAGACCCCGACACGAGTGGGACGACGCTCCGATTGTGCTAGCAATCCTCTCGGTTGAGCGCTCTCCGTAGCGGTGCTGGAAATCTTGCTATAGGCAAGATTTCCTTAACCCATTGAAAATGCACGACTATGCTCGAACGAGTGGGGCAGTTGCCTGTACTGCTCGCTATACCTGATCCACCTGTAATCTTGCGGTATTTCACCTCGTACGACACCTACGGCTTTGTAGATGATGCTGGCGGGACCTCGGGCGCTCCGTCCAACCGCCAGATCCGCACCCTCGCCGCACCATGCCGCCGGTCATCCAGGAGCGTCCCAGCTAGGGCCAGCGGCTCGTCGGCCGCGGTCTCGCTCACCAGCACCGCGCCCGGCGCGAGCCACCCGGCGTGCTCCAGCGCCGTGAGAGCCTGGCTCACCAGCGCGCGGCCATAGGGCGGGTCGAGAAACACTAGGCCGCAGGGCGTGCCGGGCGGCGGATGACAGGCATCGGCCGCAATCACCGTGGCGTCCGCCCGGCAGCGGGCGACGTTGGCGCGCAGCGCCGCCAAGGCCCCACGGTCGCTCTCGATGAAGCTCGCCCGCGCTGCCCCGCGTGACAGCGCCTCCAGCCCGAGCGCCCCGGTGCCGGCGAAACCGTCCAGCACCGCCACCCCCTCGAACAGCGCCCGCCCGCCCCAGGCGGCATGCGCCAGCGTGTCGAACAGCGCCTGACGCACCCGCTCCGCCGTCGGCCGCGTGCCCGCCCCCGCCGGCGCCACCAGCGCCGTCCCGCGCAGCCGTCCGGCGATGATCCGCACTACCCCGCCAACATCAATGACTGGATTTTAAAGGCTCCGCCTTTAATGGGGTCCAGGGGCAACGCCCCTGGCCTTCCTATCCCTGACCTGCTCCCGCAACACCTTGGGCGGCACCTCCTCCAGGCTGCCCCGCGTCAGGTTGCCGAGCTGGAACGGTCCGTAGGCGGTGCGCAGCAGCCGCGTGACGTGCAGGCCGAGATGCTGCATCACCCGCCGCACCTCGCGGTTGCGGCCTTCGCGCAACGCCACGGTGAGCCAGGCATTCGCCCCCTTGTAGCTGTCAAGCCCGGCCTCGATCGGCCCGTAGCTTACGCCCTCCACCGTGACCCCCTCGGCGAGCATCCGCAGGTGGCGCTCGTCGACCATGCCGTGCACCCGGACGCGGTAGCGCCGGATCCAGCCGTTCGACGGCAGCTCGAGCTGACGCGCCAGCTCGCCGTCATTGGTGAGCAGCAGCAGCCCCTCGGAGTTGAGGTCGAGCCGCCCGACGCTGATCACCCGCGGCAACCCGGGCGGCATCTTGTCGAACACCGTCGGCCGGCCCTCCGGGTCCTTGTGCGTCGTCACCAGGCCCTCGGGCTTGTGGTAGCGGAACAGCCGGGTGCGGCCGGGTGCCGCGACCACCGCATTGTCGACCCGCACCACGTCGGCCTCGGTGACGAAGGTGGCCGGGTGGGTCACGCGGGCGTCGTTCAGCCGCACCCGCCCCGCCTCGATCATCCGCTCGACATCCCGCCGCGACGCGACGCCGGCCCGAGCCAGGTACTTCGCCACCCGCTCGCCACGCGCGCCCTCCTCGACGTCGCCGCCAGCCTCCTCTGTCATCCGCGTGCCGCCGCCACCAGCGCCTCGAACAGCCGCCGGTCGCCCGGATCGATCAGGAACTCGGGGTGCCACTGCACGCCGAGGCAGAAGCGGCGGCTCGGGTCCTCGACGCCCTCGACCACGCCATCCGGCGCCACCGCGTTGACCTGGACGCCGGGCCCGGGATCGCGCACCGCCTGGTGATGCGACGAGTTCACCGACATCGTCGCCGCGCCGACGATCGCCGCCAGCCGGCTGCCGGGCGTCACCGCCACGACGTGGCCCGGCTCGTCGCGCGGGTTCGGCTGCTCATGCGCCAGCGCGTCGGCGACGCTGTCGGGAATGTGCTGGATCAGCGTGCCGCCCAGCGCCACCGCCAGCAGCTGCTCGCCGCCGCAAATGCCGAGCACCGGCAGGTCGCGCGCCAGGGCGCCCCGCAGCAGCGCCAGCTCGGCGGCGGTGCGATCCTGCTTGAGCGACACGCTGCCATGCCGATCGACCTCGCCGTAGAGCAGCGGGTCGACGTCGAACGCGCCGCCGGTGACGATCAGCGCGTCGAGCCGGTCGAGATAGGCGTCGGCCAGGGCGGCATGATGCGGCAGCGCCAGCGGCAGGCCGCCGGCGGCCGCCACCGCGTCGGCGTAGTTGGCGCGCACCGCATACCAGGGGAACTTCGAGTATCCGCCAGGACGCTCGCTATCCAGGGTGATGCCGATGACGGGGCGCATCCAGGCAAGCTAAGGCAAGGGAAAGGCAAGGCAAGGGCGCTCCCTCCTTGACCCGCCGCAGCTCGCGGCCCCAGACCCCATTGCTGATGGAGCGTGCTCTTCAGCAGGCAAGGCTTGCGGCGGCGCGCGGCGAGGTGCCGGTCGGCGCCGTGCTGCTCGCGCCCGACGGGCGCGTTCTCGCCGCCGCGGGCAACGAGACCGAGGCACGCCGCGACGCCTCTGCGCACGCGGAACTGCTGGTCATGCGCGCTGCCGCGCAGGCGCTCGCCTCGTCGCGCCTGATCGGCTGCACGCTGATCGTCACGCTCGAGCCCTGCCCGATGTGCGCCGCCGCCGCGGCGCATTTTCGTGTCGAAACGATCATCTTCGGCGCCTATGACCCGAAAGGCGGCGGCATCGAGCACGGTCCACGCATCTTCGATGCCCCCGGATGCCTGCACCGCCCGGAGATTATCGGCGGCGTTCGTGAACGCGAAGCAGCGGCGCTGCTACGCGAGTTCTTTAAAGGTCTGCGCTAGAAGGAAGCGGTTCTTTTTTGAAAAAAAGAACCAAAAAACTTTTTGCTCGCCAAGTCGGGATCAGGCCAGGTGCCTTACCTAACCGAAAGAAGTTTTTTGCTTCTTTTTTTCAAAAAAGAAGCCCTTCCTTCACTGCGCAATGAAGTGCTCGAACGCCGCCTTGTAGTCCGGATGCCAGCGCGACAGCGCCGGCCGGTTGGCGACGATGTCGGCTGCTCCCCACAGAATGCGGCGCTCGTCGAGCCGGCGCGGCACCGCGTTGTCCGGGCACAGGATGTAGAAGTCTCCCTTCGCCAGCCCATCGAGCATGAAGTCGACCACCTGCTCGGCGGTCCAGGCGGCGTCCGGCTTGGTCGCCGCCGGCGCCAGGCCGTCCCGCGCCTGGTCGATCGTCGTCATGCCGGTGAAGGTGAAGCCGGGGATCAGCAGGTGCGCGGTAACCTGGCAGCCAGGCACCTCGCGCAGCTCGTGCGCCAGCGATTCCGTCAGCGCCCGCACCGCCGCCTTGCTGACGTTGTAGGCGGTGTTGCCGGGCGGCAGGGTGATGCCCTGCTTGGAGCCGGTATTGACGATCAGCGACGGCGTGCGTTGGGCGATCATCGAGGGCGCGAAGCAACGCACCCCGTACAGCACCCCGCCGAGGTTCACGTCGAGGATTGCCTTCACGTCCTGGCCGCCGAGCAGGTTGCCCTTGCCGGAACGCCCGGCATTGTTCATCAGCAGCGCCACCTCGCCATAGGCCTCGTAGGCGCGGTCATGCAGCCGCTGCAGCGCCGCCGGATCCTTGACGTCGAGCGGCACGGCGACCGCCCGCAACGCTCCGGCGACGCCTTCCAGCGCCTCCGCGTCATGGTCGGCGAGCACCAGGTGCATGCCGAGGCCGGCCAGGCGCTCGGCGGCGGCGCGGCCGATGCCGCTGGCAGCCCCGGTGATGACCGCAACTCGGCCGGCGGCGATGGCGGGATGCATGGGCGTGAACTCCCTAAAGTCGGATGCCGATCGCGACGGCGGCCAGGCACAGCAGGACCGAGCCGCCGACGTAGCCGATGGCGCTGCCGCCGCGCCCGCCGCGGACCAGCTCGAAGGTTTGCAGGCTGAACGACGAGAAGGTGGTGAAGCCGCCGCACACGCCAACCATGACGAAGGCGCGAGCGGCGGTCGACAGCCCCGGTCGGCCGGCGGCGTAGCCGATCAGCAGCGAGCCGCTGACGTTGATCCCCAGCGTCGCCCAGGGAAACCGGCGGCCGAACAGCGCTGCTCCGGCGACGCTCAGCCCGTGCCGCGCCAGGCTGCCAATCGCTCCGCCAAGAGCGACCCAGAGGCTCAGCACCGGCACGGCGTCTAATTCGAGAGCGGCCGGTTCAGGCTGGCCGAGCTACTCACCACGATCGATTTCGGCTCGACGATGACGATCGCGAGCCGGCAATCCGTCGGTGTGCCGGCCAACGCCAGCTTGGTGCCGTCCTTGAGCGTCGCCGTGACGTCGGTCAGGCAGGCTTTCTGGTCCGCGCCGAAAGACTGACCCTCCTGCGGCTGAATGCCGCTATCGGGCGCGATCGACTTGCTCTGCCCGTTCGAGAAGCGCGCCTCGGCGGCGGTGATCACCTGGCCGGATTGGTTCTTCAGCGTGTAGCTGCGGATGTTGTGCGTCGACGGCCGCTCCTGCCCTTGGCCCGGCAGGTTCTGCGCCCGCGCAGGTGTAGCCAGGAGGCAGGCCCCCAGAAAACCGGCCGGAAGAAGACTGGCCGCAAGGACGCAGGCGGGCAGGCCGGCTTGGCAGGGCAGTCGCGCACGCATCATCTCAGCTCCGTAACCTCGGGATCCGCCCCGTTCCGGCTGCAAGCGCGCGCGACGGGCGGGAGTTCGCCGGCGCCTCGGCAAGAGCGATGCAGCGCCGCATCAGCGTCGGCAACGGCTGGCCGTCCAGCTCGTCGGGTGCGACGAGCCTGCCGGTAAAAGGCTCGCCCGACGTGGCGCGGCTCTGGCCGGCATAGACGTCGAGCAGCAGCGCGAAGTGGGTGAACACGTGGCGCACCGTGCCGGCATGGCGCCACGCGGTCGCGACCGGCGCCTCGGCGAGCGCCCGCTGCGTGCTCCAGGGCGCGTCGAGCCACGCCGTGCCAGGCAGCTCGGCCA
>CAXUCZ010000019.1:0-17096 GCA_964249675.1 uncultured Acetobacteraceae bacterium | reverse complement strand
GCGCCGGCGGCCTGGGCGACATCTTCGACCAGATGTTCGGCGACTTCGTCGGCGGCAATCGTCGCGGCGGCGGCCGCACCCGCAGCGGCTCGGACGTGCGCGCGCAGGTCGAGCTCACGCTGGAGGAGGCCTACGCGGGCGTCACCAAGCCGGTGCGCGTGCCGACGCGCGTCAGCTGCGAGGCCTGCGGCGGCACCGGCAGCACCGACAAGAGCCGCGGCGCCGAGACCTGCAAGACCTGCGGCGGCGTCGGCAAGGTGCGCGCCCAGCAGGGCTTTTTCCTCGTCGAGCGGCCATGCCCGACCTGCGGCGGCGCCGGGCGGGTGGTGCGCAATCCGTGCCGCATCTGTGCGGGCGCCGGCACCGTGCAGCGCGAGCGTTCGTTGTCGGTGCAGATCCCGGCCGGCGTCGAGGACGGCACCCGTATCCGGCTGTCCGGCGAGGGCGAGGCGGGCGGGCAGGGCGCGCCGCCGGGCGACCTCTACGTGCACGTGACGCTGCTCGGCCACGAGCTGTTCCAGCGCGAGGGGTCGAACATCTATTGTCGCGTGCCGCTGCGCATGTCGCAGGCGGCGCTGGGCGGCGAGATCGAGGTGCCGGCCATCGACGGCTCGCGCGCCCGGGTCAAGGTGCCGCCCGGCACCCAGACCGGCGGGCAGTTCCGCCTCCGCGGCAAGGGCTTCTCGGTGCTGCGCTCGGCCTCCCGCGGCGACATGTTCATCCAGGCCGTGGTGGAGACGCCGCAGCATCTGACCAAGCGTCAGCGCGAGCTGCTCGAGGAGTTCGACAGCGAGGCGGTCGGCCATCCGAAGGGGAGCCCCGAGAGCGAAGGCTTCTTCGCCAAGGTGAAGCGCTTCTTCGAGGCCGAGTAGCGGTGCTCCCAGCGGACCTGCGGTCGGCCGCGCCGCTGCGCATCGGCATCGCCGGCATTGCGGGTCGGGTCGGCCGCCTGCTCGTCGAGGAGGTTCGTGCCAGCGGCGCGACGCTTGCCGGCGGCACGATCCGCCCGCACACCGAGGTCCCGGCCGATGATCGCGTGCCGTTGCTGCCCGACATCGCCGCACTCGCCCGGGCCAGCGACGTGGTGATCGACTTCTCGGTGCGTGACGCCGTTCGCCCGCACGCCGCCGCGCTGGCCGAGCACGGCGTCGCCTACGTGCTCGGCACCACTGGCCTCGCCGCCGAGGATGAGACTGCGCTCGACCTCGCGGCGACCCGTATCGCGGTGGTGCAGTCGGCCAACTACTCGCCCGGCGTCACCCTGGCGCTTGCCTTGGCCGAGCGCCTCGGCGCGGCGCTGCCGGCCGAGCGCTATGATGCCGAGATCGTCGAGATGCATCATCGCGAGAAGCGCGATGCGCCGTCCGGCACGGCGTTGGCCCTCGGCCGCGCCGTTGCTGCCGGTCGCGGCGTTTGCCTCGACGACGTCGCTGATGCCCGGCGAGGCGGCTTGACCGGCCCGCGCCGCCCCGGCGCCATCGGCTTTGCGGCGCTCCGTGGCGGCCGGGTGGTCGGCGAGCACACCCTGATCTTTGCCGCCGATGCCGAGCAGATCGAGCTTACCCATCGCGCGTTCGACCGCCGCGTCTTCGCCGCCGGCGCCGTGCAGGCCGCGCTCTGGGCCGCCCTCCGCCCTCCCGGCCGCTACAGCATGCGCGATGTGCTCGATGTCTGACGCCGATCCCGCCATCCGGCCGATCCTGTTCCTGGCGCCCGAGCTCGGCCGGTATTTTCCCGCCTGGCGCGACGCCATGGCCGCGCTCGACACCCCCTGGCGCCTGGTGCAGCCGGGCGAGGCGCCGGACGACGCCATCCTCGGCGCGCTTGTCTACCACCCGCCATCCGGCAGCCTCGCCGCGTTGCCGCGCCTCGTCGCCATCGCCTCGATCAGCGCCGGCGTGGAATACCTCATCGAGGATCCCACCTTGCCGCCCGACGTGCCGCTGCTCCGGCTTGACGACACGGTGCAGGCCGCCGCCATGGTCGAGTACGTCCTCTACGCCGTGCTCCGCCTGCATCGCGGCTTCGACCGCGCGGATGCCGACCAGCATCAGCGCCGTTGGGCGCCGCTCCGCTTCCGCCACGATCTCACGCCCGCCGGCGCCCGCCGCGTCACCGTGCTCGGCCGTGGCGCCATCGGCTTGCCGGTCGCGCAAGCCCTCGCCGCCCTCGGCTTCGCCACCGCCACCTGGGGCCGCTCGCCCCATCCGGGCGCCTCGACCATCAAGGCCGTGCACGGACCGGCCGGCCTAGCCGAGCTGCTGCCCCATACCGACATCCTTGTCTGCCTGCTGCCGCTGACCCCGGAGACCAGCGGCATCCTCAGCGCGTCGACCTTCGCCGCCATGCCGCGCGGCAGCGCCATTATCAATGTCGGCCGCGGCGACCACCTGGTGGAAGCCGACCTGATCCCGGCGCTTGATGCGGGCCAGCTCTCCGGCGCCGTGCTCGACGTCTTCCAGACCGAGCCGCTGCCCGCCGACCACCCGTTCTGGGCCGACCCGCGCATCACGGTGACACCCCACAGCGCCGCCGCCTCCTCGAACGAGGCGAGGACCCGCTCCTTGGTGGAGAGCCTGGAGCTGCTGATGCAAGGCCGGCCAGTCAAAGGGGTCATCGACCGGAGGTTGGGTTATTAGCGGAGGAGAAGGCGAGGGGCTTTGCCCCTCGATCCCATCAAAGGCGGAGCCTTTGAAATCCATTCAGTCGAGGGTGTGGCCTCCGGCGGGGTTCAGAGGCAGAGCCTCTGGCCTTCCTATTCAAGAGCGATCTTCTCGATCGCTTCCCAGGGCCCGCCCTGGTAGCGCCACAGCGCCAGGCCCGTCGCCCGTGCCTGGAACGGCGCAAACTCCGCCTGCAGCGTCGTCAGCAGCGCCCGCGCTTCAGCCGCGCCGACCTTGTTCTGGATGGTCACGTGTGGGGTGAAGCGCTGCCGGTCCTGCGCCGTCAGCATCGGCGCCCACACCGTCGCAAGCCGTCCGCGCAGCGCCGCCAGCCGCTCCGAGGCGATGGTGTAGGCGACGCCTCGCCCCAGCGATCGCAGCCCGTGGACCTCGATCGGGAAGGCGGGTTCGACGGCGGCCCTGATGTCGGCCAGGATCGCCGCCTCCTGCTGGCCGTCCAGCGCGTGGAACAGCGTCAGATGCGCGTCCAGCACGTTGCGCTCCGGCGGGAAGTGCTGCCGGCGCAGCCGGTCGAAGAAGGCTTGCGAGGCGGCATCGAGGACGAGCGTCAGGATGAGGGGCAGCATGGTCGAGCGAACGGCGCTGGTGGAGCGATGGTTCGAGCTGACCCGCCGGCGGCTCCCGGATTTGGCGCCGAGCCAGCGCTGGCCGATCCGGCTTGATCACTGCTTCATGCGCGTGTGCCTAGACGAGGCGCTCGACGCGCCCTGGTTCGAGCGCGTGCAGCGCCCCGCGGTGCGCCATCTCACCGACGCCCAGCTCCTCGCTGCCATCGCAGTCGCCGAGGCGATCCTGGCGGCGCCGGAGCTGCTGCCCGAGTTGAACGCGCGCAGCTTGCGGCGACGGAAGAGAGCAAGGCCAGAGGCTCTGCCCCTGCACACCGTCACGCGTTAGCGTGCCTCCGCACGTGATGGGGTCCAGGGCGACGCGCCTGGCCTTCCGCCATTCCGTCACCTCCACTACCGTGCCGCATGCCTCGCATCACCCGCCTGGACCGCTACGTCACCCGTCAGTTGCTGTTCTTCCTGGCGGGCACCACGACGGCGCTGGTCGCCCTGATCTGGCTGACCCAGTCGCTTCGCTTTGTCGAGCTGGTGGTCAATCGCGGCCTGTCGCTGCGCGTCTTCCTGCAGCTCACCGGCCTGCTGATTCCCAACTTCGTCGCCGTGATCCTGCCGATCACCGCCTTCACCGTGGTGCTGTTCGCCTATCAGCGCCTCGCCTCGGACCGCGAGCTGACGGTGATGCGCGCCGCCGGGCTTTCGCCCGTCGGCCTGTCGCGCCCTGCGGTCGCCGTCGCGCTGTTCGCCGCCGTCATCTGCCTGGTGCTCAACATCTGGATCGTGCCCGCCAGCGCGGCCGCCTTCCGGCAGTATCAGTTCGAGATCCGCAATCGCCTGGCCGCCTTCCTGCTCCAGGAGGGCGTATTCACGCCGATGAGCGACGACCTCACCGTCTACGTCCGCTCGCGCGACACCAACGGCATGCTGCGCGGCATCGTCGTCGAGGATGACCGGCAAGCCGACACCCGGGCGACGATCCTGGCCGAGCAGGGCCGGCTGATCGAGACCGGCGGCAGCTCGCCGCGGGTGATCCTGTATCACGGCTCGCGCGAGCAGATCGATCGCAAGACCGGCCGGCTCGACGTGCTGACCTTCGGCCAGAACACCGTCGACCTCACCTCGAACAATAAGAGCGACGAGACGCGCTACCGCGACGCGACCGAGATGTCGCTGCCCGAGCTGCTCCATCCTGATCCCGCCGAGGTGAATGCCCGCGACGTCGGCAAGTTCGAGGTCGAGGCGCATCGCCGGCTTACCGCGCCGCTCACCGCCATCAGCTTTACCATGGTCGCGCTGGTCGCGGTGCTGACCGGCGAGTTCCGCCGCTATGGCAACGTGCTGCGGCCGTCGATTGCGGTCGGCGCCGTCGTCGGGCTGCTGGCGCTGAACCTGGCGGTGAACAACGTCGCCGGCCGCCACCCGGTGCTGATCCCGCTGATCTGGCTGACCGCCATCCTGCCCGGCGTCGTCGGCGCCTGGATCCTGTATGCGCCTCAGCTCCGCCTCGTTCGCCGCGCGGCGAGCGGGCGCCTGGCGGCCTGACCGGGCATGTCGCTCGCCGCCACCCTCTCGCTCTACATCTCGCGCCAGTTCATGGCCTCGGTGCTGGCCATGCTGGCCTCGCTCACCGGCCTCGTCGCACTATTCGATTTCATCGAGCTGCTGCGCCGCGCCGCCAGCAAGCCCGACATCGGCTTCGCCCTGATCGGCGAGATCGCCGGGCTGCGCCTGCCCTTCGCGGCGATGCAGATCCTGCCCTTCGCGGTGCTGCTCGGCGGCATCATCGCCTTCTGGCGGCTGACCCGCTCCTCCGAGCTGATCGTCGCCAGGGCGGCCGGCATCTCCGCCTGGCAGTTCCTCGCCGCTCCGCTGGTGTGCGCGCTGGCGCTGGGCGCCTTCGCCTCGGCCGCGGTGTCACCGCTCTCCTCGGTGATGCTCGCCCGCGCCGAGCAGCTCGACAACCAGTATATCCGTTCCACGGGCGGCCCGCTCGCGCTTTCCGGCGGCCAGCTCTGGCTGCGCCAGTCCGACCGCGCCTTCGATCCCGACGGCATGGCGATCCTGCATGCCCGCGGCGTCACCCTCAAGCACGGCCGGCTGACCGCGCAGGGCGTCAGCGTCTTCCGGCTCGACGCCGAGGACCACCTGCTGTCGCGCGTCGAGGCCAGCCGCGCCCTGCTGACCCGCGGAAATTGGGTATTCGACGACGCCCGCACCGTCACCCCCGACCACCTGCCCGAGCTGATCGGCCGCATGACCCTGCCCACTGACCTCACCGTGCACCGCGTACAGGAGAGCTTCGCCTCGCCGGACACGCTGTCGCTCTGGGCGCTGCCGGACTTCATCGCGTTGCTCGATCATGCCGGCTTCTCCTCCGTGCGCCACCGTCTGCACTTCCAGTCGCTTCTCGCGCTGCCGTTGCTCGCCGGCACCATGGGGCTTGTGTCGGCGGGGTTTTCCATGCGACCGACGCGTCGCGGTGGAGTGGCGCGAATGGTGGGCAGCGGTGTCGCGGCAGGATTTGCGCTGTTCACCGTCTCCAAGATCGCCGAGGAGTTCGGCCAGTCCGGCGCGCTGCCGCCGACGCTCGCCGCCTGGGCGCCCACCGCCGCCGGGCTGATGCTGGCGGTCGCGCTGCTGCTGCATCTCGAGGACGGCTGATCACGGTGGGCAACCGAGACAGCAAGGAGGCTCCGCCGGCTGGGGCCCGCGGCCCCAGACCCCATCCATTCAGAGCCCAGCCTAGTCCGTCCTGCTTAGCCAAGCCGATCGTTGTGTCTCCCGGCGTCAGTCCTTGTTGGGCCTGATGCATCGGGTGGATTTCAAAGGCGTTGCCTTTAATCGGGTCCAGGGCAGACAGCTCTGGCCTTTCTTTCTTGCGCTGTCGCTGTGTTTGCTGGTCGCGTCGAGCGCTTACGCCCAGTTCGGCGCGCTCGCGCACGGGCCGCACACCTCGGCGCCGGTTTCCAAAAACGCGCCGGTCACCTTCACCGCCGACAGCGTCAGCTACGACAAGCAGAACGGCATCGTCACCGCGACCGGCCACGTCGAGGCCTATCAGAACGACCACATCATCCGCGCCGACCGCATGACCTTCGACCGCAACACCAACGTCGTCGCCGCCACCGGCCACGTGGTGATCGCCGAGCCGGACGGGCAAGTGCTGTTCGCCGACTATGCCGAGCTGACCCAGGGCATGCGCGAGGGCGTGCTCTCGGGGATGCGCTCGTTGCTGGCGTTGAACGGCCGCCTAGCCGCCAACGGCGCGCGACGCACCGACGGCAAGCTCAACGAGCTAAGCCGCGCCGTCTACTCCACCTGCAACATCTGCGCGCTCGACCCCGAAAAGCCGCCGTTGTGGGACCTGTCGGCCTACCAGGCGACGCAGGATCTGGAGCATAAGCGCATCGAATATCAGGACGCCTGGCTCGACATCCTCGGCCAGCCAGTTCTGTATCTGCCCTACTTCTCCAACGCCGACCCTTCGGTCAAGCGCGAGAGCGGCTTCCTGATCCCCGGCTTCGGGCTGACCGATAAGCACCTCGGCAGCTTCGTCAACATCCCCTACTACCTGGTCATCAACAGCGCCTCGGACGTCATCCTGACGCCGACGCTGACCACCGGCACCGGCCCGCAGCTCGCGGAGATCTACCGCCTCCGCCTCAATGACGGCATCCTCAACGTCAACGGCGCGCTCGCCTACGACGAGGGGGCGCCGCAAGGCTACATCCAGGCGCATGGCCTGTTCGACTACAACGACACCTGGCGCTACGGCTTCGACATCAACCAGGCGACGTCGCTCGACTACGAGCGCGACTTCCACATTCCGGGCTACGGCAACAACATCCAGACATCGCAGATCTACACGGAAGGTTTTGGCGACGGCACCTATGCCCGGCTCGACGTGCGCGCCTACCAGGCGCTGAACACCTCGGTCAGCCAGGTGCTGCTGCCGTATGTGCTGCCGCGCTACTCGTATGACTTCGTCGGCACGCCGGACGCGCTCGGCGGCCGGCTGAGCTTCCACACCGAAGATTTCAACATCCTGCGCGACACCGGCACCAACGATCAGCGCGGCGCCGTCACCTTTGCCTGGAACCGCCCGTTCGTCGGCCGCCTCGGCGACGTGATCGGGCTCACCCTGCGCGTCGACGCCGCCGCCTATCATGCGACGACGATCGACCAGCAGCCGAACTTCGACATCGGCAATGCGGTGACCAACGCGCACGCCCAGCCGCTCGCCGCGGCCAGGATGAACTGGCCGTTCGTGCGCAGCGCCGGCACGCTCGGCACCCAGCTCGTCGAGCCGATCGCCCAGCTCATCGTCGCGCCGAACTACGGCAACAGCCAGCGCGACCGGATCCCCAACGAGGACAGCCTGGACTACGAGTTCACCGACAGTACGCTGTTCAGCCTGAACCGCTTCCAGGGCTATGACCGGTTCGACAGCGGCCCGCGCGCCAATGTCGGCCTGCATCTGAACTGGACGCTGAACAGCGGCCAGCAGGTCGACGCCCTGGTCGGCCAGTCATACCAGGAGCACCACGACGCCAATTTCTACCCGGAGTCCGGCCTTGGCGAGCACGTCTCGGACATCATCGGACGGGTGACCTTCGTGCCGTCGAGCTGGCTCGACTTCACCGCCCGCGGCCGCTTCGACAAGGACAATGGCGACGTGCACTTTGCCGACGGCATCGTCAGCGCCGGCGTGCCGCTGCTGCGCCTCTCGGGCGGCTACATCTACAGCAATGTGAACCCGTACGACCTCTACCTGACGGACCCGTACACCACCGCCGGGCCGCCGGCGAGCTTCTTCATCCCACGCAGCGAAGCGACCTTCGGAGCGACCAGCCGCTACGGCCAATACTCGGCGCGCGTCGGCGCCCAGGAGGACCTGCGCACCGATCAGCTCGTCAGCTTGAACGCTGACGCCCGCTACGAGAACGAGTGCTTTATCTTCGACGTCAACTTGATCCGTCGCTATACGTCCATCGACAACGACAATGGCGACACCACGATCCTGTTCACCGTCACCTTCAAGACGGTCGGCGCGATCGGGTTTACCGGCTGACGGAGCGACGTTGATGCAGGTCTCCACCTGATGCGGCTTGCCACCCCTCGCACTCGGGCTCGGGCCTCGCTGCTCGCCACCGCGCTGTGCTGCAGCGTGCCCTGCGTCACCGGCGCCGTGGCCGCCACCGCCGCGCAGGCGCCGATGCCGGCGCCGCAAAGCCTGACCGGCGACAACATCGTCGCCACCGTGAACGGCGACGTCATCACCCAGGACGATGTGGACAACCGCGCCCGCCTGTTCGCCGTCTCGACCGGCCTGCCGGCCACGCCCGACGTGCTGATGCGGCTGCGCCCGCAGATCACCCGCCAGCTGATTGACGAGCGGCTGCGCATGGAGGAGATCCAGCGCCGCCGCATCGTCGTGCCGGACGACGAGATCGCCCGCGCCATCGACGAGATCGAGCACCGCAACAGCATGGACAAGGGCGGCCTGCAAGGGCGGCTGCGCGCCGAGGGCGTGGCGCCGCGCACCCTGTTCGACCAGCTGCGGGTGCAGCTCGGCTGGACCCGGGTGCTGCGCCAGACGCTCGCCGGGCGCGCCCGCGTCGACGAGACCGAGGTCGCCAACCAGCAGCGCGAGTATAAGGAGCAGACCGGGCAGACCCAGTATCGCCTCGGCGAGATCTTCGTCGCCATCGAGGACCCGACGCATGCCGGCGATGCCCGGCGCTTCGCCGACACCATCATCCAGCAGCTCCACTCCGGCGCCCCGTTCGCCGTCGTCGCCGCCCAGTTCAGCCAGAGCCAGACGGCGCTGGAGGGCGGCGACCTCGGCTGGCAGTCGGCCGAGCACCTGGATCCCGAAGTCGCCTCGTTGGTGTCCCAGATGCCGCAGGGCGCGATCAGCAACCCGGTGCGGGTCGCCGGCGGCTTCGACATCGTTCAGATGCGCGGCAAGCGCCAGGTCGGGCTCGAGAAGCAGACCATGCTCTCGGTGCGCACCGCCTTCCTGCCGTTCACCGCCAAGCTCAACCCGCAGGCGCCAACCGATCAGCAGAGGCAGACGCTGACGCACGCCGAGACGCTGAGCAAGACGGCGCATGACTGCGGCGCCATCGAGGCCGCCAACGCGCAGGCCGGCTCCAAGCGCCCGGCCGACCCCGGCCTGCTGCCGCTCGCCAACATCAATCCGCAAATGCGCTCGATCCTCGAGCCGCTGAAGATCGGTCAGCCCAGCCGGCCGCTGGTCTCGCCCGAAGGCATTGCCGTGCTGATGGTCTGCTCGCGGGACGACAAGCCGATCCCGGTCGCGACCCATGACGAGATCAGCGAGCAGCTGCTGCAGGACCGCGTCGAGCTTGCCTCGCGGCAACTGCAGCGCGATTTGCGCCGGCGGGCGCTGATCGACGACCGTAGCTCGTCGTAAGGAAGGCCAGGGCTTTGCCCTGGACCCGCTGGGGCCGGCGGCCCCAGACCCCTATCAGTTTACGCCAGAGACAAGTCGAGAGGCGTTTGAGCTCGGTGCTCTAGGCCCGTCGGCAGCGGCCTAACCGAGGCCGGGACCGACCGGCTACTCTGGAGCTTCGCGGTTAGCCTTGGCCATGACGCTGGCAGGGATGCGTGTCGGCCCAAGATGATCCAGCAGCGGTAGCAGCTGCTGCAGCCAGGCGGCGCTCAGGCCCACCACGTGCTGCAGCCCTAGATCGCCGCGCTGGTCAGCCGGCATCCAACCGCCCATGGGACCGCCTGCTCCCACCCCGTTTGCCATAGGGTCAAAGAAGTACGTCACCTCTAGCCAACTCATAGGCGTACGTCGGAAGTACGTTGTTCCAACCACCATTGCCGGAAGGCCGTCTCCGCTCCTCGCCATCGTCTTAAGTGCGATGCCCAACGCCGGTGGATCAAGCACCAGGTTCCAGCCCATCGTGGGAAAGGTTGCCTGCGCGACATACCAGCAAGCCTCACCGGCCCGCGAGGGCGCGACCAGGATGTCGCTGGCGTAATGCCGCGGATAAGCGCATATCCGGTTCGCCGCCAAGCTCTCCCCGGCGGCCAGCCGGGCGACGTTGCCGCGCACCAGCACGAACCCGGTCCCGACGTGCTGATCAAGCCGCGCCAGCAGCACTCCGGCCGCCGCCGGTGCTCCTGCCGCCGCTTCCGGCCCGATCGCAACAGCTGCCCAGCGGCCGGGCGGCAGCGGAATTTCGAGGCCATGAAATGGTGCGCTGTTGATATAGACCCGCCGCGCAGTTTCCCTCACGGCAAGCGCGGTCTGCTGCTGTACCGTGTCCATCGTGAAGCCCGGAACCAGGTAGTACGGTGCCATGCCAGCGACCAACTCCATCTGACGCTGCTCGACGGACATATGCTTCGGCGGCGGCGGCGGCACAGGAAAGACGGGCAGCGATTGAGGGTCCGGCGCGGCGGGTGTGTCGCGGGGAACCGTTTCGTCGAGAGCCAAGTTCTGCGACCTGAGACCCGGCGGCGCCATCGCCGCCCGGGATGCCGCCGGCGCTGTGCTGCGCGCCGGTTTCGATAAAAAGACCACGCCAACTCCCGTCACCAGTACAGACACGATTGAGACCGCTCGCCAAAGCGGTGCCTGTCGCCGAAGTCGATGCAATGCAGATTCCATATATGAACAGTAACATTAGCCGCGCATGACGGTCGAGAAACGTCTTGTTGCTGAAGTACCTTCGTCATCGTGTATTTTCGAGGCGGCTAGTCTGGTCACGGCGGACGTAGTCAGTCCGTCACTGCAAATCACGCTCGTGTCGGCTGCCGAGCCGGCCGGGCTTGAATGCTGCTCATGCCCTGCACGCTTGCGACAACCGCGCCGAGCCCGCACATGGTGGCCATGAGCCAAACCGACGCCTTCCTCCTTCCCGAGGAGCCCACCGCCGCCGCCGCCATCGAGGCGATCCGCGAGGAGCTGGACACCTTCGACGACTGGATGGACCGCTATCAGTTCATCATCGAGATGGGCCGCAAGCTGCCCACCTTTCCGCCAGACTGGATGGACGATGGCCATCGCGTTCCCGGCTGTCAGAGCAAGGTGTGGATGGAGGCCGCCGAGCGCGACGGCCGCATGCTGCTCGCCGGCGCCTCGGACGCCGCCATCGTCTCCGGCCTGGTGGCCATGCTGCTGCGCGTCTACTCCGGCCGGACCCCCGCCGAGATCATCGCCACCGATCCGGCCTTTCTGCGCGACCTCGGCCTGATCGAGGCGCTATCGACGAACCGCGGCAACGGCATCGCCGCCATGGCCCGCGCCATCCGCGAGCAGGCGAGACAACGGCAGGCAGCGCCACCCACTTAGGGCTTGGGATTACGGGCTGCGTGGCTCTTACTTAGCTTGGAAGCGCGAGCTCGCCGGCTCTCACGACGTTCATACGAGTCAATGGGTTATTAAAATCTTGCCCATAGGCAAGAGTTCAGCGGGGCGCCTAGCCGAAAGGGTCCGGAGCCTCCCGGCCCCTCGTGCGGACGCACGCTAGCGCGTGACGGGTCGAGGGCAGAGCCCTGGCCCTTCCTCCCGCTGGCCTGCCTTTCGGATCGTTGTTCCGTGCAGCTCCACCGTCTCGACCTGCTCGGAGCGCCACTGCATCAGCGTCCGCGCGATGGTGGCGTAGGGCGGCCACGCCGCGGCGTCGGCGTGCGGCATCGGCAGATGGGCGACGTCGAGATGTCGCGGCGAGGCTGTCGCGGTCGCGTCCGGCGCTTCGGCGTAGCGCAGGGCGAGTTGCTGCAGCCGGGCATGGTCGATCGTGCCGTCGGCGATCTGGCCGAGCAGCTCGAACAGGTGCGCGCTCTGTCCTGGCGGCCGGTGCGAGCGGCTGAGATTGCCCATCACGCCGTCGACGACCTTGCGGCAGAGCTGCGCCTCGGAACGCAACGGCAGGTGCAAGACCGCACCGCACTTGCGGTATTCGGGCTGTTGCGACGCCGCCCGGCGCAGCACGTGAGCGCCTTTGCCGAGCACGAGGTCGGGCATGGCGAGCGCCAGGGCGCGCGGGATCGCGACCTTGGCGAACGGCGACGGCGCGTCGGCGGCGAGCAGGGGGGTGTCGAAGGTGAGCGGGTTGGCCGGCCCGGCGGGCACGCAGTTGCGCCACTGAAACGATCCGGCGAGGTTCGACGCAGCCAGGCCGGCGAACCGCGCTTCGAGCGTCGCCCGGTCCGGAACGTCGATGAACTCGTCGGCGTCGAGCGGCACGACGATGTCGGCGTCGGTGTGCTCGAGCAGCCAGCGCCAGGCGAAGTTGGCGATCGCCTGCTGATGATTGCCGGCCAGGTCGACGGTCCAGTGCCGCCAGCCGGGATGGCGCCCGCAGGCGCTCGCGAGCAGGGCGGCGGTGCCGTCGCTCGAGCCGTGATCCATCAGCAGGGCATGATCGAACAGCGCGCCGAGATGGGCGAGAAAGGCGGGCGCGATGTCCGCCTCGTTGCGCAGCACGGTGAACACCGCGAGCCTCATGACGCAGCGGCGGGCAGGGCGGCGAGGCGTTCGCTGAGGCCGGCGAGCAGGTCGACCTGGCGGGCGATGCGGTCGAGTGCGGGGTCCGACCGGCAGCGCGCATCGCGCTCCGGCGGGCTGTGGCGCTCGGCCATGGCGGACAGGCTGGCCTCGACCCACTCCGCCCAGGCGAGCCAGTCGGCGGTTTTCGCCCCGTCGCGCGTCCCATCGTGCGCCTCGTCCTGCTCCATCGCCAGCCAGGCCAGGCGCCCGGCAATGCGGCGCAGGATCGCGTCCGCGGTCAGCACCGCCTCGGTCGCGGCCGACCGCCGCGTGCGCGGCTCCTGCATGGCGCGCGAGAGCGACGCTTCGAGGTTGTTGGAGGCGAGCCCGGCGGCCCGCCGCGCGCGCGCCGTCGCCGCCTCGTCCGTCTGCCCGAGCGGCACGCGCAGCGCCGTGCCGGCATAGTCGGCGTGCGCGAGCAGAGCCGTGCGCAGAGCGGCGCCAAGCCGCCCTGGCTCCCAGCTCGGCCATAGCAGCAGGCTGCCCGCCAGCGCCAGCAGCCCGCCGGTCACCGTGAACAGCATCCGCATCGCCGCGATCATCCATTCGCTCTCGCCCGGGTGGCCACTTTCCACCAGCAGCACGACCACCGGCGTGTAGAAGGCGATGAACAGGCCGTAGCTCACCTGCCGCATCGCCAGCGCCAGGGTGCAGAGCAGCGGCAGCATCAGCGCCACCTGCAGCGGCGTGTGGGCGATCCAGGCCAGCGAGCCGGCGACCAGCCCGCCGATCAGCGTGCCGCCGATGCGCTCGATGGCGCGCTGCGAGGTGGCGGCGAAATAGGGCTGCAGCACCAGAACCAGGGTGATGGTCAGCCAATGCGTGTAGCGATTGCCGGCGAGCTGCGTCCACAGCAGCGCCGGGCAGACCAGCACGGTGACGCGCGCGGCGTGGCGCAGCACCGCCGAGTTCCAGTCGAGGTTGGCGGCGAGCGGCAAGGCGAACCGCTCGCGCCATCCCGGCCGGCGGGCCGGCATCGCGGCGCCGGCCTCCGGCTCGCCGGGCCCCGGCGTGAGCGGGATGCGCAGCCGCTCGGCGATCCTGGCCGCCGCCCGCTCGAGCGCCGGGTCTCCGGTCGACGTCGTGACCAGGCGCTCGACATGGTCGAGCAGCCGACCGGTCGGCAGCGCCCGTCGCTGGGCCACCAGCCGCGCGATCAGCCGGAGCAGCGGCTCGATGCGCCTCAGCAGCCGCATCGCCGCACGGCGCTGCGCCACCTCGCCGCGCTCGACGATGTCGGCCAGCGCGATCAGCAGTCCGAACAGCTGGTCCGCCGCCTCGAGCCGGATCAGGGCGAGCGCCCCGGCGCCGCTTGATGGCCCACGCGTCCGCAGCGTCTCGCCGGTGGTGTTCCGCGCCCGCTCGATCGAGGCCCGGATGGCGCTCCGCCTCGCCCTGGCATGCATGTCCCAGTTCTGCAGGTCGACCGGCGGACCGCCGGTAAGACTGGCGTGCTGCGCCTCAGCCAGCCGCTTCAGCTCGCGCGTCGCCGAGGCCAGGCGATCCCACACCTCGGCATTGGCGCGCCTGGCCGGCCCATACGGATGGATGCGCCACAGCACCAGCGCCAGCAGCAGCGCCCACACGCCGCCGAGCCCAAAGGTGAGGCCGATCAGCGACGCCTCGCGCGCCCGTAGCGGCGCGTCGACGGCCAGCAGCATCATCACCGCCACCATGTTGCCCGGCGCCTGCCAGTGCTGGCCACAGATCCGCATCAGCATGCCGCCGAACAGGGTCATCGCCGCGAACGGCAGCACCAGCCACAGCGCAACGCCGCGGAGCACCGAGAACACCGCCAGCAGCGCCGCTCCGGCGGCAAGGAAGCCGAGCATGACCATGAGCCGGCGGCGTAGCGGGCCGCCCGGATCGACGATGCAGGTGAGCAGCGCTCCAAGGGCGGCGAAGTGCAGCAACGGCCGGTGCAGGCCGATCGCCAGCAACAGCGGCACGGCCGCCGCGAGCCCGGCACGGATTCCCTCGCTGACGCTGATCGCGCGCAGTTCCAGGCCGACGGGCAGGCGCGCCAGATTGCCGCCGGGGCTGCCGGCGGTGCCTCGGTGGCGAGACAAGGCCAGGGCCCCGCCCTGGACCCGTCGGGGCCTGAGGCCCCAGACCCTCATCCGTCTGAGGTGTAGTCGGGCTCGGTCTTGCTCGGCGGAGCCATTCAAGTCTTCACCCAACAGCACCGACCTCGCCGTGGGACGTGAATAGATAAATCGATTTTAAAGGCTTCGCCTGAATGGGGTCCAGGGGCAAAGCCCCTGGCCTTCCTCTCCTAAGC
This sequence comes from uncultured Acetobacteraceae bacterium, assembly GCA_964249675.1. GTDB lineage: Bacteria > Pseudomonadota > Alphaproteobacteria > Acetobacterales > Acetobacteraceae > CAXMMR01. The sequence goes on along the minus strand of CAXUCZ010000019.1, from coordinate 2,036 downwards.
GGCGCTCGCCATCCCCCGCAGCACGTAGTGCAGGATGCCGCCGTGCCGGTAATACTCGACCTCGTCGAGGGTATCGACGCGGCACACCAGGTCGACCGTGTCGGTCCCGCCGCCGGCGCGACGGATGTGCATCGCGAGCTCCATCCGCGGCCGCAGCTGGTCGAGCCCGACGATGTCGATCATCTCGTCGCCCGCGAGCTGCAGCGACTGACGCGTCGTGCCGGTGTGGAACAGCAGCGGCAGCACGCCCATGCCGACCAGGTTGGAGCGATGGATGCGCTCGAAGCTCTCGGCAATGACGGCCTTGATGCCGAGCAGCATGGTGCCCTTGGCCGCCCAGTCGCGCGACGACCCCATGCCGTATTCCTTGCCGCCGAACACCACCAGCGGCACGCCGTCGGCCTTGTAGCGCATCGCCGCGTCGTAGATCGACATCTCCTCGCCGCCCGGATAATGCCGCGTGTTGCCGCCTTCGCCGCCGACCATATCGTTGCGGATGCGGATGTTGGCGAACGTGCCGCGCATCATCACCTCGTGATTGCCTCGGCGCGAGCCGTAACTGTTGAAATCCTGCGGCAGCACCTGGTGCTGGCCGAGATACTCGCCGGCCGGCGAGCTCTTCTTGATGTTGCCGGCCGGGCTGATGTGGTCGGTGGTGATGTTGTCGCCGAGCAAAGCGAGCACGCGGGCGCCGAGGATGTCGCCCCTCGGCGACGGCGTCATCGTCATGCCGTCGAAATAGGGCGGGTTCTTCACGTAGGTCGAGCCGTCGTTCCAGCGGTAGGTCTCGGAGCCGGTCTCGATACGCAGCGCCTGCCACTCCTTGGTGCCCTGCGTCACCTCGCCGTAGCGGCGGATGAACTGGTCGCGCGTGACGGCGGCGTGCACCGTGTCGGACACTTCCTTGTTGGTCGGCCAGATGTCGCGCAGGTAGACCGGCTGGCCGTCGCGCCCCTGGCCGAGGCTGACGGTCGTGATGTCCTCGCGGATGTTGCCGAGCAGCGCATAGGCGACGACCAGCGGCGGACTGGCGAGATAGTTGGCGCGCACGTTGGCGTGCACGCGGCCCTCGAAGTTGCGATTGCCGGACAGCACCGAGACCGCAACGAGCTTGCTGTCCTCGATGGCGTCGGCGATCGCGTCGTCGAGCGGCCCCGAGTTGCCGATGCAGGTGGTGCAGCCGTAGCCGACGGTCTGGAACCCGATCGCATCGAGGTCTCCGCTGAGCTGGCTGCGGTCGAGATACTCGGTCACCACCTGCGACCCCGGCGCGAGCGAGGTCTTGACCCAGGGCTTCGGCGAGAGGCCCTTCTCTCGCGCGCGGCGCGCCACCAGCCCGGCGGCGACCATCACGTAGGGATTTGACGTGTTGGTGCAGGAGGTGATCGCGGCAATCACCACGTCGCCATGACCGATCTCGTAGTTCTTGCCGGCGACCGCGGCGCGACGGCCGACGTCGTTGGCCGGCACGCCGAGGCTGCGGGTGAGCTCGGTGTTGAACGCGCTGGCGGCGTCCCTGAGCGCCACCCGGTCCTGCGGCCGCTTCGGGCCGGCGAGGCACGGGACGATTTCGCCAAGGTCGAGCTCCAGCGTGTCGGTGAACACCGGCTCGGGCGTGTCCGCGTTGCGGAACATGCCCTGCGCCTTGAGGTAGGCCTCGACGAGGGCGATGCGCGCCTCGTCGCGGCCGGTCTGGCGCAAATAGTCGAGCGTCATGTCGTCGACCGGAAAGAAGCCGCAGGTGGCGCCGTATTCGGGCGCCATGTTGCCGATCGTGGCGCGGTCGGCGACCGGCAGGTGATCGAGCGCGGGGCCGAAGAACTCGACGAACTTGCCCACCACGCCGTGGCGGCGGAGCATCTGCGTCACCGTCAGCACGAGGTCGGTCGCGGTCGCGCCCTCGGGCAGCCGGCCGGTCAGCTTGAAGCCGATAACGTCGGGGATGAGCATGGCGATCGGCTGGCCGAGCATCGCCGCCTCCGCCTCGATGCCGCCGACGCCCCAGCCGAGCACGCCCATGCCGTTCACCATCGTGG
>CAXUCZ010000018.1:2817-17118 GCA_964249675.1 uncultured Acetobacteraceae bacterium | reverse complement strand
CGCTGGGGCCGGGGGTGCTGATCCAGGCGGAGCGGCTGGTCAACGGCGCGACCGTTCGGCGCGAGGCGGACTGCGAGACGGTGGTCTACTGGCATGTCGAGCTCGACCGGCACGACGTGATCCTCGCCGAGGGGATGCCGGCCGAGAGCTACCTCGACACCGGCAATCGCACGGCGTTCGTCGGCGGCGGCGACTTTGTCCAGCTGCATCCGGATTTTGCCCCCAGGCATTGGGCGGAGACCTGCGCGCCGATGGTGCATGAGGGGCCGATGCTGGAGGCGGTGAAGGCGCGGCTGCTGCGGCGCGCCCAGGACGCGTTTGGCTGGCAGGTGAGCCGGGAGCCTGGCCTGCACGTGCTGGCGGACGGCGCGGCGATCGTCGGCGCGGCGTCGGGGTGCGTTCACCGCTTCGCGCTGCCGGCCGGCTGTCGGGAGCTTCGGCTCGTGTCGCGCCGCTGGGTGCCGGCGGAGATGCTGTCCGGCAGCACGGACATGCGTGTGCTCGGGGTGTGCGTGCGGCGCCTCGTGCTCGACGGGCGCGAGCTGGCGCTGGACGACGGCGGGCTGTCGGACGGCTGGGACAAGGCGGAGCGGGACGACCACGGCGCGCAGCGCTGGACGACGGGATCGGCCGTCTTGCCGCCCGGCGCGCGCGAGCTCCTGGTCGAGCTGGACGGCCTCTTCGCCGCCTGGTCCGACCCCGAGCCGGCAAGGAGCGCGCGCAGCGCCTGATGGGGTCTGGGGCCGTACGGCCCAAGCCTTTCCCTTGCCTTTTACCCGCAAAGTGCCGACTTGCCTGACCGATGGACGACCGCACCCACATGCGCGCCGCGCTGTCCCTGGCCCGGCGCGGCCTGGGCGCGACCTGGCCCAACCCCTCCGTCGGCTGCGTCATCGTCAGCGACGGGGCGGTGGTCGGGCGTGGCCGGACGGGCGATGGCGGCCGGCCGCATGCCGAGGTCGAGGCGCTGCGGATGGCCGGCGAGCGAGCGCGCGGCGCCACCGCCTATGTGACGCTGGAGCCGTGCAGCCATCAGGGCCAGACCGCGCCCTGCGCCGAGGCGCTGGTCGCCGCCGGGATCGCGCGCTCCGTGGTCGCGGCCGGCGACCCGGACCCGCGGGTGCACGGCGCCGGCTTCGAGCGGCTGCGGACGGCCGGAATCGAGGTCGTGATCGGGTTGGAGGCGGCGGCGGCTTCGGCGCTGGTGGCCGGCTTTGTTCAACGTGTGACCGAGGGCCGGCCGCTGGTCACGCTGAAGCTGGCCTCGACGTTGGACGGCCGGATCGCGACCGCCGGCGGGGAGAGCCGCTGGATCACCGGCCCGGCGGCGCGGCGAGCGGCGCATGCGATGCGGGCGGAGCACGATGCGGTGATGGTCGGCATCGGCACCGTGCTCGCCGACGATCCGGATCTGCGCTGCCGGATCGACGGGTTCGCCAGCCGCGTCGGCGTGCGCGTGGTCGCGGATGGCGGGCTGCGCCTGCCGCTCGGCGGGAGGCTGGCCGGCGATGCGGCCGTGGCGCCGTGCTGGGTCCTGCATCGGGCCGACGCCGAGCCGGCGCGGCGGGCCGCTCTGGAGGCGGCGGGCGTGCGCTGCCTGACGGTGCCGGCCGACACCTCAGGGCGGGGTATCGATCCGGCGGAGGCATTGGCCGCGCTTGGCTCGGCGGGGCTGACCAGCGTGCTGGTCGAGGGTGGCGCGCGGCTGGCGGGCTCGCTGCTGCGCGCCGGCCTGGTCGACCGGCTCGCCTGGTTCCATGCGCCGGCGCTGCTCGGCGCGGACGCCACGGCCGCGGTGCAGGCGCTTGGCGCGGCGACGCTGGCGCAGATGCCGCGTTTTGCACGCCGCGCGGTGCAGGAGCTCGGCGCGGACGTGCTGAGCGAGTTCGAAAGGGCGGCTTGAGATGTTCACCGGGATCGTGAGCGGGCTGGGATCGCTGCGTGAGCTGCGCGCCATCGGCGATGGGCGCGACATGCGGCTGGTGATCGTCGCGCCGGAGGGCTTCCTCCAGGGCGGCACGCCGGCCGTGATCGGCGCCTCGATCGCCTGCTCGGGTTGCTGCCTGACGGCCACCGAGGTTGGCGAGGACTGGTTCGCGGTCGAGGTGTCAACCGAAACGCTCAGCCGCACCATGCTGGGCGACTGGCGGGTCGGCACCAAGATCAATCTGGAGCGCTCGCTGCGGCTCGGCGACGAGCTCGGCGGCCACATGGTCGCCGGACACGTCGACGGGGTGGCGCGGGTGCAGAGCGTGGAGCGCGAGGCGGGATCGCTGCGGCTGGTGATCGAGCTGCCGGCGGGGCTGCACCGGTTCGTCGCCGAGAAGGGGTCGGTGGCGATCGACGGCGTGTCGCTGACGGTGAACGAGGTGGCCGGGCGGCGCTTCGGCGTCAACGTCATCCCGCACACGGCAGCGGCGACCACACTCGGCTTGCGGACGCCGGGCGAGGCGGTGCACATCGAGATCGACACGCTGGCCCGCTACGTGGCGCGGTTGGCGGAAACGACCGAGCCCATTTGACAAGGAAGGCCAGGGCTCTGCCCTGGACCCGCTGGGGGCCGCGGCCCCAGACCCCATCCATTGGAGTCCAAAGGGGCTCTTCTGACTTGGCGAAGCCTTTTAAGCCTGCGTCCAACGGCACCGGCCTTGCCATGGAGGCACGACTGACAGATGGATTTTAAAGGCTTCGCCTTTAATGGGGTCCACGGGCGAAGCCCCTGGTCTTACTTTCTTCCGGTCTCTGCTAAACGGAGCGAGTGGTGAACACGGCATTGGACAACGTCGCTCGGGGCTCGCTGCACGACTATATCAGCCCGAGTGCGGAGATCGTCGCCGAGGCGCAGGCCGGGCGGATGTTCATCCTGGTCGACGACGAGGACCGCGAGAACGAGGGCGACCTGGTGATCCCGGCGCAATTCGCCACCGCCGAGGCGGTGAACTTCATGGCTCGGCACGCGCGCGGGCTGATCTGCCTGGCGCTGACCCAGGCGCGGGTGGAGCAGCTCGGCCTGCCGCCGATGTCGCACTCCAACGCGGCGCGGCACCACACCAACTTCACGGTCTCGATCGAGGCGCGCGACGGGGTGACGACGGGGATCTCGGCGCAGGACCGCGCGCACACGATCGCGGTGGCGATCAACCCGGAGACCTTGCCGGCCGACATCGTGACGCCGGGCCACGTCTTCCCGCTCGCCGCGCGGGACGGCGGCACGCTGATCCGCACCGGCCATACCGAGGCGGCGGTGGACATCGCCCGCCTCGCCGGGCTGCTGCCGGCGGGGGTGATCTGCGAGATCATGAACGACGACGGAACGATGGCGCGGCTGCCCGACCTCGTCGGCTTCGCCCAGCATCACGGCTTGAAGCTCGGCACGATCGCCGACCTGATCGGCTACCGTCGGACGCGCGAGCGGCTGGTGCGCCGGGTCGAGAGCCGGACGATCGCGCATCTAGAGTCCGGGCCCTGGCAGATGATGGTCTATGCTAGCGAGATCGATCAGATCGAGCACATGGTGCTGGTCAAGGGCGACATCTCCGGGCCCGAGCCGGTGCTGGTGCGGGTGCATGCGATCGACTTCATGCTGGACATGCCGGGCGCGCCGCACGCCTCCATGCTGCGCCGGGCGATGACGATGATCGAGGCGGCCGGGCGCGGCGTCGTGATCACCATACGCGACATGTCGCCGACCGGGTTGTCCGACCGGCTGCGCAGTTTCGGGCCGAACGTGCCGCGTGCGGAGGGCTACCTGCGCGACTACGGCACCGGCGCGCAGATCCTGGTCGACCTTGGCCTCAGAGACTTGGTGCTGCTGAGCAACACGCAGCAGACCGTCGTCAGCCTCGAGGGCTACGGGCTGGTGATCGTCGAGCAGCGACCTATTGATCTTGCGGCCGACGTGGTGCCCGACGTGAAGCCCGACGTCGCTCGTGGCGGCGCCTCATGAGCACCATCGACGCGCCGCTCGCCAGGGCGCCGGCGGTGCCTGGCCCGCCGGCGCGCATCCTGGTGGTTCGGGCGCCGTACTACCGGGACGTGGTGGAGGGGATGGGCGCCGGCGCAGCACGCATCCTTGACGAGGCGAGGGCGGCGCATGACGTCGCCGACGTCGCCGGCGCGTTCGAGCTCCCAGCGGCGGTCCGCATCGCGCTCGATGCCGAAGTCGGCTATGACGGGTTCGTCGCGCTCGGCTGCGTCGTGCGCGGTGAAACCGATCATTACGACTATATCTGCGCCTCGACGATGCAGGGGCTGATGGACGTGGCGGTGCGTCACGGGCTGGCACTCGGCGCCGGGCTGCTGACCGTCGACACGTTGGCGCAGGCCGAGGCCCGGGCGGGAGCCGACGGGCACAACAAGGGCGCCGAGGCTGCTGTCGCCTGCCTGCTGCAGGTGGCGTTGCGACGGAACATGGGGGCACGTTGAGCATGGGCGTACGCCCTGGACACAAAGGCCGGGAGCGGGTCAGCCGGCCGCGCACCGCGGCGCGGGTCGGCGCGGTGCAGGCGCTGTTCCAGAGCGAGCAGGGCGGGGCCGCACCCGAGGCGGTGATCCAGGAGTTCGTCCGCCACCGGCTCGGCGAGCTGCCCGGCACCGGCGGCTTCGAGGAGGGGCGGGTGCCGGACGCGCACGTGCCGCTGTTCACCCAGATCGTGCGCGCCGCGATGGCGCAGCAGGAGACGCTGGACGGCATGCTGATCGAGGCGCTGCCGCCGGAATGGCCGCTGGGACGGCTTGACCCGGTATTGCGGGCGCTGCTGCGCGCCGCCGGCGCCGAGCTCACGATGCGCGACGGGCCGCCGGCTCGCGTCGTGATCAACGAGTACCTCGATGTCGCGCACGGGTTTTTCGATGGCGACGAGCCGGGGCTGGCCAATGGGCTGCTGGACGCGCTGGCGCATCGGCTGCGGCCGGCGGAGTTTGCGGCGGCGTGACGGAAGAGCTTCTTTTTTGAAAAAAAGAAGCAAAAAACTTTTCCCCGCGCTGTCGCGACTCTTACCGGATAGAAGTTTTTTGGTCCTTTTTTTCAAAAAAGGACTTCTTCCTTGAACGAGTTCGGCCTGATCGCCCGCCACTTCCGGCCATTGGCTGGGATTGCCGGGCTTGATCTGCTGGACGATGCGGCCGTGCTGGCGCCGCCGGTTGGCCGTGAGTTGGTGATCTCGGCCGATGCCATGGTGGCGGGGGTGCATTGGCTGGCCGACGATCCGGCCGAGCTCGTCGCGCGCAAGCTGCTGCGGGTGAACCTGTCGGACCTCGCCGCCATGGGCGCGACGCCGCTCGGCTACCTGCTGACATTGGCGCTGCCCAAGCCGCTCGACGAGGCGTGGGTGGCCGGGTTCGCGCGCGGCCTGGCCCGCGACCAGGCGGCGTTCGGCCTGGCGCTGATGGGCGGCGACACGGTCGCCACGCCCGGCCCGCTGACCCTCTCGCTGACCATCCTCGGCCATGTGGCGCCCGGCTGCGCTTGGCGCCGCTCCGGCGGACAGGCGGGCGACGAGCTCTGGGTCACCGGCACGATCGGCGATGCGGCGCTCGGGCTGCTGGCGCTGCGAGGCGAACTGGCCGACCCGGGCGGCGTGCTCGCCGAGCGCTACCACCTGCCGCAACCACGCCTCGGCCTGCCGCTCGACGGCGTGGTGCATGCCGCGATGGACCTGTCGGACGGCCTCGTGCAGGACTGCGTCCACCTGGCAGCCGCAAGCGGCGTCGCCGCGATCATCCACGCTGCCGACGTGCCGCTCTCGCCGGCGGCCCGGGCATGCCGTCGGCTTGAGACGTGCCTGACGGGCGGCGACGACTACGAGCTACTCGTCGCAGCCGCGCCGGACGACGGAACAATCCTCCAACGCTGCGGCCTGTCCCGCATCGGCCGGCTCGAGGTCGGCGCCGGGGTCAGCGTGCTCGACGGCGCCGGCACGCGGATGACTCTGCCGGCGGGGTGGGATCATTTCGGATAGAGGGAAGGGAAGGCTTCTTTTTTAAAAAAAAGAAGCAAAAACTTCTGACCGTTGCGGTGCTGCGGGGACAAAGTCGGCGAAATACCGCAAGATCGGGTAAGTCGCAAGTATCGTTTATAAACAATGGTTTATGGAAGTCTTGCCTATGGGCAAGATTTCACGCTCATCAGCGGTGTAGGCCCAGCCAGCGTATTAGCACACCGGCTGAATCGTCCCATTGGCTGTCATAGGATCCCGGGACACGGTTATACTTAGAGAACGTTTTTTGGTCCTTTTTTCAAAAAAGGACCGCTTGCCTTGCGTGCCTAGCGCGGGCGTATCGATGGTCGCTGTGCTAGACCGCGCCCATGAAGTTCCTTGACCAGGCAAAGATCTACGTGCGGTCCGGCGATGGCGGCAACGGGGTGGTGGCGTTCCGTCGCGAGCGGTTCATCGAGTTCGGCGGGCCGGATGGCGGCGACGGCGGGCGCGGCGGGGATGTGGTGTTCGAGGCGGCGGAGAACCTCAACACGCTGATCGACTTTCGTTACACCCAGCATTTCCGGGCCCGCAAGGGCGGCAACGGGGCAGGCAGCGACAAGACCGGCGCCGGCGCGGAGGACGTGCTGATCCGGGTGCCGCTCGGCACGCAGATCCTGGCCGACGACCAGGAGACGTTGCTCGCCGACCTCGACCTGTCGGGCAAGCGGGTGGTGCTGTGCCGCGGCGGCGATGGCGGGCACGGCAATGCGCATTTCAAGACCTCGACCAACCGGGCGCCGCGGCGCGCCGACCCCGGCTGGCCGGGCGAGGAGCGCTGGGTCTGGCTGCGGCTGAAGCTGATCGCCGATGCGGGGCTGGTGGGTTTGCCCAATGCCGGCAAGTCGACGTTCCTGGCGGCGAGCTCGGCGGCGCGGCCGAAGGTGGCGGATTACCCGTTCACCACGCTGCATCCGCAACTCGGGGTGGTGCGGCTGTCGGACAGCGAGGAGTTCGTGCTGGCCGACATTCCCGGGCTGATCGAGGGCGCGCATGAGGGGGCGGGGCTGGGCGACCGGTTTCTCGGGCATGTCGAGCGCTGCGCGGTGCTGCTGCATCTGGTCGACGGCGCGGCGGGCGACGTGGTGCGGGCCTGGCGCACGGTGCGCGAGGAGCTGGCCTCGTATGGCGCCGGGCTGGCGGACAAGCCGGAGCTGATCGCGCTCAACAAGGCGGACGCGATGAGCCCGCGCGAGGTGTCGGCGCGACGCGGCGCGCTGTCCCGCGCCTCGGGCCGGCCGGTGCAGGTGATGTCCGGGGTGAGCGGGCAGGGGGTGCCGCAGGTGCTGCGGGCGCTGCAGAACGCCGTGCACGAGGCGCGCGCCGGGACGCCTGCAGGGGCGCATTCGGGGACGCAGCCGGGGTGAGCCTGTCGGTCGCGGTGCCGGTGCTCAGCCAGGCGCGGCTGCTGGTGGTGAAGATCGGCTCGGCGCTGCTGGTCGATGCGGCGTCGGCGACGTTGCGGGCGACGTGGCTCGACGGCGTGGCGGAGGACATCGCCGTCCTCAAGGCGGGCGGCACGCAGGTGGTGGTGGTGTCGTCCGGGGCGATCGCGCTGGCGCGGGGCTCGCTCGGGATGGCGCAGGCGCGGCTGCGGCTGGAGGAGAAGCAGGCGGCTGCGGCGGTGGGGCAGATCCAGCTCGCCCAGGCCTGGTCGGTGGCGCTGGCGCGGCAGCGGATCACCGCGGCGCAGCTGCTGCTGACGCTGGGCGACACCGAGGACCGCAAGCGCTATCTCAACGCACGGGCGACGCTGCGCACGCTGCTGGCGCTCGGCTGCGTGCCGGTGATCAACGAGAACGACAGCGTGGCGACGGCAGAGATCCGTTTCGGCGACAACGACCGGCTGGCGGCGCGGGTGGCCGAGATGATCGAGGCCGACCAGCTGGTGCTGCTGTCCGACATCGACGGCCTGTATACCGCCGACCCGCGCCGCGATGCGTCAGCGGCGCATGTGCCGGTGGTTGCGGCGATGACGCCGCAGATCGAGGCGTATGGCGGCGAGCCGCCGCCTGGCTACTCGTCGGGTGGCATGCGCACCAAGCTGGTGGCGGCGCGGATCGCGACCCAGGCGGGCTGCGCGATGGCGGTGGCGCTCGGCCACCGGGCGCATCCGCTGCGGGCGCTCTCGGCCGGGGCGAGATGCTCCTGGTTCCTCGCCGCGCCGGAGGGCAGGACGGCGCGCAAGCGCTGGATCGCCGGGCGGCTGGAGGTCGCGGGCGTGTTGAGCGTGGATGACGGTGCGGCGGCGGCGCTGCGGCGCGGCGGCTCGCTGCTGCCGGCCGGGCTGCGCAGCGTCGAGGGCGTGTTCGAGCGCGGCGACGTGGTGCTGGTGCGTCAGCCGGACGGAGCGGCACTCGGCCAGGGGCTGTGCGGCTACTCCAGCGCCGACGTGGCGCGGCTGGCGGGGCATCGCTCGGAGGAGATCGAGGCGCTGCTCGGCTTTCGCGGACGTGACGAGATCATTCACCGCGACGACCTGGTATTGCGCTAGCGGAAAGGCCAGGAGCTTTGCCCCTGGACCCCATGAAAGGCGCAGCCTTTAAAATCCATCTGTTGTTCGTGTTCTGGGCGAGGTGATGTCGGGGTATGAGGGATCGCTGGCGTCGCCAAGCAAGAAAGTGCCCGCTTGGACTCCAACGAACGGGGTCTGGGGCCGTCCGGCCCCAGCGGGTCCAGGGCAGCGCCCTGGCCTTGCTTTGGCTCGTTCACGTGACGTCCTAGCTCATGGGTGGTTTTTGGGCGCTGCTTCTGGTCGTTGGCGTGCCGCTGGTGGCGGGGGTGCTGTCCTACGGCGTGCAGCGGCGTGTCGCCTTGGCGGTGCGCAAGCAGCACCACGAGACCGGCACGGCGTTGTTCCTGCAGCTTGGCGTCGTCTACGCGGTGCTGCTGGCCTTCGTCTTCAGCGACACCTGGAGCCAGTACACGGTGGCGGACCAGTCGATCAACGCGGAGTGCGCCGGGCTGCATGCGAGCGCGATGCTGGCGGCCGACCTGCCGAACGGTGCCGGACGGCCGTTCGAGGTTGCCGTGGCCGCCTACCTGCGCGCGGTCGTCGTGCACGAGTGGCCGCGCATGCGTCGGCATCAGGAGAGCCCGATCGCCCGGGCGGCGCTGATGACGATGTTCGACCAGGCGACGCGGCTCGGCGACGGCGGCGGCAGCCGGGCGGGGGCGATCCGCGACCAGGTGCTGGGGCAGCTCGCCGTCGCGCACGTGCAGCGCGAGACGCGGCTGTTCCAGATGGATAGCGGCATACCGGCGCCGCTCTGGGCGATGCTGATCGGGTTCTCGGTCGTGCTGGTCGGCTTCGTGCTGTTCTCGGCGGTGGAGAACCCGTCTTCGGTGATGGGCTTCTCGGCGCTGTTCAGCGGCTGGATCATTGCGGTGCTGGTGATGATCCGGATGCTCGACTACCCGTTCCAGGGAGCGTTGGCGCTGTCCTCGCGCGACTTCGCGTCGACCCTGGGCAAGGTGGTCACGCTGATCGGGCCGTAGCAGCCTGTCTAGGCTCCGAGCCGCCGCTGCATGAGCACGAGGTCAAGCCAGCGGCCGAACTTCGTTCCAACCTCGGGCATGCGGCCGACCTCGACGAAGCCGAGCGAGGCGTGGAGGCGGATCGAGGCCGGGTTGACGGCGTCGATCGCGCCGACCATGACGTGCTTGCCCAGGACCGTGGCGTGCTCGACCAACTCGGCGAGCAGGGCGCGGCCGATGCCTTGGCCGCGCGCGGCGGCGTCGACGTAGACGGAATGCTCCACGGTGTGGCGGTAGCCTGGAAACGGACGGAAATCGCCGTAGCCGCCGTAGCCGAGCACCATGTCGTGGTCGGCGGCGACGAGGACGGGGTAGCCAAGCGCCAAGCGGGCGTCGCGCCAGGCGGCTCGTTCCGACAGGGTCGCCTCCTGCTCGGTGTAGATCGCCGTCGTGTCGCGCACGGCGGCATTGTAGATGGCGAGGATGCCCGGCAGGTCGGCTTCGGTGGCGGGGCGGATCAGCATGGGCAATCCGGCGTCGACGACGGCAGCGGCTTTTCCATGAACACGCTGGTGACGATGTGGTCCGGCGGCAGGTCGCGATAGGCGCCGAAGGCGTCGCAACGGCGGTATCCGGCGCGCTCGTAGAGGCGGAGCGCGGCGGGCTGTCGCAGGCCGCTTTCGAGGCGCATGAGCGGCCGGGCGGCGGCGGCGGTCTCGGCCTCGAGTCGGGCCAGGATCGCGCGGGCGACGCCCTGGCCGCGCTCGACGGGGCGGACGAACATGCGCTTCACCTCGGCATAGCCGTCGAGCAGGGCGATGCCGCCGCAGCCGAGCGCTGCCGCTCCACGCCGGGCCAGGAAGACGCGCAGATTGGGCTGGAAGATCGCGTCCAGCGACAGGCCGTGGCGCTGCTCGGGCAGATAGAGCGCGCCGAGCTCGTCGTCGAGCGCGGCGATCAGGGTGCGAACGTCGTCGGTCGGCGCGCAGACGAGCTCCAGCGTGAGCTCAGTGGTCATGGTCGGCGTCGTACTGCATGACGCCGACCCGGTTGCCCTCGGTGTCGGCGAAGAAGGCGAGGCGGCCGACGCCGGGGATGGCGAACGGCGCCGAGAGCGTACGGCCGCCGTGGCGGGCGACGCTCGCGATCGCGTCGTCGAGGTCGTCGACGCCGATCGTGCACTCGAACCCGCGCAGGCCGGCGCCGCTGAGCGGCTCGGCACGTTGCTGCAGGGCGCCGGGCAGGCCGCCGCCGGTGTCGATCCGATAAAAGTTCGGCGGGCCGTAGGGATTGAAGCGCCAGCCGAACGCGGCCTCGTAGAAGGCGCGGGCGCGCTCGACATCGTCTGCGGTAATGGCGAAGTGGCGGATGTGGTTCATCGGTGAGTCCCCGAAGCGCAGTCAGGAAGGGTTCTTTTTGGGAAAAAAGAACCAAGAAACTTTTGCCCGGCTATCGCGTGCCAAGCTGCCAAGAGCGTCTACCGGATAAAAGTTTTTTGCTTCTTTTTTTCAAAAAAGAAGCGCTTGCCTTTCCGGCCTGCCGGCCCTAGCGGCACCGGATGCCAGACAACCTCTTCTTCGCCATCCGCCAGCACGTGGTCGCGGCGCTCTGCGAGGCGGTGCCGGGTCTCGACGCGGCGACGCTGGCCCGAGTCGACGTGACGCCGACGCGCGAGGCGGGGCATGGCGACATGGCGACCAATGCGGCGATGGTCGCGAGCAAGCCGGCGCGCGAGAGGCCGGCGGCGATCGCCGAGCGGCTGGCGGCGGGGTTGTACGGGCGCGGCGGTATTGCGTCCGCTGCCGCGGCGGGGCCGGGCTTCGTCAACCTGACGCTGAGCCCCGAGACGCTGCTCGGCGTGCTGCCGGTGATCCTGCGCCGCGGCGAGGACTATGGGGCGAGCGGGGTCGGCGACGGGGTGCGCGTCAACGTCGAGTACGTGTCGGCCAACCCGACCGGGCCGCTGCATATCGGCCATTGCCGGGGCGCCGTGGTGGGCGACGCGCTGTGCGGGCTGCTGGCGAAGGCCGGGTATGCGGTCACGCGCGAGTATTACCTGAACGATGCCGGGGCGCAGGTGATCGCGCTCGCCTGGGCGGCGTACTGGCGCTACCTGCAGGCGCTCGGCACCCCGCTGAGCGAGGCCGAGTTCGACAGCGCAGTGCCGGGCGGGCTGCAGTATCGCGGCGACTACCTGGTGGCGGTCGGGACGGCGCTGGCGGCGCGGCATGGCGACGGCCTGGCGGCTCAGGGGCTCGGCATCGCCGAGCCGTCGCGATGGCTCGACACCGTGCGGGATTTCACCATCGAGGCGAACCTGGCGGCGATCCGTGAGGATCTGGCGACGCTCGGGGTGCGCCAGGAGGTGGTGACGTCGGAGCGGGCGCTGCTGGCGAGCGGCGCGGTTGCCCGGGCGATCGACACCCTGGACGGGCAGGGGTTGATCTATCTCGGCGTGCTGGAGCCGCCGCGCGGCAAGACGCCGGAGGACTGGGAGGCGCGCGAGCAGACGCTGTTCCGGGCAACGAGGTTCGGCGACGACGTCGACCGGCCGCTGCGCAAGTCCGACGGCTCGAACACCTACTTCGCCAACGACATCGCCTACCATGCCGACAAGGCGGCGCGCGGCGCGCAGGTGCTGATCGACGTGCTGGGGGCGGACCATGGCGGCTACGTGCCGCGGATGCGGGCGGCGGTGGCGGCGCTGAGCGGCGGGGCGGTGACGTTCGAGGCGCTGATCTGCCAGATCGTGCACGTGCTGCGCGACGGCCAGCCGGTGCGGATGAGCAAGCGCGCCGGCTCGTTCGTCACATTGCGCGACCTGTTGGACGAGGTCGGGCCGGACGCGGTGCGCTTCACCATGCTGATGCGCAAGCCGGACGCGCAGATGGAGTTCGACCTGGCGCTGGTGGTGGCGCAGACGCGGGAGAACCCGGTGTTCTACGTCCAGTATGCGCATGCGCGGTGCCGCTCGGTGCTGCGCGCGGCGCTGGCGGCGGGCATCGACACGGCCGAGGCGTCGCTGGCCGAGGTGCCGCTCGGCACGCTGGCGGCGGCCGAGGAGCTGGCCGTCGTGCGCCGGCTGGTGGCCTGGCCGCGCCTGGTTGAGGGTGCGGCGCTGGCGCGCGAGCCGCACCGGGTTGCGTTTTTTCTCTATGAGTTGGCGGGTGACTTTCATATGCTATGGAACCGTGGGCGCGACGAGTCCACGTTGCGGTTCCTGCAGGCGGAGCGCCCGGTTGAAACCCGGGCCCGGCTCGCTTTGGTGGCTGCGGTGGCGATGGTGTTGCGTTCCGGGCTTGCCGTGCTTGGGGTGAGCCCGGTCGAGGAGATGCGCTGAGGATGGTGGACAGGATCGACCGCGGGCTGCGCGAGCCGCCGTCCTATCGGCAGCCGCGTCGCAGCGGCGGGTTGGACCCGGACATCAGGCGGATGGGCCTGGTCGCGCTGGCGCTCGGTGGTGGGGTCGTGGCGCTGGCCGGGCTGTGGTCGGTTGCCAGCCGCCATCACGGCGGCGGCGTGCCGGTGATCGAGGCGGCCGCCGGCGCGCTGCGCGAGAAACCGGCCGACCCGGGCGGGATGAAGCTTGCGGCCGGCGACGATATCGGCACCGAAGACGGTCAGGACGCGCTGGCACCGCCGGCCGAGACGCCGCAGATCGGCGCGCTCGAGAAGGCGCTCAAGCCTGCCGCGCCGGCGCCCACCGGCACCGATGAGGACGAGGACGCCCAGCCGCAGCCGATCACGGCGCCGGCGCCGGCGGGAGCCTCGGCGGCGCGCACGGCGGACGCCGCGGCGGTGGCGGCGGCGCTGCCGTCGCCGACGGTTGCAGCGCCCGTGCTGGCGCCGAGCACGAGCGTGGCTGCGGACGCGCCGGGCCTGTCCGCCGCCATGCCGGCGGCGCAGAGCCAGGCCTCGTCGGCGGAGCAGGCGCCGCGCGGCGCGCAGGTCCAGCTGGCGGCGATGGACAGCGAGAAGGCCGCCTTCGGCGAGTGGGCGCGGCTTGACAAGAAGATGCCGGGGCTGCTCGGCGCGCGGAAGCCGATGGTCGAGAAGACGGCGATTGCCGGCCGGCCGATGTTTCGCCTGCGCACCGGCGGCTTTGCCGACATCGCCGCGGCCAGCGGGTTCTGCGAGCAGGTGCGTGCGCAGGGCGGCGAGTGCTCGATCGCTGCGTTCTGAGACAGTGAAGGCAGGGAAGGCCGGGGGCTTCGGCTCCGGGCTCTGTCACACGTCGGCGTCCTGTTTCCTTGGCGATTGATGCGGGCCTGTATCCTCGGCGTCGGCGGCGCGACGCTAGGTGAAGACGAGGCGGCGTTGCTGCGCGCCGGGCAGCCGGCGGGCGTCATCCTGTTCGGCCGCAACGTCGTTCACCCGGCGCAATTGCTGCGGCTGACGACGGCGCTGCGCGCGGTGCTGCGCGAAGACGCTGTGCTGATGGTCGACCAGGAAGGCGGCCGCGTTGCTCGCCTGCGCCCGCCCGGCTGGGCCGCGCACCCGCCGGCCGCCGCCATCGGCGCCCTCTACGCACGCGACGTCACCGCCGGGCTCAGGGCTGCCTGGCTGACCGGCGCGCTGATCGGCGCGGACTGCGCCGCCGCCGGGCTCGACGTGGTGACGGCGCCGGTGCTCGACGTGCCGGCGCCGGGGGCGGACGGGGTGATCGGCGATCGCGCGTTTGCCGGCGAACCCTTCGGCGTTGCGGCTCTGGGCCGGGCGATGGCGGAGGGGCTGCTGGCGGCCGGCGTGCAGCCGGTCGGCAAGCATGTCCCGGGGCACGGCCGCGCCGGGGCGGATAGCCACCGCGCGCTGCCCGAGCTCGACGACGTCAGCGAGGCGGACCTCG
>CAXUCZ010000018.1:0-2807 GCA_964249675.1 uncultured Acetobacteraceae bacterium | reverse complement strand
TGCCGTGCAGCCCGGGAATCATCCAATGGCTGCGGACCTCGCGCCGTTCCGCGCCAATGCGTGGCTGCCCTGGATGATGACGGCGCACGTGCGCTACCGGGCGCTCGACGCGGCGCCGGCGACCGTCTCGGGGCGGGTGATCCGCGAGGTGATCCGCGGCCGCATCGGCTTTGACGGCGTGCTGGTCTCGGACGACCTCGCCATGGCGGCGCTGAGCGGCACGCCGGTGCAGCGGGCGCTGGCCGCGCTCGCGGCCGGGTGCGACCTGGCGCTGTATTGCAGCGGCGAGGCGGCGGCGAACCGGGCCTTGCTCGAGACGGTGCCGTCGCTCGACGCGGCGGCAGTCCGGCGCCTCGCCGCGGCGCGCGCGCAGCCGTGCTCGCCCAGGGCAGCCGAGCCGGGGTGGTTGGAGGAGCGGGCGGCATTGCTCGTCGAGCATTCGCAGGTCAGAGGAGCGGACCCGACGCAAATCGTCCTTTTTTGAAAAAAAGGACCAAAAAACTTTTGCCCTTTAAGGTTCGCGTCAGCCTGGATAAAGGTTTTTTCTTCTTTTTTCAAAAAAGAAGCCCTTCCTTCATACGGCAGCGGCCAGCAGCCGTGTGACCAGCCGTGCCACCTCCTCATCGGCGATGTCCTCAGCCGCGTCGCCGATGCTGATCTCCGTCATCGCCCGGCCGGGCAGCGGCATTTCGGCGAAGCGGCCAAACAGCCAGGTCCCGGTCTCCGCCGCCAGGGCCAGATGGGCGGCGGTGAGGGCGTTGGTCGCGGCCGGCAGGTGCAGCTGGAATGCATTGCTCTGCGGCGGCGCCGGCAGCACGGCGACGCCCGGCAGGGTGTCGAGGGCGGCGGCCAGGGAGACGGCGCGGCGGTGATACTCGCCCATGCGGGGCAGGTGCCGTTCCAGGCCGTCGCGGGCGCCGATGACGAACGGCCAGGCGGTCATCAATGGGCCGGCGTGCCGGGCGTGCCAGACGCGGGCGGTGGCGATCAGGTCGGCGGGTCCGGCGAGCACCGCGCCGCCGAGGCCGCCAAGGCCCTTGTAGAAGGAGACGTAGACGCTGTCGGCCAGCGCGGCGATTTCGGCCAGCGGTCGGTCGTAGTAGGGCTGCGCCTCCCATAGCCGCGCGCCGTCGAGATGCAGCGGCACGTCGCGGGCGCGGCACCAGGCGGCGATGGCGGCGAGCTCGTCCCATGACGGCAGCAGGAAGCCGGCGCGGCGGAGCGGCAGCTCGACCACGACCGCGCCGAGCGGCTCGGCGACGGTGTCGAGGTCGGCGGCGGTGAACGGGGCGTGGTCGCGGCCAAGAGGGACGCCGACGAGGTTGTGCAGGCGCCGGTAGGCGTCGCGTTCGTCTAGAGCGATGTGGCTCTTGGGGTGCAGCGCGACGACGGGATGGCCGACGCGGTCGGTCCAGCTGCGCAGCGCCGCCTGCTGGGCGACGACGCCCTTGGTGATGAAGACGGCCTCCGGCTTGCCGAGCAACGCGGCGACCTCGCACTCGAGCGCGCGCAGGCAGGCGCCCTCGCCGTAGCTGTCGGGCGGAGCATCGGCGTGCGGCGAGGCGGCCAGCGCCGCCAGCGTCTCGCGCACGCTGCGGCGCCTGTGGCCGCTCAGCGCCCGGCGGCAGCCGTCCCGAACGTCCTGTGCAGATCGAGGCATGCCGCATTGTGGCAGGTGCGGCCGCCGCGGGCGACAGCGTCTTGTGCTTGGGACGATGCCGCCGTCTTCGTACGAACGGGCCCTACCCGGAGCCCGCCGCCATGCCCGCCAGCGTGCACTTCATCACCAACCGCGTGCTGAGCGGTGCGGCGGACAGCGTCGCCAGCTACGCCGCGCGCATCCAGCCGCCCTCCGACGCGGCCGGCCTCGTCTATGGCACCGCCTTCGTCGACGGCATCGACCTGGCCGCCAACTGCGCCGGCAGCATCACGACGCTGCAGGAGCCAAGCGCCGGCGGCTTCGCGCCCGCGGCGGTTGCGGACCTGTCGCGGCCGGGGCGCAACCTGCTGCTCTTCCTGCACGGTTTCGACAACAGCTTCGCCGACGCGATCACGCGCGCCGCCTTCAACCGCGAGTGGCTGGCCGCCTCCGGCGTCGCGGCGGCGGATACCAGCGTCGTCGCCTTCAGCTGGCCCTCGCTCGGCCGCGCTCTCGGCTTTCCGATCCTGCAGGGCGACTACGAGCGCGATCAGCTGATGGCGCGCAGCTCCGGACTGCACCTGATGGCCGCGCTGGCCGCCCTCCGGCCGCTCCTGGCGCAGGCGCGCGCCGGCGGCGCACGATGCTTCCTGCTGGCGCACAGCATGGGCAACCTGGCGCTGCAGAACGCGGTGGAGAACTGGTTCCTGCATGGCAACGACGCCGCACGGCTGTTCGATCTTTCCCTGCTCGCGGCGGGCGACTGCAGCTTCGACGCGTTCGAGCAGCCGAGCCCGGCGCAGCTGCAGGGATTGACGCGGCTCAGCGGCCGCGTCGGCGTCTACTACAGTCATGTCGACCACGTGCTGCAGCTCAGCGCCGTGGTAAACGGCGGCATGCCGCGGCTCGGGCAGGATGGTCCGCGCCATCGGCTGGACCCGTCGACCTTCCCGGCCGACGCTTTCCGCTTCGTCGACGCGACGGCATGGCGCGATTACGATTTTAATCTGCTCAGCTCGCACCAGTATTATCGGCGCTCGCCGTCGGCGCGGGCGGACATCGCGATGCAGATGGGGCTGTGAGAAAGGCCAGGGGCTTTGCCTCTGGACCCCATTGAAGGCGGAGCCTCTAAAATCCATTCGCCATCCGTGCGCCACGGTGAGGTCGG
>CAXUCZ010000017.1:0-17129 GCA_964249675.1 uncultured Acetobacteraceae bacterium | reverse complement strand
TGGCGTTCTCCAACGCCTCGGTGGCGCTGGTGCACGGGATGAGCCGGCCGATCGGGGCGCATTTCCACGTGGCGCACGGGCTGTCCAACGCGATGCTGCTGCCGGTGGTGACGGCTTGGTCTGCGCCCGGCGCGCTGCCGCGCTACGCCGAGTGCGCGCGGGTGATGGGGGTCGCGCCAGCCGAGGAGGGGGACCAGGCGGCGGCGGCGCGGCTGGTGGAGGCGCTGCGGCAGGTCAATGACGAGCTCGATGTGCCGAGCCCGCGCGCCTACGGCATTGACGAAGGCGCGTGGCACGGGGCGTTGCCGCTGATGGCGGAGCAGGCGCTGGCTTCGGGCTCACCGGGCAACAATCCCCGGATCCCGGTGGCGGCGGACATCGAGGCGCTGTATCGGCAGGTCTGGCAGTAAGGCCGCAGGCTTTGTGCTGCGCGGCCGGTGGCGGCAGGTATCCCGCTAACCTGGTCGCACGAAGACGAGACGGATTTTAAAGGCTCCACCTTTAATGGGTTCGGGGCGACGCCCCTGGCCTTGCGGTCTGGCAAGACCACCCGGGCGTGGCTATCTGGCTGTTGAGGCGCGGGGCGCTGCCGAGCGCGCTCAACGTCCGTTGGGAATGGGGTCCAAGACATGAACGTCACCACGCCGATCGCCGCCCCCGCAAAGACCGCCGCCAAGGCGCCGCCATTCGACTGGAGCGACCCGTTCCGACTTGACGGGCAGCTCTCTGAAGAAGAGCGGATGATCCGCGACACGGCTCACCAGTTCGCCCAGGAGCGGCTGCTGCCGGGCATCATCGCGGCCTATCGCGAGGAGCGCACCGACCCGGGGCTGTTCCGGCAGATGGGCGAGGCGGGGCTGCTCGGGGTCACCATTCCCGAGGAGTATGGCGGCGCCGGGGCGAGCTACGTCGCCTATGGGCTGGTGGCGCGCGAGGTGGAGCGGGTCGACAGCGGCTACCGGTCGATGATGAGCGTGCAGTCGTCGCTGGTGATGTTTCCGATCCATGCGTTCGGCGACGAGGCGCAGCGCACGCGCTGGCTGCCGCGCCTGGCCAGCGGCGAGGCGATCGGCTGCTTTGGCTTGACCGAGCCGGATGCCGGGTCGGACCCGTCGAGCATGCGCACCCGGGCCGAGCCGCTGCCGGGCGGCGGCTACCGGCTGCGCGGCGAGAAGACGTGGATTAGCAATGCGCCGATCGCCGACGTGTTCGTCGTGTGGGCGAAGTCGAGCGCGCATGGCGACGCGATCCGCGGGTTTGTCCTGGAGAAGGGGATGGCGGGGCTGAGCGCGCCGAAGATCGCCGGCAAGATGTCGCTGCGGGCCTCGATCACCGGCAGCATCGTGATGCAGGACGTGGAGGTGCCGGAGAGCGCGCTGCTGCCGAACGTTTCGGGGCTGGCGGGGCCGTTCGGGTGCCTGAACCGGGCGCGCTACGGCATCTCCTGGGGGGTGATGGGGGCGGCGGAGGATTGCTGGCGGCGGGCGCGGCAATACACGCTGGACCGCAAGCAGTTCGGCCGGCCGCTGGCGGCGACGCAGCTAGTGCAGAAGAAGCTGGCCGACATGCAGACCGAGATCACACTCGGCGTGCAGGCGAGCCTTCGGGTCGGGCGGCTGTTCGACGCGCACGAGATCCAGCCGGAGATGATTTCGCTGGTGAAGCGGAACAATTGCGGCAAGGCGCTCGACATCGCGCGGGTGGCCCGCGACATGCACGGCGGCAACGGGATCTCCGAGGAATACCATGTGATGCGGCACGCGCAGAATTTGGAGACGGTGAACACCTACGAGGGCACGCATGACGTGCATGCGTTGATCCTGGGGCGGGCGATTACGGGGATCCAGGCGTTTTTCTAGCATGATAAAGTAAGGCGAGGGCTCTGCCCTCGACCCGCTGGGGCCGTGAGGCCCCAGACCCTTTCAATTAGAATAGAACCCGTCTGTTCTTAATTGGCGACGCCGATCAGTTCTTCCGAACAAGATGCACTGTCGCTCGGCGGAGCATGGCTAACAAATGGATT
Organism: uncultured Acetobacteraceae bacterium; assembly: GCA_964249675.1. Classification (GTDB taxonomy): domain Bacteria; phylum Pseudomonadota; class Alphaproteobacteria; order Acetobacterales; family Acetobacteraceae; genus CAXMMR01. Next base: position 15,106 of record CAXUCZ010000017.1, on the reverse strand, counting down.
TTAAAGGCTTCGCCTTTAATGGGGCCCAGGGGCGAAGCCCCTGGCCTCGCTTCGCTTAAACGCTGATCGGCACCTCGATGAGGTTCGGCAGGCCCGAGGCGATGCCGGCCTGCACGGCGGCGGCGATGTCGGTGGCGCGCTCCACACGGCGGGACGGGATGCCCATCGAGGTGGCCAGGGCCAGGAAGTCGATCGGCGGGTCGACGAGGTCCATGGCGATGAAGTGGTTGCTGGCGGCCGACAGGTAGTGCGCCTGCGAGCGCATGAAGTTCTTCAGCACGTTGTACTCGCGGTTGTTCATCACCACGACGGTGACGGGCAGGCGTTCGTGGGCGAGCGTCCAGAGGGCTTGGGGCGAGTAGAGGGCGGCGCCGTCGCCGAGCAGGCAGACGACGGGCTCGCGGCCGATGCCGAGGCTGTAGCCGGCGGCGGCCGGCAGGCCCCAGCCGAGCGCGCCGCCGCGCAGGAAGGCGTAGCGCCGCACCGTCGCGTCATGCAGGAGCGAGCGTAGCGGGTTGCTGGTGGCGATCGCCTCGTCGACGATGGGGATCGCCGGTCCGACGGCGCGCAGAACCTCGTGAGCGGCGACCAACGGAGTAGTCACCGGCCGGGAGTGCTCGCGCTGCGCCTGCTGTTCAAGCGCGACACGGCGGGCCTGCATGCGGGCGCCGTGGCTGGCGACGACCTCGTCGACCCGGGCGCAACGGGCGGTGAGGAACGGTTGCAGCAGCGGCAGCAGCGCGTCGAGCGTGGCGCCGATGTGGCCGAGCACCGACAGCTCGGTGGCATAGGAGCGGCCGAGGTCGCGCACGTCCGAGGAGAGCTGGAAAACGCGGCAGGCGGCGGGGACGGCGGAGCCCTCGGTGTAGAGGATGGTGATCAGCGACTTGCCGCCGAGGGCGAACACGGCGTCGAACGGTGCGAGCACGGCGGCGATGTCGACGGCGCGGGTCGGAAGGTTGCCGGCCCAGAGCGGGTGGGCGGTCGGAAAGGGCAGGTGGGCCGGCCAGGAGGAGCCATACACCGGCGCGCCCAGGAGCTCGGCCAGGGTCACAGCCTGCGCGGTGGCGCCGGCGGTGCCGACCTCGTCGCCGGCGATGAGGGCCAAGCGTCCGGGCGCGATGGCGCCGAGCAGCTCGGCCAGGCGGTCCAGCGAGCCGCCGACGGCGTGGGTGTCGATGCGCGAGGGGACGGCGATGGAGACGGTCGTCATCTGCTCCATCATGTCCATCGGCAACGACAGGAAGACCGGGCCGGAGGGGGCGGCGTTGCAGTCGTGGAAGGCGCGGCGGACCAGCACCGGCAGCTGGTCGGCGGCGGTGACCTCGCGGGCCCACTTCACGCTCGGCGCGGCGATACCGACGAGATCGCCGAACAGCAGCGGGTCGGTCAGCGCATGGCGGCTGTCCTGCTGGCCGGCGGTGATCACCAGCGGGGTGCCGGAGACTTGCGCGTTGAGCAGGTTGCCCATGCCGTGGCCGAGGCCGCCGGCGGTGTGCAGGTTGACGAAGCCGGGGCGGCCGGTGGCCTGGGCGTAGCCGTCGGCCATGGCGACGACGCTCGCCTCCTGCAGGGCGAGGACGTAGTGGATTGCGGTGGAGCCCAGCAGGGCGTCGATCAGCGGCAGCTCGGTGGTGCCGGGATTGCCGAAGATGTACTCGACGCCCTCGCTCTCCAGCAGCTCAAGCAGCACCTGGGCGCCGCGCCGGGCCGGGATGTCGGCGCTGGCGCGGACCAGCGAGGCGGGCATGCTCGAGGCGGAAATCGTCGCGGACATCGAAGGTGGCTCCTGCTGGGTCGCGGCGACTAGAGCATGTTCCGCTCGCGGGTGCTCACGGCCGATCAGGCCGTCCGGCCTCGTCCTGCGCGCGCTCCTGGCCGATCAGCGCCAGGCCCTCGGCGACGGCGACGAACTCGCCGCCGCCGGACACCTTGCCGGCGCCGAACCGCGCCTCGAACAGACGACGCACCGCCGGAACGAAGGAGGTGCCGCCGGTGAGGAACACCTGGTCGACGGGCATGCCGGCGGCGGCGATGGCGGCATCGACCGCGTCGCCCAGGCGCCGCAGGTCCGGCTCGATCCAGCGTTCGAACTCGGTGCGGGTGATGCTTTGCTCGATCGCGACGTCGGCATGGCGGAAGCGCAGCGTGGCGGCGGTGTCGGTGGACAATGCCGCCTTGGTCGCGGCGACCGCCTGGTAGAGGCCGTAGCCCGCCTCATCCTCGACCAGGCGGATCAGGGCGAGCAGGCCGGCCGGCTCGGCGGCGTGGCGGGCGACCTCGCGCATGTCGCGCAGGGTGCGCGGGTTCTTCATCACCGACAGCCGATGCCAGCGGGCGAAGCCGGCGTAGTATTCGACGGGGATCGGCAGGTCGGTCTGGAGCGGGCGGAAGGTGCCGCCGCGGCCGAGCCTGGGCGAGACGGCGTGATCGATGATGCGCACGTCGAAGCTGTCGCCGGCGAGGCCGACGCCGGTGGCGGCCAGGGTTTGCACCGGCGCGCCGGGCTCGAAGCGCAGCACCGAGAAGTCCGAGGTGCCGCCGCCGAAATCGCCGACCAGGACGGTGGCGGCGCGGCGCAAGGCCCGACTGAAGCGGAAGCCGGCGGCCTCGGGCTCGAGGGCGATGTCGATGGCGGCGTGGCCGGCGGCGGCGAAGCTGGCGCGCAGCCGGGCCTCGCCATGCGCATCGTCTGCGGTTTCGCCGGCGAAATGGACCGGGCGGCCGGCGACGATGCGGCAGCCGGGCGGCGACAGACCCGGCGGCAGCAGCGCGGCGAGGAACAGGCCGATCAGGCGTTCGAGCGAGATGTCGTTGCCGAACAGGCGGGTGCGGGTGAAGGAGCGCTGCGCCAGGTAGGTCTTGAGCGACATCATCAGCCGGCTGTCGAGCGGGTCCTCCAGGTACGCGGCGATGGCATCCGGACCGGCCTCGTGGCGGGTGCGGCCGTTGGCCTCGGCCCAAAAGCAGAGCACCGAGCGGAAGGTCGCGGCGGTCGCGCGGCCGAACGGCAGGCTGACGGAGCGGACGGCGCCGCCGGTCTCGGCCAGGGCGACCACGCTGTTGCTGGTGCCGAAGTCGACGCCGAGGATCTGCATGGCGCCGTCATGGCCAGGGCGGCGGAGTTAGGCAAGGGAAGGCCAGGGGCTTTGCCCCTGGACGCCATTAAAGGCGTAGCCTTTGAAATCCATATATGACCGGCGCGCCGAGCAAGGAAGTGTCGCTAAACTCCCCGTCGATGGGGTCTGGGACCGAGGGCGCCAGCGAGGTCCAGGAGCAGCGCTCCTGGCCTTGCTTGCCTAACGGCGGATGCGATTGCCGAGGACGAAGCCGAACAGGCCGATCAGCAGCACGCCCAGCACGTATTGCAGGCTGCCGACATAGGTCACGAGGTGGTTCGCGGCCTTCAGGCCGACGTCGGGCGTCGACGAGGTGCACATCGTCAGGAAGCTGTAGCCGAGGATCTCGAGCCAGTCGCGCGCGGGTGCGGCGGCCATGGCGTGGCGGGCGGGCAGCAGCAAGCTGCCGCTGACCCAGAAATAGAACCGGAAGCAAAGCAGGGCCACAAAGTAGGCGCGCACGACGCGGGGCAGGCTTTCGCCATAGTCGCACAGCCACTCGGCGAAGCTGTCGGCGAGGTAGGATGCGCCCTGCTGCAGCGCCGCCACCGGCTGGCGGGCGCGCAGGGCGAGCCTGGCCAGGTGGCGGGCATGCCGCTTGGCCATCCGGCGCGCCCGCTTGTAGCACCAGCTTGCGGCCTCCGGATCGCCGAGGCCGCGAAAGTTCTGCTCCAGTCCGAGATAGCCGCGCCGGGCGGCCTCCCACTCGCCGGCGCGTTCCTCGCCGATGGCGCCGCCGAGCTGATCGATGCGTAACCGGGTGCGCTCCAGCCAGGCGTCGGCGAGGCGGGCATGGCGCAGGTCGCAGCCCGAGAGGTCGAGCTGGGTCAGGCGGGCGCCGGACAGGTCGGCGCCGGCGAGGCAGGCGCCGGCGAGGGTGGCGCCGGTGAAGTCGACGTCGCGCAGCCGGGCGCCGGCGAGGTCGGCCTTCTGCAGGCGGGCGCCGGCGAGGTCGGCACCGTCCAGGATCGCGGCGGCGAGCACCGCCTCGCTCAGCGTCGCGCCGCGGAACTTGGCGCCCGGCGCCTCCACCTGGACCAGCGTCGCGCCCCATAGATCGGCACCGTCAAGGCAGGCGTGGTCGAGCAGGGCGCCCGTGAGGTTGGCGAAGCGCAGGGTGGCGCCGCGCAGGCTCGCATCCTCGAGCAGCGCCTCGCTCAGATCGAGCTCGCTGGCGCGGGCCTGTTCGAGGCTAGAGCCGGAGAGGTCGGCGCGGCGCAGGCTGGCGCCGTCGAGGCAGGCCTCGTCGAGCAGGGCGTTGCGCATCACGATGTCGTCGAGATGGGCGCCGGCCAACGCGACGCCGCGCAGCGACGCGCCGGAGAGCACGTGGCCGGCCAGGTCGTCGCGGCCGGACAGCGCCTCGGCCTGCGCCGCCGGGTCGGCCGCGGCGAGGAAGGCGCGCAGCTCGGCCGGCGCGATGATGGTCATGGCTGGCTTGCTGCGATCATCCATGCCTGACGTTGGCCGGCGCCGCCGAGTTGCCGCGGCGCGGTGCCGCGCGCCGGCTGACCGGGGCTACCCGGTCGACCGACGCGCCGCACGGCTGGCCTCAACGACGATAGTAGCCGCCGTGGCACCACCTGAGGCCAAGCGGACCGCAGCCGCAGGCCGACAGCGAGCCGGCGGCGAAGCACAGGACCATCGTACTCAACATCAGACGCACGCTACGTCGCATGATCGCATCTCCTAACTGGCTCGCTTAAAGATGGCAGCGGCTTGTGGCGGCGCTGCGGCGGCGCGGTGATCAGATCGTGCAGATGTCGGGCGGCGTCGGCAGTGGGGTGCCATGCTGCGGGATGATTGGGGCGATCACCGGGCGTGGCAGGCTCCAGCCCTGCGGCTCGAGGCCGGGATTGTCCGAGATCAGGTAGCCGCTGCCGCGGGCATCGAGAAAGTAGCGTGAGGCGGCACCGCCGGCGGCATCGGGCAGACTGACAACCGAGGTGCCCTCGTGGTCGTCGCCAAAGCCGAAGGGATCGTTGCCGCCGCCGACCGGTGCGTAGGGGCCGAGCAGCGCGTCGGCATGATAGAGGCGCGTGGTCTGGGGCAGGTTGCAGGGAGTGACGGACACGAACCACGTGTCCGACTGGCCGGGCGAGCCGGGATCGAGGAACAGGAAGCCGTCGATGATGTTGGCCGGCAGGCCGGAGAGTCGGCCGAGCAATCGCCAAGGCGCCGTCAGCTCGTGCGATGAGGGCGTGAATAGGTAGTATTGCATGCTCGGTTCGCCGTTGTCGGGCGAGGGTGCGGCCGGCGCGACGTTGCATAGCACGACCGGGCGGCCGTCGAGCAGCCAGGCGGCGTTGTCGCGGCGGCGGACGAACTCGGGCGCCCAGCAGGTGCCGTCCGCCGCGTCGCCGACCGCGGCGGCGACCGAGACGCTGGCGAGCGGAGTGAAGCTGGCCAGCCCGTCGCGGCTGGCGGCGAGCGCGAAGGCGGTGGTGGCGCGCGGGCCACGCATCAGCGTGTGGACCAGCAGCGCGGCGCCGTTCCACAGCGCGATGCAGGGATCGCGCACGACGGTGCCGCTTGGCGGCAGGTAGTGCGACGGGCGATAGCGGAAGCGCTCGCCGTCGCCCTGCAGCAGCACGAGGTTCTCGTTCAGCCCGCGCTCGTTGTGACCGTTCGCCTGGAACACCGGCCAGACGACGGCGCCGCTGGCGGCCGACAGGCCGAGGTCATAGCGCTCGCGCAACTGGTTGATGACGGCGAGGAAGTCGGCATCCGACAGATCGCCGTCGAAGTTGAGCTTCTTGGCGATGTCGACCGGGGCGAAGTCGGCGGGCTCGTGACCGTAGAAGCCGCAGCCGACGGCCGCTCGGGTGATCGGCTGCAGCGCCATGCCGCCGCACGGCACCGGCGCGCCGCAGGGCAGGGCGGATTTGTAGAGCCGCACGGTGCGGCCGTCATTGCGCACGGCGACGATCATCCAGGCGCCGATCACCGGCTGGGTGGCGAGGCGGAAGGCGAACTCGGCTTGGTCAGGCGGGCTGTCGCGTTCCGCAGCGGTCGGGCGGACATAGGCGAGGCGGCGGTCGACGTCGTTGTCGCCGACCAGCGCCTGCAGGTAGTAGGCGCCGAGATCGGCCTCAGGCGCGCCGTCGGCGCCGATCAAGTCGTAGCGGACGCGGTGGCGGAGATGTCCGGCGCGCAGGCGGGCGACGATGATCTCGCAGGCCGGCTCGCCGAGATGAGGGTTGTCGAGGAACTGGCCGACGCCGTCGAACGCGATCGCGGGGCGACCATGCACCGGCTCGGCGGCGGGACGCGGACGGAAGGCGGCGGTGGCCTGGGTCAGGTGGTTGGCGTGGCCGCTGAGGTCCTGCCAGGCGGAGACGGCGCCGGCCTCGTCCGTCATCACGCCGTTGGCGGCGACGCACCATTGAACCAGCGGGCCTGGCGGCGCCGTCGGGAGGGGCAGGTCGGCGGCGGGCAGAAGGCCGGCGGGGCGGGCGATGGTCGCGCAGCCGGAGACCAGGCCGCCGGCCATCCAGCCAAGTGCGTCGCGCCGTCGCATCGGCCGCATGACTGCGGCTGATGCGGGCTGGTCGTCAAGCCGCCGATGCTTGCGAGCGGCGCCTGCTTGCCGCGCCGTCGGGGCGCCTTAAACTGCGACATGACCTGCGCACCTGCTGCCGCCGTGCCTCTGCTCACGCGCGCCGAACGCCACGCCGCCGGCAAGATGCGGCGCCGGAGCGTCGCGCGGCATGCGCAGTCGGCGTGGCTCGCGCCACCCGACCGGGCGGACCCGGTGGGGGTGCTGGAGGCGCAGGGAGCAAGCCGGATCGCCGAGCTGCTGCCGGTGCGCTACGGCCGGATGCGGGTCTCGCCGCTCGCCTTTCTGCGTGGGGCGGCGGCGATCATGGCGGCGGACCTTGCCGACACGCCCTGCGCCGGCTTCGTCGTGCAGAGCTGCGGCGACTGCCATCTCGCCAATTTCGGTAGCTACGCCAGCGCTGAAGGCGTGCCGGTCTTCGACATCAACGATTTCGACGAGACGCTGCCGGCGCCGTTCGAATGGGACGTGAAGCGCCTCGCCGCGAGCCTGGTGCTGGCCGGGCGCGAGGCCGGATTGGGGACGGAGGCATGCGGGCGACTGGCGGCGCGGGCGGTGGGCGCCTACGCGCAGGAGGTCGGCCGGCTCGCCCGGCAGTCGCCGCTGGCGGCCTGGGGGGCGCGGATCGACTTGCTGGGAGCCATCGAGACGATCGCCGACCATCGTGCGCGGCGGCGCGCCCGCCTCGCCCTGCAGCAGCGCCTGCGCGGCGCCGACGACCATTTCGGCCTGATCGACACTGGGCGTCACGCGCCGCGGTTGCGCGAGAAGCCGCCGCTGGTGGTGCGGCTGCCGGCGCGCGAGACGGCGTCTCGGCAGGCGTTTGCGCGCTATATCGCCACGCTGTCGGCGGAGCGGCGGATGCTGCTCGAGCGTTATCGGTTGCAGGACGTGGTGTTCAAGGTGGTGGGGGTCGGCAGCGTCGGCACGTTCTGCGCCATCGGGCTGTTCGCGACCGCGGAAGGCGAACCGCTGCTGCTGCAGATCAAGGAGGCGCAGCGTTCCGTGCTGGAGCCGTTCGCCGGTCGTTCGAGCTTCGATCAGGCCGGCGAGCGGGTGGTGACGGGTCAACGGGTGATGCAGGCCGCCTCCGACCTGTTTCTTGGCTGGACGCAAGCCGGCGGGCAGGCGCGCGCGACCGCGGTGGCGACGGGTCGGCAGTTCTACGTTCGCCACCTCAAGGACGCGCGGCTGGCGGCATTCGGCGCCGAGATCGAGCAGGACGGGCTGGCCGAGTATGCCGCGCTTTGCGGGCGAACCCTTGGACGGGCGCATGGACGCTCGGCAGACCTCGCCGGCCTGTCGGGCTATCTTGGCCGCGCTCGCGGCTTTGCCGCGGCGGTGGCGGAGTTCGCACAGCGCTATGCCGACCAGACGGAGCGCGACTGGACATTGTTCACCAGCGCGATCGCCAACGGACGGATCGCTGCCGCCTAGCTTCATTGTTTGTTAACCCGCTGCGGGTACCCTGACACGCAGTTCAGCCGTCGGCGCTGGAGTGTCGGGACGCATGCTACGATCCAGTGCCAATATCAGCGCAGCTTATCGCGAGCCGGTCGGTGCCCAGCTTTGCGCCGCCTGCGGCAGGCCACGGGAGGGGGAGGACGCGTTGACGGGGCTCGCGAATCGCAGCCGCTTTCGCGAGTGCCTGGACGACGCGCTGGCTGATCGGGCCGCAGCGACCGGCGGCCAGGATCACGATTGCCCGACCGCGCTTGCGGTGCTGCTGATCGACCTCGATCGCTTCAAGGCGGTCAACGATAGCCTTGGACACGCCGCCGGCGACGCGTTGCTGCGCGCCGTCGGCAGTCGCCTGTTCGCCGCGTTGCACCCGCAGGACGTTCTCGCGCGGCTTGGCGGCGACGAATTTGCGGTGATCCTCGCGCGCCCGCTCGATCAAGCGATCATCACCGGCCTGACGACGCGGTTGATCGAGTTGCTGGGGCGCCCGTTCTTGCTGGACGGCGACATCGCCAGCATTGGCGCCAGCATCGGCGCAGCATGCCTCCCGGCGGGCGAGAGCTTGGATGCGGAGGCGTTGCTGCACCGCGCGGACCTCGCGCTGTACGAGGCCAAGCGAGATGGCCGGGGCCGCGCATGCGTGTTCAGGCATGAGCTTCGCGAGCGTGCGGACGCTCGCCGGCTGCTCGAGCAGGATCTGCGCGCTGCCCTGCCGCTTGATCAGTTCGAGTTGTTCTACCAGCCACAGCTGGACCTCGGCACCAATCGCCTGGTCGGGTTCGAGGCGCTGATCCGGTGGCGCCATCCCGTCCGTGGCCTCGTGCCTCCTGACGATTTCATCCCGCTGGCCGAGGAGCTGAACATCATTTCGGCCATCGGCGACTGGGTGATCGAGGAGGCATGCCATGAGGCGAGCAGCTGGCGGAGCGAGCTCATGGTTTCTCTGAACGTTGCCGCGGCGCAATTCAGTAACGGTGCGTTGGTGCCCTGCGTCGTCGCCGCGCTGCAGTCGTCCGGCCTCTCCGGCGCGCGGCTAGACCTCGAGATCACTGAAACAGTGCTGCTGCGGGATACGGCCTCCGTGACCAAACAGCTGATCGATCTCAAGGCGCTTGGCGCCAGGATCTCGCTCGATGATTTCGGCACCGGCTATTCGTCGCTGACCCAGCTGCGCAGCTTTCCGTTCGACCGGATCAAGATCGATCGCAGCTTCGCTGACGATGCGGCGATCGTTCAGGCGGTGGCGGCTTTGGGAACAAGCCTCGGCATGCGCACCGTGGCGGAAGGCGTCGAGACGACACAGCAAATGGTGCGGATGCGCAGCGACGGTTGCTCCGAGGCGCAAGGCTACCTGCTCAGCCGACCGGTGCCGGCGGCGGAGGTGGCGGGGCTCATCGCCAGCCTCGCTCCGCTCGACCTCGGCGCGGACATGGCGGCGTGATCGGATGCCCAATGAAAGAGGTGACAATGCAGAGGACTGGCCTTTACCGGTTGACCTACGCCAGCCGCAATAGACTGAACTGCGCGCCGGAGCAGATGCAGAGCGAGATCGATTCAATCCTGCAAGTGTCGGTGCGCAACAACCGACCTGTTGGTGTGACGGGTGCGTTGCTGTTCAGCGCCGACTGCTTCGCGCAGACGCTCGAGGGGCAGTTGCAGGAGGTTCAACGCGTCTACGAGCGCATCCAGCTCGACATGAGGCATTCAGACACGGTCATTCTGGAGGCCGGTATGATCGACCGGCGCGACTTCCCTGACTGGTCGATGGCCTATGCTGGCCGGTTGGATGACGAGCGTTGCCGCTATGCGGCATTGACGAACCTGGACGAGGCCGCCTCGTTCGTATCGGGCGCCGAGCACGTGCTGAGCGTGATGCGGAGAGTGGTGTTGCGGGCGAGGGTCATCGCCTGACCGATGGGCAGATCAGCTGACGGACACTGATTGCAACATTGACTGCGTCACCTTGCGATCGCTAACTCGGAAGGTGAGGCTCCGTGGGTTCGATCGCATACCGCGGTGTTGGTTACGTTTGCGGTCATGCTGGTCGCCAAGCGGTCGATGTGCTTGTCAATGCGCGCCGTTCGAATGTTTGATCGCGGCGAGGCACAGCTGTAGGGCGCTCGCGCGTAAGGCTGCCAGGACGGCCTCGTCGCCGATCGATGCAAGTAGGCGCAGATCGGCACGCTGCTTTAGGCGGTCCTCCGTCGCTTCTCACGAGACGTTGCCGGAGCTCGGTGCCGTGTAGACAGCGCGGTCGCCATGAAGTGGCGAGCGGCCGCTCGTGCAACGACGCGTGTCGGCGATATTCAAGGTGGTGCGGGATAATCGTCCGCAACAGCAAGCGTGTTCGGCCTCTTGACGTGTACCTCTGAGCTGAAATCGTGTGGCCGGGCCGTGAGGCGGCGCGAGGTTGCTGCCAGCCCGCTACGTCAATGCGGATGCCGTTGCAGGCGCCAGGTGTATCGGCGCTTCCGAACTGGTTGAGCTCGTCTGTCGGCGGGACCGACTATTGCTTCTTGCGGCAGGGCATCTGGTCGGCTGCGATGAGTGCGTCGGTGATCGCGACCATGCGGCGACCCTGGTGGCGGGCCGCGTCCAGGTCCTGCTCGCCGGGAGCGGCGTTCTCGGCGCCAACGATGGACGAGGCGCCGTATGGCGAGCCGGCCTGCAGCATCGCCTCGTCGGTGTAGCCGGTGGGCAGGATGATCATGCCGAGATGCGCCATCGGCGCGTAGAGCGACAGCGTCACGACCTCAGTGCCGCCATGCGGCCAGGAGGCGGTAGCGAAGGCGCCGCCGACTTTGCCGGCGAGCTTGCCCTGCTTCCACTGCGCGCCAAGCTGGTCGAGAAAATTTTTCAGCTCGGTTGCCATCGCGCCGAAGTAGCATGGGGTGCCGAAGCAGATGGCGTCGGCCCACTCGGCATCGTCCTGGCTCGGCGCCAGGTAGAGTGCATTCTGGCGACGGGCGTCGTCGAGCCAGCCCTTGCCGGCAGCCATCACCTCCTCGTCGACGACCTCGCGGGCGCGACGCAGGCGAACGTCGGCGCCAGCTTCCCGGGCGGCCTCGCCGACGGCGATGGCCAGGCTCTCAATGCAGCCGGAGCGGGAGTAGAAGACGACGAGTAGGCGGGTCGGATAAGACATCGGACACTTTCGGCTGACATGACGCCATCTAGGGCGTTGCAGCCGCTTGGTAAGCGCGGCGGCGGGGAGCGGTTGGCACAAGGAGCGCGCCATGAGCAAGACTGCACGCGTTGCTGTGGCCTGCCTGGCTGTGGCGGTGCTGCTGGGCGGGACATCGGTCGGCCTGCGAGGGCAGGATGGCGGTATCGTGATGCCGGTGCTGAGCGGCCAAGCGGTGTTTGCCGACTGGCGACAGGATGCGCCAGGCCTGCGTCGTCACCTGGTGGCGGCCGATATGCCCAAGCCCTATGCCAGCCGGTCGGCGAGCAACGCGCCCTCAATTGTCGATCCGCCTGCGGGTGCGAGGCTGCACGTGTTGCCAGGCTACACGGTCGAGCGCTTTGCCGCCGGGCTGGAGAACCCGCGGCTGCTGCGGGTGGCGCCGAACGGCGACGTCTTCGTCGCCGAAACGACGCCGGGACGGATCCGGGTGCTGCGGGCCGCGGACGGCGCGGCGCAAGCCGAGCGCCAGGCGGTGTTCGCGACCGACCTCGACGGCCCCTTCGGCATCGCCTTCTATCCGCTGGGGCCCGACCCGCGCTGGGTCTATGTCGCCACGACCAACGCCGTGGTCCGCTTTGCCTATCGCAACGGCGACCTGGTGGCGGGCGCGCCGCCGCAGGTCGTGGTGGCGCAACTGAGCGCGACGGTCGGCGACCACACGACGCGCGACGTGCAGTTCAGCCCGGACGGGCGGCGGATGTTCGTCTCGGTCGGCTCCGGCTCGAATGCCGGGGCGGATATCGGCCGGCGCGAGCCCGCCCAGATCCGGCAATGGGAGGCAGGGCGGCTGGTCGGCGCGGCCTGGGGCGACGAGGCGGACCGCGCCGACGTGCTGGCGTTCGACCCGGACGGGCGGGCCCGACGGATCTACGCCGACGGCATCCGCAACTGCGTCAGCCTGGCCCTGCACCCGCGCACCGGCGCGCTGTGGTGCGCGACCAACGAGCGGGACGGGCTTGGCGACAACCTGGTGCCCGACTACGTGACGCGGGTGCAGGAGGGCGGCTTCTACGGCTGGCCCTGGTATTACATCGGTGCGAACGAGGACCCGCGGCATGCCGGCGAGCGGCCGGACCTGGCGGCGCGAGTGAGCATGCCCGACGTGCTGCTGCAGCCGCATTCCGCGCCGCTCGGGCTTGCGTTCTACACGCCGCCGGCGACGGGCGGCGGCGCGGCCTTTCCGGCGGATGTGGATGGCGACGCGTTCGTGGCGCTGCACGGGTCGTGGAACCGGTCGCGGCGGACCGGCTACAAGGTCGTGCGGCTGCGGCTGCATGACGGCGTGCCGGACGGCACGTATGAGGACTTCCTGACCGGCTTCGTGGTGGACGACGACAGCGTCTGGGGACGGCCGGTCGGCGTTGCGGTTGCGCATGACGGTGCGCTGCTGGTGACGGAGGACGCCAACGGGACGATCTGGAGGGTCGCCCATGTCGGTGGGCGCCATGGAGCGGTGCAACCCTAGTGGCTGTGCGGCTTTCTGGCGCAGGCCAGGGCGCGGCCCTGGAGCCGGCGGGGCCTGCGGCTCCGGACTCCCGCGACCAGGAGCCTGAACGGACCTCTTTCGCTCGGCGAAGACGTCGTGTGCGCGCTCCACAGGCGATGACTAGGCCTTGAGACACGAACGGTGGATTAGAAGACTTCGCTTTTAATCGGGCCCAGGACACGCCCTGGCCCTGCTTCCTCGCTTCCCGATCAGGAGAGCCCAATGGCAGACAGCAGCGTGACCAAAGTTGATGCGGCGTATTCGCCGAAAGGGCCTGAGGGGCAGCGCTATCTTGCCAGCGCGCCTGGGCTCTCGATGCGGTTGTGGGACCAGGTCGCGCCGGGCGAGGCGAGCCAGCCGGTGCGGCGGCAGTATGAGACCGTCGGCTACGTCATCGCCGGCCAGGCGGAGCTGATGCTGGAGGGGCAGACGCTCAGCCTGCGGCCAGGCAGCTCCTGGACCGTGCCGAAGGGCGCCGAGCATAGCTACCGCATCGCCGAGACCTTCACCGCCGTCGAGGCGACCCACCCGCCGGCCGAGATGCACGACCGCGACGCCGTGTAGCCGCCGAACGGTGGCGGTTACTGCGGGTGGATTGACGCGCCGCCACGTTGCGACGGCACGGCATCGCACGGCGTGGATCGAGGCCGGGCCGGCTGATGGCCGGCTGATGATCTTCGTGCATGGCTGGCCGGAGCTTGGCATTGCCTGGCGAGCCCAACTGGAGTGTTTCGCCGCAGCCGGGTGGCGCTGTGTTGCGCCCGACATGCGCGGCTACGGCGGCTCGTCGGCGCCGAGTTCGGCCGGCGCCTACGCGATTTCTGAAGCGGTCACCGACATGGTCGACCTGCATGAGGCACTGGGGGGCGCCCCGGCGATCTGGGTCGGGCATGACTGGGGTAGTCCCGTAGTGTGGGGGCTTGCCGCCCACCACGCCGAGCGGTGCCGCGCCGCGATCAATCTTTGCGTGCCCTACATCGCTCGCGGCTTTGCGCTCGCCAATCTCGAGCCGCTGGTCGACCGCGCACTCTATCCTGTCGACACCTACCCGGTCGGGCAGTGGGACTACTTCCTGCACTATCGCGAGAACTTCGCGCAGGCGGCGCGTGACTTCGAGGCGGACGTTGCGGCGACAATCGCCGTGCTGTATCGGCCCGGTCGCGCCGAAAGCGTCGGCCAGCCAGCCTTCACCGCTCGGATCCGCGCCAATGGCGGTTGGTTCGGCGCCGCTCATCACGCTCCGGCTGCGCTGCGGGACCCGGCCATGCTGTCGCAGGCCGACTTCGACGCCCTGGTTGGCGGCTTCGAGGCGACCGGCTTCGGCGGCGCCGACGCCTGGTACATGAATGATGCCGCCAACCTCGCCTACGCGGCGGCAGCGCCTGATTTCGGCCGGCTGCGCCTGCCGGTGCTCTACCTGCATGCCGCCTGGGACACGGTCTGCGACAGCGCGCATGGGCGGCTTGCCGAACCAATGCGGGCAGATTGCGCCGACCTTGCCGAGGTGACGATCAAGGCTGGGCACATGCTGATGCTGGAGCAGCCGGCGGCGGTCAATGATGCGATCGCAGGATGGCTGGGCTTGAGGCAGCTCGCCTGAAGCAGCGCCTGTCAAGGCGCCGGGGTGTTGCCCCGCTGACCAGGGATCGACAGGCGGCGTGCGGCGCGTCTACAGCGGACGCATTTTGCAGGAGGGTATGTGATGGAACATCGTCGGCTCGGGCGATCCGGCTTCAGCGTTCCCGTGCTCAGCCTCGGCACCGGTACGTTCGGCGGCAAGGGCGAGTTCTTCGGCGCCTGGGGCAACTCCGATGTCGAGGAGGCCAGCCGGCTGATCGACATCTGCCTCGATGCCGGGCTCACTTTGTTCGACAGCGCCGACATCTACTCGGCCGGCGTCGCCGAGGAGGTGCTGGGGGCGGCGTTGAAGGGCCGGCGCAACCGGGCGCTGATCTCGACCAAGGCGACGTTCCGCGCCGGCGACGGCGCGAACGAGGTCGGCAGCTCGCGCTTCCACCTCGTCGCAGCCGTCGAGGCTGCGTTGCGGCGGCTGGCGACCGACCATATCGACCTTTTCCAGCTGCACGGCTTTGACGCGCTGACGCCGGCCGAGGAGACGCTGTCGGCGCTTGATGACCTCGTGCGCGCCGGCAAGATCCGCTACGTCGGCTGCTCGAACTTCTCGGGCTGGCACCTGATGAAGTCGCTCGCCGTCGCCGAGCGCTACAACCTGCCGCGCTACGTCGCCCATCAGGCCTACTACTCGCTGATCGGCCGCGACTACGAGTGGGAAC
>CAXUCZ010000016.1:0-17623 GCA_964249675.1 uncultured Acetobacteraceae bacterium | reverse complement strand
GCGTTATACTATCATCGTTTGCCCGAGTAGGAACGCCAGAGGCTCGGCCGCGGGACTCCGCTGCGGCCATGAAGTCTTAGACCCCAGTCGTTGGACCTCAAAGACTTCTACTGCAATGGAGTCCAGGGGCAAAGCTCCTGGCCTTCCTTCACAACGACAGCACCATCACTCCATCCCGCACCTGCACCGGCATGACGGTAATCGAGCAATCCGGACCGGCGCCGGTCCGTAGGTCGAACACCCGGTCATGCAGCGGGCACATCACCGTGCCGCTGCCGGTGAGCCCGTCCGCGAGTGGCCCGCCGCGATGCGGGCAGGTCGGCTGCGTCGCATAGACCTCGCCGCCATGCAGGTGGAACACCGCCAGCGTGCGGTCCCCCACCACCACGTTGCGTCCCTCGCCGACCGGGATTTGCGTCAATGGACCGAGCACGTGCCACTCGCTCGAAGCCTCACTCATCTCAGGGCACCTCTTCAGGCACGAGGATGTCGGCGAACTGATTGGCGGTCTTCGGGCTCGCCGCCTCCCGCCACGGGTCGCGCGCGGCGGCGATCGACTTGCTCATCGCCGCATCCAGCTCGTCCCAGGTGCCGTCGCCGTCCTCCACGACAACGGTGCGGATGCGCTCCAGCCCGATGCGCGGGATGACGCTGTAGGTCCGCTCCTTCCACTTCGCGTTCTCGCGGTAGTACTGCATGAAGCGCGAGGTGACCGTCATCACGGCGTCCTCGCCGTCCACCGTGCATAGCAGGTCGCCCTTGCGGACGTGCGCCCCGGCCGCGCCGCCGATGTAGATCTCCCACTTGTCGTTGCCGATCGCCACCGCGCCGACGTCCTTGACCATCGCCTCCGAGCAGTTGCGTGGGCAGCCGGCGGTCGCAAGCTTGAGCTTAGCCGGACTGTCGACGCCGCGAAACCGCTTCTCGATCTTGGTCGCCAGCCTCATGGAGTCGCCGAGTCCGAAGCGACAGAACTCGGTGCCGATGCAGCTTTTGCAGGTGCGATAGCTCTTGCCGTAGGCGTGACCGGACGGCATCCCGAGGTCGGACCAGATCTTCGGCAGGTCCTGCTTGGCGACGCCGACCAGGTCGATGCGCTGGCCGCCGGTGAGCTTGACCAGCGGCACGTTGTATTTTTGCGCGACCTGCGCAATCCGCATCAGGTCCGCCGGCGTGGTGACACCCCCCGCCATCTCCGGCACCACCGAGAAGGTGCCGTCCTTCTGGATATTGGCGTGAACACGATCGTTGATGAAGCGGGCGTCCCGCTCATCCTCATACTCGTCCGCCCAGACCGTGATCAGCAGCGAGGCCAGCGCCGGCTTGGCGCCCGCATCCTCGACGCCGCCGCCAAGCGCGCGGAACACCGCGGAGACCGAGCGCAGGCCATGCTGCTTCACCGCCGCCACCAGCTCCGGCTTGGTCATCGGGATCGTCGGCACGTAGTAGTGCACCGACGGGTCCTCCTCGGCCATGCCGCCGCAGAACCACTCGACCACCTCGCCGACCAGCGTCTTGCAAGAGCCGCAGCCCATCCCCGCCCGCGTCGCGTCCATCACCGACTTCGCCGAGCGCTTGCCTGCCGCCACGCAGGCGCCGATCGCCCCCTTGGTGACGCCGTTGCAGTTGCAGACCTGGGTCTCGGCCGGCATCTCGTCCAGCGTCACCTTCTGCGACGGCGTGCCGAGGTCGAACAGCAGCGACAGCCGCTCCTCGGGCAGCGGGCTGTCACGGTCGAACGCCTGCATGAGGTAGGCGGCCTTGGAGATGTCGCCCATCAGGATGCCGCCGACCAGCCGCCCGTCGCGCACAATCAGCTTCTTGTAGGTGCCGCTGCGCGTCTCGGCGAAGCGGATGACCTCGTCACGCTCCTCCTGCGGCTCGGTGATCCCCATCGAGGCAAGCTCGACCCCCATCACCTTGAGCTTCGTCGCGAGCTTGGAGCCATAATAGGCGCTGTCGACATTGCGCTCGGTGACCTGGTCGGCGAACACGCGCGCCTGCTCCCAAAGCGGCGCCACCAGTCCGTACACCTGGCCACGATGCTGCGCGCACTCGCCGACCACGAAGATGTTGCGGTCGTCGAGACAGCGCATGTGGTTGTCGACCACGATGGCACGTTCGACCGAGAGCCCGGCGCGCTGCGCGACCTCAATATTCGGCCGGATGCCGGCGGCGATGACCAGCATCTGGCAGGCGATCGTACCGCCGTCCTTGAACCGCACGCCGGCAATCGCGCCGTCCTCGTCAAGCTCCACGCCGGTTGTCCGCTGGCCGAGATGGATGGTGATCCCCATCGCCTCCATCGCCCGGCGCAAGATCGCTCCGCCCTCGACGTCGAGCTGGGCGTTCATCAGGTGCTGGCTGAGATGCACCACGTGGACGGTCGGGCCATGCGTCATCAGCCCGCGCGCCGCCTCGAGCCCAAGCAGCCCGCCGCCGAGCACCACCGCCGTCTGGCTCCGCTGCGCCATCGCCATCATCGCGTTGCAGTCGTCGAGCGTGCGGAAGCCGAACACCCCGCGACGAAGTTCCCCGTCGTCGTCCAGCACGTTGTCCATCGGCGGGATGAACGGCCGGCTGCCGGTCGCGATCAGCAGCACGTCGTAGCGCTCCTGAACCCCGCTGGATGCGGTGACGACGCGCGCCGTCCGGTCGATTGTGGTGACACGCGCGCCGGCATGCAGGGTGATGCCACTTTCGACATACCAGTCGAGCGGGTTGATGTAGATGTCGCTGGTGTCCTGCACGCCGCTCAGCACGTTGGACAGCATGATCCGATTGTAGTTGCCATAAGGCTCGTCGCCGAACATGACGATGCGATAACGTTCACCGCCGCCGCGGGCGAGCACCTCCTCGACCGCACGTGCCCCGGCCATGCCGTTGCCGACAACGACGAGCGTCTGCTTGTTCATCACGCTCTCCTCAAACTTCCATCAGGCCCATGTCGAGCACCACGTGCCCGGCGACGCCCATCTCCGCCGCCACGTGCATCGTCAGCACGCTTTCCGGGAACAGGTCTTCCACCACCGCGAGCGGCACGTGCTGGGCCGATCGGGCGCCGATCGGAAACAGCCGCATCGGCACGCCGTCGCGCATCAGCACCAGCGTCACCAGCGCGTCGGCCGAGTTGCCTGCCCGGATGTAGATCAGCTGGGCGCGATGGTCGGCCGGCACCGTGTAGGTGGTCGCGGGGTCAAGCGGCATCGGCTGCTGCAGGCCGGCGCCAGTGAAGGCGAAGATGCCGGTGATGATGCGAGGCGTCGATGAGATCATGAAGTGGAATTCCTCGTGGTGCGGCGGCGGATGGTCATGCCGCGGCGACAGCCTCGATACGGGCGGCGCAGACCTTGAGCTCCGGCATGCGCGAGACAGGATCGACGACGTCGATGGTCAGCAGGTTGATGCTCGAAGCGCCGCCCCAGTGAAACGGCACGAACAGGGTGTCGCGCCGGATGTCGGCCGTCAGCCGCGCGGCAAGCAGCGCGTTGCCGCGACGCGTGGTGACGCGGGCCAGCCGTCCGGACTGCAGCCCGAGCGCGGCAGCGGTGTCGGGATGGACCTCCACGAAGGCGCCGGGCTCGGCCCGGTCGAGCTCGACGACGCGACGGGTTTGGGCGCCGCTCTGGTAATGGGTCAGCACCCGGCCCGTCGTCAAATACATCGGATACAGCTGGTCCGGCTCCTCGGCCGAGGTGCGGCGCGTGACCGCGGTGAAGCGGGCGCGTCCGTCCGGATGACCGAAGCGCTCCAGGAACAGCCGCGGCGTGCCGGCATGGTCCTCGTCGGGGCACGGCCAGAACAGGCCCTCCGCCTCGTCGATCCGCTCCGGCGCCATGCCCGCGTAGTCGGCGACGCCGCCCGACGTCGCGCGCCGCAGCTCGGCGAACACCTCGTCCGGATCGGACGGGAACGCCGCATCGCAGCCGAGCCGGGCGGCAAGGCCCGAGATGATCCGGGTGTCCGTCCACACGCCCGGCGGCGGCGCGCGGGCCGCCCGCCGCCGGATCACCCGGCCCTCGAGGTTGGTCATGGTGCCGCTCTCCTCGGCCCATTGCGGCACCGGCAGCACGACGTCGGCCAGCTCGGACGTCTCGGTGAGGAACTGGTCCAGCACGACGAACAGCTCGAGGCCGGACAGTCGTGAACCGAGGGAGGCGGCGTTCGGCGCCGACACCATGATGTTGCTCGCCGCGACCATCAGCCCATGCACCCCACCCGTAGCGCCAAGCGAGTGCAGCATCTCGATGGCCGCCATGCCGGGCAACGGCAGGCTGTCGGGATCCACGCCCCACACCGCGGCAACAGCGGCGCGATGCTTCGGATCGTCGAGCTTACGGTAGCCGGGCAGCTGGTCGGCCTTCTGCCCATGCTCCCGGCCGCCCTGGCCATTGCCTTGCCCGGTCAGGCAGCCCCAGCCGCAATGCTTGCGCCCTGCCTGGCCCAGCGCCAGGGCCAAGTTGATGAAGGCGGTGGCGTTGGCGGTGCCCTGGCTCTGCTGCTCCGGCCCGCGGCCGCTCAGCACCATCGCCGTCGCCGCTTCACCCAGGATGTGCGCCGCCCGCTCGATGTCCTGCGCCGGCACCCCGGTGATGCGCTCGACCCGGTCCGGCCAATCGGACGACACCGCCCGGCGCACCGCCTCCCAGCCGGTCGTGCGCTCGGCGATGAAGTCGGCATCGATCAGCTTGGCGCGGATCGCCGCGTGCAGGATGCCGTTGGCGAGCGCGATGTCGGTGCCGGGCGTCAGCGCCAGATGCAGGTCGGCGAGCTTGGCGGTCGCGGTGCGCCGCGGGTCGGAGACGATCAGCCGGCCGCCCCGTGCCCGCTGCGCCTCGAAATACTGCATGATCGGCGGCATGGTCTCGGCCGGGTTGGAGCCGGCGATCAGGATCGCCTCGGCGCCGGGTATGTCCTCGAGCGGAAAGGGCAGCCCGCGGTCAACGCCGTAGGCCCGCAGCCCGGCCGCGGCGGCCGAGGCCATGCAAAAGCGGCCGTTATAGTCGATGTTGCCGGTGCCGAGCGCCAGCCGGGCGAACTTGCCAAGCAGGTAGGCCTTCTCGTTGGTCAGGCCGCCGCCGCCGAACACCGCCAGCGCGTTCCGGCCATGCCGCGCCTGGACGCGTTGCATTCCGGCAGCGACACGGTCCAATGCCTCGTCCCAGCCCGCGGCGCGCAGCGCCCCACCCTTGCGGTCGCGAACCAGTGGCCTCGTCAGCCTGTCCGGATGGTCGATCAACGCCGCCGCCGTCCAGCCCTTGCGGCAGAGCCCGCCCTTGTTGGTCGGAAAGTCGCGCGCCGAAACACTCCAGGCGCCGGCCGCATCGCGGTTCAGCATCATCCCGCACTGCAGCGCGCAATACGGGCAATGCGTCGCGATGGCGCTTGGCCCGACACCGGTATGGGCTTGAGCAAGCATCGCATCCGTGGCGCCGTCCGGCATCGTTCGTCAGCATCCCGCCGGACGTCTAGACGACCAGGCCGAAGCATCGATCTTGTGCATGTTTTGCCTCGCTGTCAGCCCTTGGACGCCCCGAACGACCAGGCAGTCGCTAAATGCCGCCTTTTTGTGCAGTAGCAGGAAGGCCAGGGCTTCGCCCCGGACCCGATCAAAGGCAAAGCCTTTGAAATCCATCTGCCAGCGCCGGCGGAATGGATGCCTGGCGGCTAGATCGAGCGCGCGCTGCCGCCTGGGCTGCCTAGAGCCATGTTGCGTGCCATCCGGCGCTGCGCCACCGCCTCGTCGTACATCGCCTGCTCTGACGCCCGCGTCGCCACCGAGAACCGCACGCAGAGCGCGCAGACGGCGAGGCACAGCACCGTGCCGCCCAGCATCATCAGGCAGGTTTGCTGCGAGCGGATCTGACGGTTCAACAGGGCAGCCAACACCGCACCCGCGTTGCCGCCGGCCCCGATCACGCCGCACACCCCGCCCATGACCTTGCGGTCGACGAACGGCATGAGCGAGTAAACGGCGCCCGCCGACATGTGCAGGAACACTCCGAAGAACAGCATCGTCGTCACGGCGATAGCGGCCGTCGAGGCTTGGCTGAACATGAGCAGCCCGCCGCCCTCGCAGATCATCATGCCGAACAGCAGCGTGGTGCGCCCATCGAGGCCGAACCGCCGCGCCGACAGGTCGCTGAAGACACCCCCGAGCGGCCGGGCGAACAGCGCCAACAGTCCGAACGTGCCAGCCGCCAGACCGGCCGAGCTAAGCGACAGCCCGAACCGATGCACGTAGTAGGTCGCCGCGATGTTGTGGATGAAGATTTCGATGCCGAAGCAGCCGCCATAGCACGCCGCCAACAGCCAGGTCCGGTAGTTGCGCATGGCCTGACCCATGGCGGCGAGCCCGCCCTTCTTGGCACCCTCGGCGGTCAAGCCGGCGCGGCGAACATCCTCAAGGTTGCCCTGCGGCAGGTCCTGGGTGAAGCGCGCGTAGCACGCCGCCATGACGAGCATCGCCACGCCAGGCACCAGCAGCGCCGCGCGCCATCCCCATTGCTGCTCCACGCCGAGCAAAACCGCCAACGTCGCGAGCGGCGCCATGACCGACTGGGCGACGCCGGCTCCGGCATTGCCCCAACCGCCCACCGTCGCGTTGGCAGTGCCCACCACGTTCGGCGCGAACATCACGCTCGCATGGTATTGCGAGATCACGAACGAGGCGCCGATAAAGCCGATCAGCAGCCGGAAGAACAGCAGCGACGCGTAGGACTGCGCGAAGGCCAAGCCGAACACCGGCAGCGAGCCCAGGATCAGCAGCCACACATAGGTTCGCCGCGGTCCGAACCGGTCGCAAAGCGGGCCGATGATGAGCCGACCGACGACCGTCACCAGGACGGCGGCGATGTTGATGTTGGCAACCTGCAGCGTGCTCAGGTCGAACTGCTTGGCGATCACCGGCATCAACGGCGCCGCCGCGAACCAGGCGTAGAAGCAGACGAAGAACGCCAGCCACGTCAGGTGGAACGCCCGCATTTGCACCGTGTCAAAGCCGAACAGGTCGATGCTGGTCGCGCGTCGCGCAGACATGTTGACAGGTGTGGTGATGAGCTTCCTCCTGCGGCACCCCGTACCGACAGCGGACGGCGACGCAGCACGTGCAGTGCTGCATCTGCATTTGCATCTTCCGTGCCACTCAATGATGCCGCGTCGTTGTTTGAACTCTACGCCGCAGATCGGTGGGTCAGGCGTGCCGACCAGGCAATAAGCCGGGCTTTAGCAAGGCGTTAACCAGTAGCGCCTATGCTCCGCAGAAATCGAAGGCCCAGACAATGCGCCATGACGACGACCCCGCAGCCGCTGATCCGGCGCCACGGAGGACGCAAGCCGGCCGCTGGTTCATGCCGGTCGGGGTGATCACGTGCATCGGCATGCTGTTTTTGAGCGGCTTCGTCGCCGTGCGAGCCAGGGACCATGCTTGGCAGGCCACCATGCAGGCCTCCGACAATCTGACTGCGACCCTGGAGCGCGGGGTTTCCAGCACTGCGACCGAGCATGACCTGTCGCTCAAACGCGTGATCACCAATCTTACGACCGTCGGACTGAAGCAGGCTAATCCGCAGCTTCGGCAGGTCGCCTTGTTCGACGGTCTGGCGGCGAGCGGACATCCGGACACGGTCCTGGTGTTGGACACTGCCGGCAACATCAGGTTCGACTCGCATGGCTGGCCGCCGAGATCGGCCAACTTTGCCGATCGCGACTACTTCCAGCTACAGCGTCAGCACCCCGACGTGGGACTTTTCATAAGCCGCGTCGTTGCCGACCGCTTCACCGGCCGGCCGGAACTCATGCTGAGCCGTCGGATCAGCCGCCCGAATGGCGGCTTTGCCGGCGTTGTCGTCGAAACGATGGAAACCGCCTACTTCCAGGAGCTTTTTGAACACCTGAACGTCGGGCAGCACGGGTCCATCTCCCTGGTAGGCAGCGAAGGCCATATCGCTGTGCGGCAGCCGTTTGCGGCACGCGACATCGACCTCGACATTAGTGGAACGTCTGACTTCACACAGATCAGGCACACCACAGGCGGATCACTGGTCGGAAACGCCGTCGCGGATGGCGTCAAGCGGCTCTTTACCTACCGCCACGTCGACGAATTTCCGTTGATCTTGGTCGTCGGCGTCGCTGTCGAGGACATCTTCGCTCCTTGGCGCACCGAGGTCTTCGGGATCACCGCGGCGCTGCTCGTGCTGTCAAGCGTGACGATGACACTCAGCTTGCTCGTGCGCCGGGAATTACGTTTGCGCTCGGCCGTCGAGCAAAAGCTCGCCGGATCTGCACGGACGCTTGCCGCAATGGCGCAGACCGACGGGCTGACCGGTCTTGCCAATCGACGGTGGTTCGACTCGGTGCTTGACAGCGAATGGCGACGCGCTAGGCGCGACGGCACGGAGGTATCGCTGCTGATGCTTGATGTCGATTTATTCAAGTGCTTCAACGACGAGTATGGCCATCAGGCAGGCGATGCCGCTTTGCAGGCGGTCGCGACTTGCATCGGCTACTCCGCTATCAGGCCCGGCGATCTGGGGGCCCGATATGGCGGCGAAGAGTTCGCGGTCATCTTGCCGAACACCGGTCGAGAAGGCGCAGAGCTGATCGGCGAGCGCCTCCGAGAGGCCGTCGCCAAGCGCAGCCTGCCGCACCCGCGCTCTCCCGCTCACGTGCTGACGATCAGCGTGGGCGTAGCGACGATGAACCCATGTCGCGCGTCGACGGAACTCTCGGCGAAATTGCTGCGAAAAGCCGGTCAGGCCTTGCACGAAGCAAAGAAAAGAGGCCGAAACCGCATCGAGGTCAGCCAGGCGGCCGAGCGCGCAATTGCCGCCGCTCCTGCCGCTCAGCCGGTTCCCTGAGTCAGAGGCTTCGCTGCAGCCAACCGCGATGTCGGCGCGTCGCCCGTCATGTCGCGCGAAGCAGATGCAGGCTGAACAGTTCGGGCGCGTCGATCCAGTGGCCGATCGTCTCCCAGCCGGCACGGCGCGCAATGGCCGCAAACAGCTTGGGCCGCCACTTATGCGACGTGTCGGTGCGCACGCTCTCGCCGGCGGCGAAAGATATCGGCTGGTTGCCGATGCGCACCGTCAGCGCCCGTCTGGCGATGAGGTGCGCCTCAGTGCGCAGCGGGTCATCGAACACCAGCGCCTCGTGGCGGAATTCATCCGGATTGATGTCCGCGCTCAATTCGTCGCGCAGGCGCACCAGCACGTTGCGATGGAAGGCGGCCATCAGGCCGTCCGGGTCGGCATAGCCACGGCGGATGCGGTCCGGGTCGCGGTTCGGGTCCACGCCCACCAGGAACCACGACCGGCCAAGCAAGCGGCGCATGCGGGTCAGCACCTCGACCAGCACCGGCTCGTCGTAGGTGCCCAGAGTGTTGCCTGGATAAAAGCCCAGCACCGGGCCGTCATGCAGCGCCGGCGGCAAGTCGAGCGCGGCCGTGTAGTCGCCGCACACCGGATCGATTGCCAGGGCCGGATAATCGGCGGCAATCCGCGCCGCCGACTGCGTGAGGAAGGCGCCCGCGATGTCCACCGGCACGTAGCGCCGGGGCTGTGAGAGGGCGTCGAGCAGCACGCATATCTTGCGGCTGGCGCCCGAGCCGAACTCCACCACGGCCGCGTTGTCGCCGACCATGGCCGCGATCTCGGCGGCGTGGGCGAGCAGCAGGGCTGTCTCGTGCCGCGCCACATAGTAGTGCGAGCCGGCAGTGACGCGATCGAACAGCATGCCGCCCCTGTCGTCCCACAGGTAGCGGCCCGGGATCCATTTTCGAGGCTGCGACAACCCTGCCAAAACGTCACGCAGAAAGACGCGCCTCGAGGCATCCGACGAGGGCTGCGCCGCCTCTGACGACGGAGCGGTGGTCTGCGGGTCATCGCGCTGTGTCATCGTGCAGGCTCGCGGTCGCGTTGCGGATTGATGCGCGCGCAGGGGCCGCGCGCAGCGCAACAACGCAGGCGGGCGTCCTCGGTCGCGCCGGCACGCGCGCCGGAACTCCGCAGCACGCGACACGATTGGAATGGCAGCTGTCGCGTCCAGAAACCGAGCAGGAATGAGCCATGCCAGGCGTGATGCCGCTGCGATACCGGCCGGACGTCGAGACCTTCATCCCCGACGAGGAAGACTATGACCGCAAGCTGACCGAGGCGATGCTGGGCATCAGCGATACGGTGTGGAAGGACACAGGACACGTCCGCCGGTCGGTGCATGCCAAGAGCCATGGCGTGCTACGCGGTGAGATGGACGTGCTGCCGGCGACGCCTGCCGAGTATGCGCAGGGCATATTTGCAGCACCCGCGCGCTTCCCGACGATCCTGCGCCTGTCCACAACGCCGGGCGACGTGCTCGACGACATAGTCTCCACGCCGCGCGGCCTGGCGGTGAAGTTCGTGGGCGTGCCGGGCGAGCGCCTGCCCGGCTCGGAAGACGACACCACGCAAAACTTCGTGTTGGGCAACTCACCGGCGTTCAACGTCAAGGATGCCAAGGACTTTCTGGGCAACGTCCATCGCCTGGGCACCTTCACCGATAAAGTGCCGAGGCTCAAGAAGGTCGCCTCGGCGATCTCGCGCGGCGCGGAGCATGCGCTGGAGGCGGTCAGCGGCCAGAGCACGGTGCTTACCACCTACGCCGGCCAGGCGATGACTCACCTACTCGGTGACACGTTTTACTCGCAGGCGCCGCAACGACACGGCGACTACATGGCCAAGCTGTGCATATCGCCGATCTCGCCCAACCTCCTGGCGCTGCACAATGCCTCGGTGCATCTGGCCGGACGGCCTGACGGGCTGCGCGAGCTGGTGCGCGAATTCTTTCTCGCGCAGGGCGCCACCTGGGAGGTGCGCATCCAGCTCTGCGTCGATCTGGACACGATGCCGATCGAGGACGCGTCGGCCAAATGGCCGGAGGATCCCAGCCCCTACGTGGCGGTGGCGCGCATCACTGTGCCGGCGCAGGACAGCTGGGCTGACGGCAAGGTGGGCGCGATCGACGAGGGCATCACCTTTTCGCCCTGGCGCGGGCTGCTGGCGCATCAGCCGCTGGGCTCGGTTATGCGTGCGCGTCGGCGCGCCTACGAGAGCTCAGCCGCCTATCGCCGGGAGCGCACCGGCCTGCCGCTGCGCGAGCCGCGCAGCGCCGATGAGCTTCCGGCCGCGTAGAGCGGTCATCGCCGTCGTCGCGCAATCAGTCCGCGTTGACAGGCTCGACCGAACCGGCCGGCCCGGCCGACGCGATGTCCGGCGAGCACGTCCAGTCGCGCAGCTCGTAGACGGTCCCGGGCCGCACCTTACGCTTGCCGGGCTCGGCCAGGCGCCGGCGGAAGCCGTGGATCGGCGTCGCACGGGCATCGATCATCACCTCCACCACCGAGGGGCCGTCATGCGCAAAGGCGGCCTCGATCGCCGGCCCGAGCTCGTCCGGCGTCCGCACACGTAGGCCCAGCAGGCCGAAGGCGGTGGCGGCGTCGGCATAGTTCGGCTTGTCGCCGAACGAGATGTCGACCGACTGGCGCAGATTGGCGAAGAACAGCTCCTGCCACATTTGCAGCCAGCCCAGCGTGCCGTTGTTGAGCACGATGTTGACGACCCGGTAGCCGTTCTGCGCCAGGCTGGCGAGCTCGCCGACCGCGTAGCAATGCGCCCCGTCGCCGGCGATGGTGACGACGCGGCCACCCGTCTCCTTGAGCAGCGCACCGGCGCCGATCGCCGCCGGCACCGCGTAGCCAAGGCCGCCCTGCCCGCGGGCATAGAGGAAGCGTCGGCCGGCGGAGCGCGCCGGGATGTAGGAGGCGATCCACCCGGCCGACCAGCTGGCGTCGCTGATCACCACGTCGGCGTCCGTGAGGTGCCGGGCCACTGCCGCCATTACTCGTTGCGGCAGCATCGGCACGGCCTCGCTGGCCATCTCCGCGGCCAGACGGTCGCGCTGGCCGGCCATCACCTCGGCAATCCGCTCGGCCCAGGCCGCCCGCCCCGGCGCATCGCGTGACAACGCGGCGTCACCGGCCATCTGAGCCTGCAGCGCCTGCATCGTCAGGCGAACGTCGCCGCACAGCATCAGCGTCGGGCGGAACGTCCGGCCGGGCTCGAGCGGGTCGGCGTCAATGGTGATGGTCGCCTGCTCGGGCCCCGGCACGGTCCAGTTCAGCGCGGTGTTCTGGCTGGCCTTGCTGCCGCACCAGACGATCAGGTCCGCCTCCCGGATGAGCTCGATCGCCGCCGCCGAGCCGAGCGGATTCAGCACGCCGGCGCAGTAAGGCCGGGTGTCCGGCACCGCGCCCTTGCCGGACAGGCTGGTCACCACCAGCGGCTGGTGGGCGTCGCAGAACTCGGTCAGCAAGCCGGCGGCATCGGAGCCGTGCACGCCGCCGCCCAGCACGAAGGCCGGCCGGCGGGAGCGGGCGATGAGCGCCGCCGCCGCGGCGACGTCGCCGTCCGACGGCCGGTAGCGCAGGCTTGGGATGCGCGCGTGGCGCAGATCCACCGCCACCTCCGTCTCCTCCCACTCGCCGTCCATCACGTCGTGCGGAATGATCAGCGCCACCGGTCCCGGGCGCGGCGCGGTGGCGATCCGGAAGGCGGCGCGGATCAGGTCCGGCAGCGCCTCCAGCGACGGCACGGTGAACGTCGCCTTGGTCACCGTCTGCAAGAAGCCTTGCTGATCGAAGCCCTGCGAGGCGACTCCCTTGGCGCGCAGCGAGGTCCAGTCCAGCGGCAGCTCGCCGACCAGGGCGATCATCGGCACCGACGCGTTCAGCGCCTCCACCAGCCCGTCCGGCAGCTTGGTGGTCCCTGGCCCGACGGTGACGTCGGTGATGCCCGGCTTGCCGGTCAGCCGCGCATAGGCGTCCGCCGCATACGGCCCGCTGCGCTCGTCGCGCACCAGCACGTGGCGGATCCGAGGTGCTCGCCGAGCGATGCCGTCATGCAGCGCCGTCGTCTGCCCGCCCGGCATGCCGAAGACGAACTCGACTCCCATCTGCATGAGCATTTCGGCAACGAGATCTCCACCATGTGGCATCTGCTCAGGCTCCCGCCGCTTCGAGGTGAGGTTCGGACGCGCGGTTGCGCGTCCACAGGTGCGCAAGGCTGTCCGCGGTGCGGACGAAGTGCTCGTATTTGTGCTCGTACAAGGCCGTGCGTCTCGGATCAGGCGTGTAGGAGCGTGCCAGTCGCGGCATCGTCCGCGCCGCAGCGGCGAGATCCGGCTGCGCGCCGAGGGCGGCGGCGACGCACATCGCCGCCCCCTGCGCGCCAAGCTCGCCGCACTGCATGACGTCGACCGGCAAGCCCAGCACGTCGGCGAATAGCTGCGGCCAGAGCAGGCTGCGGGCGCCCCCGCCGGCCAGACGGATGCGCGACGGCACGGCCGCATCGGAGCCCGACAGCAGCAGGTCGACGTCCATGCGGTGAGCGAACACGATGCCCTCGTAGATCGCCCGCACCACGTCGCCGAGCGATCCGGATGCGGTAAGGCCGAGCAGCCCGGCCGGCGCGCCCCCTGGCCCGCCGAACAGGAACGGGAAGAACAGCATGTCGGTCTCGCGGCCAAGGCCGTCACGCACGAGGTGCTCGCACACCTCGTAGATGGTGCGCCCGCCGGCGGCCGCCCGCGCCGCCTCGGCGTCCAGCATCACCCGGCAGAACCATTCGAGGTTGCCGGCGGAAGTCGCGGCGCCCTCGGTCGCCAGGTAATAGCCGCCAAGTGGATAGGCGCATTGCAGGAACGGTAGCCGGCTGACCCGCGGCGCATCGTGCAGCGTCTGGTTGATGCTGAACGTGCCGGCGACAATCGTCATCAGAGACGCGTCGGCCATGCCGGAGGCGAGCGAGGCGGCGGCGACGTCGACCAAGCCCCGCACCACCGGCGTGCCGGCCTGCAATCCGCAACGCCGCGCGGCCTCCGCCGACACCGTGCCGGCGACCTCGGTCGAGGGGCCGATCGGTGGCAGCCGGTCGAGCCAGGCGGCAATGCCGAGCTCGTGCAGCATCGCGTCGGCATACTGGCCAGTGCTCACGTCGATCAGCCCGGCGATGCCGGCGTCGGTCGGGTCGGTGGAGCAGTCGCCGCACAGCTTGGCGCGCAGGAAGTCCTTGCACATCAGCACCGACCGGGTGCGCCCCAGCAGCTCCGGCTCGGCGCGCGACAGATACGCCAGCAGCACGCTGGCCTGCCCCGCCCACATCCGCTGCTGTACCTGCGCGCCGCACGCCGCGGCAAGGCCCGAGCGCTCGAGCTCGCTCAGCAACCCGACGGCGCGGTTGTCGGTCGAAACGATGCCCGGACGAACCGGGTTCAGCTCGCGGTCGACAAAGTAGGCGCCGGAGCCATAGCCGGTGGTGGAGATGCCGAGCACGTCGCCAGGCGACGTGCCGCTCTCCTCCAGCACCGCTTGAACGGCAGAGCAGGCGGCCTGCCACATCTGGTCGGCGTCGCGCTCGGTGTGGCCCGGCGCCGGGAACAGCATCGTATTGGGTCGCCGCGCGCAGGCGAGCTCGGCGCCGTTGACGTCAAACAATGCGGCCTTGGTCATGGTGCCGCCCGCATCTAGGCCAATGAGCCGTCCGGACACATGCCTCTCCTGTCCGCCCGCCGCTTCTCTGGCGACTTATTATAATAAGGACGCTAGGCCGCGCAGACGTCCAGAGCAACAAAGTCCTTCTTCGCAAGGGAGGAAAGCTCTTGCCCGGCAAGCCGCAGGCTCATCGGAGATGGTTTCTGGTCCTTGTTACAGAAAAGGACGATTTGCCTCGGTCAGACGGACCGGCGCCAATGTGCATAACGTGTTAAGGGCCACGAGGAGGGCAAATGCGCGACCGGACGACACTGCTCAGACACCTGCGGCAGACTCCGCAGGTCCCGGTGCTGATCATCGGCGGCGGGATCAACGGCGTCGGCATCCTGCGCGACCTCGCAGCCCAAGGCGTTCCGGCTTTGCTGGTTGAGCGCGGCGACATTTGCGGCGGCGCCAGCGCCGCGCCCTCACGTCTGATCCATGGCGGCCTGCGCTACCTCGAAACGGGCGAGTTCGGGCTGGTGCGCGAGTCCGTGCACGAGCGCGAGCTGCTGCTGCGCCACGCGCCGCACCTGGTGCGGCCGATCCCCACCTGGGTCCCACTGACCAGCTGGACCGCCGGCAGCCTCGCGGCGGTTGGCCGGGTGCTGGGCCTGATCCGCAATCCTGGCCGCAAGGGCGCGGTGCCGCTCAAGCTCGGCCTGATCCTTTACGATCGCTTCGCCCGCGCCACGCGGCAGATGCCGCGCCACCGCTTCCTGAGCAGCACGGCCGCCCGACGCACGCTGCCGCTGCTGAGCCGGGACGTCCGGGTGGTCGCCGAATACTACGATGCGCGTGTCACTCATCCCGAGCGGCTGACCCTGGAGCTGGTCGCCGACGCGGAGGCGGACTGCCCAGGCTGCGCCGCCCTGCCCTACGTCTCCGCCATCCGCATGGAGCAGACGGAGGTAGTGCTGCGCGACGAGGTCAGCGGCGAGACGCTGCGGGTTGGCCCGAAGCTCATCGTCAATGCCGCCGGCGCCTGGGCCGACCAGGTGGATGACGGGCTGCGGCTGAACGAGAAGCTGATGGGCGGCACCAAAGGCTCGCATCTGGTGCTGCGCGCGCCTGCCCTTGCCGCAGAGCTCGACGAGCGGATGCTGTATTTCGAAACCGGCGACAAGCGCATTTGCCTGGTCTATGCGCTCGACCCGGCACACGTCCTGCTTGGCACCACCGACCTGCCCACCTCCGACCCGGACGACCGCACCTGCAGCCCGCAGGAGATCGACTACCTGTTCGGCGCCTTGTCGGTCGCGCTGCCCGGCCATGGGCTGTCCGCCTCCGACATCGTGTTCACCTATGCCGGCGTCCGCCCGCTGCCGCGCAACGACGCCGGTGTCGCCGGCGCGATCAGCCGCGACCACAAGCTGCATCGCTTCGCGGCCGCGCCGGGCCGGCCGATCCCGGTGCTGACCCTGGTCGGCGGCAAGTGGACGACCTATCGCGCCTGCTCGCGAGACGTCGCCGATGCGGTGCTGACAGAGCTGTCGCTGCCGCATCGGGTCGACACCGCATTCCTGCCGATCGGCGGCGGTCACGACTGGCCGACCGGCGGCGCCGCCGCACTTGCGGCCAGGCTCGTCGCGCAGACCAACGTCACGCCGCAACGCGCCGCGATACTGGTCCGCCGCTACGGCAGCGCCGCCGGCGCGGTGCTGCAGGGCGCCCGGCAGTGGATCGATGGACCGCCGGCCGACCCGCCGCTCCGCGCCGCGCCGGACTACACCCGCGGCGAGATCGCCTGGCTCGCCCGACAGGAGCGGGTGACACGGCTTGACGACATGATCCTGCGCCGCACCCTGATGGCCTTCGAGGGCCTGGCCGGCCGAGCCTGCGTCCAGGAGGTCGGAGCGGTCGTCGCCGCCGCGCTCGACTGGACGGCGGACCGGCAGACGGAGGAGGTCGAGGCGACCTGCCGGTTGCTCGGCACGCGTCATGGCGTTGCCGGCATGATGGCGACGACGGCCGTGAGCGAGAAGGAACACGCCATCCCGTGAGCACGTCGCGCGCATCGCTGCCGATAGGTGTCGAGCGCCAGCCGTTATGGCTGCAGGTGAAAAATAGTGTTCTGGCGATGATCCGCGACGAGGCGCTGCCACAGCATGCCAGGCTGCCATCCGAAAGCCAGATGTGCGAGCAGTACGGCGTCTCCCGCATCGTCGTGCGCGAGGCGATGGCGCAGCTGGTCGCAGCGAGGGTCATCTACCGGCTGCAGGGCAAGGGCGCCTTCGTCGCGCGTCAGGAGGAGGCGCAGAGCTTCGTCGGCGGCAGCCGCGGCTTTAGCGGCGAGCTGCTGGACCAGAACCACGCCGTCACCCGCAGGATCATCCGCCAATGTGTCGGACTGCCGAGCGCCCGCGCCCGCGCGTTGCTCCAGCTCGCCGACGAGGACCAGGTCGTCTGCCTTGACCGCGTGCTCGTGGTCGACGGCACGCCGCGTATCATGGTGCAGACGATGCTGCCGGCAGCCCTGGTTCCGGGCCTCGATCAGATCCCGATGGAGGGCAAGTCGCTGCATTCGACGCTGCAGCGGCAATACGGCATCACCTTCGTCAAGGCGCAGCGCTGGCTCGACGCCGTGGTCGCCAATCTCGACATGGCCGACATGCTCGGGGTCATACCGGGCGCGCCGTTATTGGAGATTGAATCCTGCGCTGCTATGCCGAACGATCGTCCGACCGAATACTACCTGGCGCAGTATCGGACCGACCAGGCAAGGCTCACGCTGAGCATTGGTTAGCGACAGCAAGCAAGTCCCTCTTTCCGGAAAAAGAAGCACAGACTTTCGCCCGTCAGGCATCAAGCCGAAGTCTGGCGTCCTTGTTCGACATCGACCACCTGGGCTCGCTTGTCCGAGCGCCATTTCGGTGCGCTGCGGCACGCCCTATCTGACCATCGAGGCAACGGAGGCAGATTATGACCGACATCAGCAGGGCCGGCACCTTCACGCTCGGCGACCGCGTCGTGAACCGGCTCGGCTACGGCGCGATGCAGCTCGCCGGCAAAGGCGTGTTCGGACCGCCGAAGGATCACGAGGGCGCCGTCGCGGTGCTGCGC
>CAXUCZ010000015.1:7616-18933 GCA_964249675.1 uncultured Acetobacteraceae bacterium | reverse complement strand
GGCGCTCGGCGAGCTGGGCCCGGAAACGGTGATGACGCCCGGCATCTTCGTCGACCGCGTCGTCCATCAACCCTACGGCGATCCCCAAGGCTAGGAGCGGCATCGATGGGCACCACGGTTGAACCGCTGTCGCGCGAGCAGGCCGCAGCCCGGCTGGCGAGCGACATTCCGGATGGCTGGTACGTCAACCTCGGCATCGGCGCGCCGACGCTGGTCGCCGACTACCTCCCGGAAGGGCGCGAGATCGTGCTGCATTCCGAGAACGGCATTCTCGGCATGGGCCCCGCGCCGGCGCCCGACCGCGTGGAACGCTGGCTGATCAACGCCGGCAAGAAGCACGTGACGATGCTGACCGGCGGCTCGTTCGTCCACCAGGCGGACAGCTTCGCCATCATCCGCGGCGGCCATCTCGACCTCTGCGTGCTCGGCGCCTTCGAGGTGGCGCAGAACGGCGACCTGGCGAACTGGTCGATCTCGGCCGCCGAAAAGGCGCCGGCCGTCGGCGGCGCGATGGACCTCGCGGTCGGCGCCAAGCACGTCTGGGTGCTGATGGAGCACACCACCAAGACGGGCGCGCCGCGGCTAACCGAGCGCTGCTCCTATCCGCTCACCGCACTCGGCGTGGTGAGCCGGATCTACACCAATCTTGCCGTCATCGACGTGACGGAGCGGGGCTTCGAGGTGCGCGAGATGCTGGCGGGGCTGACGCTCGAGGCATTGCAGGAGAAGACCGCGGCGACATTACATAGGGCAGCCGGGCGGCTGGCGGAGGACGAGCATGGCTGAAGCGTATATCTGCGATTTCACCCGCACCCCGATCGGCCGCTACGGCGGCGCGTTGCGCGACGTGCGCACCGACGACCTGGCCGCCCATCCGCTGCGGGCGCTGCGCGAGCGCAACGCCTCGGTCGATTGGGACGCGGTCGACGACTGCTATTTCGGCTGCGCCAACCAGGCCGGCGAGGACAACCGCAACGTCGCGCGCATGGCGGTGCTGCTGGCGGGCTATCCGGCCGGCACGCCTGGCGCCACTGTCAACCGGCTCTGCGGCTCCGGGCTCGACGCGGTCGGCACCGCGGCGCGGATGATCCGCACCGGCGAGGCCGATCTGGTGCTCGCCGGCGGTGTGGAGAGCATGACGCGCGCGCCGTTCGTCCTCGGCAAGGCCGGGGAGGCGTTCTCCCGCCAGGCGCAGCTGCAGGACACGACGATCGGCTGGCGCTTCGTCAACCCGGCGCTGAAGGAGGTCTACGGCGCGGAATCGATGCCAGAGACCGGCGACAACGTCGCCGCCGACTTCGACGTCTCGCGCCGCGACCAGGACGCCTTCGCCTATCGCAGCCAGCAGAAGGCCCGCGCCGCGCAGGAAGCCGGCGTGTTCGCCCGCGAGATCACGCCGGTGACGATCAAGGGCCGGCGCGGCGACAGCGTGGTCAGCCTGGACGAGCATCCGCGGCCGGAGACCACGCCGGAGGCCCTGGCCGCGCTCAAGCCGGTGTTCCGCGGCACCGTCACGGCAGGCAACGCCTCGGGCGTCAACGACGGCGCGGCGGCGCTGATCCTGGCCAGCGAGGCCGGCGCGCGCCGCCACGGGCTGGTGCCGCGCGCCCGGGTGGTGGCGATGGCGACCGCCGGCGTGCCGCCGCGGATCATGGGAATCGGCCCGGCGCCGGCGATCGAGACGCTGCTTCACCGCGTCGGCCTGTCGCTCGGCGAGATCGACCTGTTCGAGCTGAACGAGGCATTTGCCAGCCAAGCCCTCGCCGTGCTGCGCCGTCTGGGGCTGCCGGACGACGCGCCGCATGTGAACCCCCATGGCGGCGCAATTGCGCTGGGCCACCCGCTCGGCATGTCAGGCGCGCGGCTGGCGCTCACCTCCGTCAACGCGCTGGAGCTGCTCGGTCTGAAGCGAGCCGTCGCCACCATGTGCATCGGGGTCGGCCAGGGCATCGCGTGCCTGATCGAGCGGGTCTGACGGCGAAGCTTGCCGGTGCGCCCGTTCGCGAGGTCCTCGGGAGTCGAAGCTCAGCGAGCTGACACCTGCAACCGGTGCCAGCCTGCGCGAAGATGGCCCTTAAAGTTCCAGGCGTCCTCGGGCAGCGCAGCTTGCGTCTAGCCTGCGGTGTCCCAGGCCCGCACCGCAAGCTCATGGTCGATGGTGCGGGCGGTCGCGATCGCGTAGCCGCGCATCGTTATTCGGCCGACCTTTCGTGCGCTGTGCAGTGCCGGCTCGCAAATAGCCGAATGGAGTGGCATGTCGTAGCACGGGATCGCCGCAGCGCCCGCCCGCCTTCAGGACATCGGCCAACGAGACGCCTGTCCAAACCGCATTGCCGATGGCGCCGGGCGTCCACGGATCTCCGAGGTCGGCCGCACCTGCTGCAGGTCGGCCCGACGATTGCCCGCGCACTGCATCATCGCCGGCACGCTGCAGGCGGGGAAACGCGCGCGCAGGTCAGGCACCCAGACGTCGAGAGGCGTCCGCACCAATCCCTCCACACGGAAGCGGTGGGACGCCTCGTCGAGCCGAGGGATGCTCCCGTGGCTGCGCGCGTAGAAGTCCTTCTGGCTGGTGACGAGGTCGCGGCGCAGCCGATCCAAGGGCGGCTCGGCATTGAACGGCTGCCGCGGATGCACGATGAGCTCCGACTTGGAGCAGGACGGGTTCAACATCGTCAGTCCCTGTTTGCAGACGGCGATCGGGTTACGACGCAGGCAGGACACGCCGTCAACCAACCGATCAGCCAAGGCCGAGCAGGCGGATCAGTCCAAAGCTCAGCAAGCCCAGCGCCAGCAGGGACAGCAGCACCACCGCGGTCACCCGGCCGCCGGCGCGGGCGGCCACGCGCAGGTCCGTGCCCAGGCCGAGCGCTGCCATGGAGATGACGGTGAGCAGGCCGGCCGCCGCCGCCGCCGGATCCAGCGCCGCCTGCGGCACCAGCCCGCAGGAGCGCATCGCCGCCAGGCCCAGAAAGCCGATGATGAACCAGGGAACCAGCTTGTGCAGCGCCAGCCCGTCCTGCTTGGGGCGGTCGTCGGCGGTGACGTGCGGCGCCGCCTCGTCGGTCTCGTCGCGCAGCCGGCGGGTCAGCAGCGACAGGCACAGCACCACCGGCCCCAGCATCAGCACCCGCACCAGCTTGACCAGCGTGCCGAGCTGCACCGCGACGGCGCCCACCGGCGCCGTGGCCGCCAGCACCTGCGGCACCGCATAGACGGTCAGGCCGGCCAGCTCGCCATATTGCAGGCCGCTCAGATGCAGCAGCGGCGCCGCGAGCGGCAGGAGCAGCACCAGCACGACGCCGAACAGGGCGGTGAAGGCAATGGAGGCGGCGACGTCCTCGCCGTCGGCGCCGATCACCGGCGCGACCGCGGCGATCGCGGAGTTGCCGCAGATCGAGTTGCCGCACGCCACCAGGGTCGCCATCCGGTGCGGCAGGCCGAGCACCCGGCCGATGCCGTAGGAGCAGCCGATCGCCAGCACCACCACCGCGGCGATGCCGACCAGCAGGCCCGGACCGGCCGCCAGCACGGTGCCGGCACTGACGGAGGCGCCGAGCAGCACGACGGCGATCTCCAGCAGCATCTTGGCGCTGAAGTCGATGCCGGCGCGCCAGCGCGCGGACGGGGTCCAGGCGGTGCGGATGACCGCGCCGACGATGATCGCCAGCACCAGGCTCTCCGACCAGGCGGCGCCGAACACACGCCGCTCGACCATCGCCAGCAGGCTCGCCGCGCCGCTGACCAGCAGGCACAGCCCGACGCCCGGCAGCACACGGCCGATGCTGCTGACGGTGGGCGGCAGCCGCGCCCGAACCGAGCCGGCGAGCAGCGGGGACGGCAGGCTGAAAGCATCGACGGTCATGGCTCACCTCGTCTAGACGACGGAACCGTGAACCTCCATCGGCGCAACCTCCAACGGATTAATATGCTTTAAATGATCTGCTACGGTGATTGGTCTGATGACTCTCGAGCAGCTTCGCATCTTCGTCGCCGTCGCCGAACGCCAGCACGTGACGGCGGCGGCGCAGGCCTTGAACCTCACTCAATCGGGCGTCAGCAACGCGCTCGCCGCACTGGAGGAGCGCCATGCGATCCATCTGTTCGACCGGGTCGGACGCGGCATCGTCCTTAACGAGAACGGCCGCCTCTTCCTGGGCGAGGCCAAGGCCGTGCTGGCGCGCGCCGCTCTGGCCGAGACGGCGCTGGCGGACCTGGGCGGGCTGCGGCGCGGACGGCTCGTCATGTCCGCCAGTCAGACGATCGCCGGCTACTGGCTGCCGGAACGGCTGGTCCGCTTTCAGGCGAGCCATCCTGCGCTCGAGCTTGATGTGCAGGTCGGCAACACGCGCGAGGTCGCCAAGGCCGTCCTGGACGGCGCGGCCGAGCTCGGCTTCGTGGAGGGCGAGCTCGCCCATCCGTTGCTGGCGCAGCAGGAGGTCGGGCGGGACCGCCTGGTCATCCTGGTGCCGCCGTCGCATGCCTGGGCGGATGGCAGGGCGCTGCGCGCGCGCGACCTGCGGCGATGCTCCTGGGTGATGCGCGAGCAGGGGTCCGGCACCCGCTCCAGTCTGGAGGCGGCACTGGCGACGGCCGGCTGTGACCCGTCGGCGCTGTCGGTGACGATGATTTTGCCCTCGAACGAGGCGGTGTTGAGCGCGGTGCGGGCCGGCGCGGGCGTGACCGCGCTGTCCGAACACGTGGCGCGGTCGGCGCTGGCGGCAGGACAACTGGTCGCCGCACAATTGTCGCTGCCGGAACGGAGTTTTCGCCTGCTGCGGCATCGTGAACGCTACGGCAGCCGCGCCGCCGACGCACTCGTCGCCACGATGGCTCCGCTGCAAACGATCTAGCCCTCGTGTTCCGATCCGGTGAAGAGACCGGCAAAGATCGCCGTTCCGATGGCGACGACGACGGCCTTGAGCATAGATCCTGTCGTCGACGCCGGCAGCACGGCCTGCAAGACCGGCCGACCACGCAGAGCATCAGGCGCGTCACCAGGATCGAGCCGCCGCCGAGCAGAGACCAGGCGCGTGGCCGCCGGACATGACCATGCGACAAGCGGTCATTCAACTGCTGGCGTGAGCCGCGAGCAGGAGAGCTGCTCTGCGAAAGCACGATCACCCGGACAACACGTGCGACGCGTTCGCCGCGCGCGCCAGTCCGGATTCGGCCTGAACGTTCGAGCTCAGCGAGCCCATGAAGGACTGCCCAGCGAGTCTCGGTCACGACAGCCGCATCGCCGCAAGTCGGCGACGTTTGCTGAGAAGCCGGATAACCGCTCATGACCCGCTCGACCGGTCAACCGGCGCTCTTCTCCAGCCGCCCCAGAGCCAACTCGCACCACTCCACCCAGGCGCGCTGGTTGCGAAGCCCCATCTCCAGCACCAGCAGCCGGCCGGTCAGGCGCAGCGTCGTCGGCTGCCCGCCATAGCGCGTCTGCAGGATGTGCTCGTAGCGGGCCAGCCGTTCGGTGTGATGCGCCAGCCGCGCCGCGAGCTGCGCCCGCACGGCCTCGCGGTCGACATGCTCGATGGCGTAGAGCCGCACCAGCAGGTCGTCCTTGGCCGCCTGCGGCGCGCTCGGCTCCCTCGACCAGCGCTTGAGCGCCGCCCGGCCCGCCTCGGTGATCGAGTAGACCAGCTTGTTGGGTCGGCCGCTCTGAATGACCTCCACCGTGCTCACCTCGCCGCGCTGCCGCAACCGACTTAGCTCGCGGTAGATCTGCTGATGGTCGGCTCGCCAGAAGAACCCGATCGACTCGTCGAAGCGTTTCGCCAGGTCGTAGCCGCTCATCGAGCGCTCCGTCAGGCAGACGAGGATCGCGTCACCCAGCGCCATGCGAGCTCTCCCTCGGAACCGCGAACCGGCCGACGCCAACGGTCCTTGCGTCAGCTAACCGTTCATATTGACGCATATGCAATCTTACACATACAATCCGTTCTAGCACCATCATTGCGGGGCTTCATGCTCGATCCGACCATAGCCGAAGCCCGGCATCCGACCGCGGTCCGCCTTACGCCGGCGCGACCCGTGCCCGAACCGATTTCACCGTCCAGAGACGCGCTGCGCAGCGAGCGGCGCGCAGCGATC
Organism: uncultured Acetobacteraceae bacterium; assembly: GCA_964249675.1. Lineage (GTDB taxonomy): Bacteria > Pseudomonadota > Alphaproteobacteria > Acetobacterales > Acetobacteraceae > CAXMMR01. The sequence continues at coordinate 12,840 of CAXUCZ010000015.1, read as the reverse complement.
CTGCAGGGCCCGCTGCTGGGGACCCTGCTGCGCCTAGGTCTGCCGACCATCGCCGTGCTGCTGGCCCAGACGGTGGTCTCCGTCGCCGAGACCTATTGGACCAGCTTCCTCGGCACCGACGCGCTCGCCGGCGTCGCCCTCGTCTTCCCGCTGCCGGCGCTGATGACCGCGATGAGCAATGCCGGCATCGGCGGCGGCGTGTCCTCGGCGGTGGCGCGTGCGACGGGCGCCGGCCGGCAGGAGGAGGCGGACGCGCTGGTGCTGCACAGCCTGGTGCTCGCGGTCGCCTTTGGCCTGCTGTTCACCCTCGCCGCGCTGCTGGCCGGGCCGATGCTGTATCGCGCCATGGGCGGCACCGGCGGCTCGCTCGCGGCGGCGGTGCGCTTCTCCGGCTGGTTCTTCATCGGCGCGGTGCCGATCTGGGCGGTCAACCTGTTGGCCGCGGCGCTGCGCGGCGCCGGCGAGGTCAAGCTGCCGGCGACCGTCACCCTGGTCGGCGCCGCAGTGGTGATCCCGCTCTCGCCGGCGCTGATCTTCGGCATCGGCCCGCTGCCCCGGCTCGGGGTCGGGGGCGCCGGTCTTGCCGTCAGCCTATACTATCTCGGCGCCTCGCTCGTGCTGCTGCGCTATTTCTCGCGCGGCCGCGGCGTGCTCGCGCTGACAACGGCGCCGCTGCGCTGGTCAACCTTCCGCGCCATCCTCGGCGTCGGCTCGATCTCCGCCCTCGGCGCGCTGATGGCTAACTTGACCATTCTGCTGGTCACCGCCGCTGTCGGCGTGTTCGGCGTCGGCGCGCTCGCCGGCTACGGCATCGCCTCGCGGCTCGACTGGCTGCTGATCCCGCTGGTGTTCGGCCTTGGCAGCGCCGTCGTCACCATGGTCGGCGCCAGCACCGGCGCCGGCGACCATGCCCGCGCCCGCCAGGTGGCCTGGCTCGCCGCCCTTATCGCCCTGGTGCCGACGGAGGGCATCGGCGTCCTCGCAGCATTGTTCCCGCATGCCTGGATCGGCCTGTTCACCGCTGATCCCGCGGTGCTGCCCGCCGGCGCCCACTACCTGCGGGTCGTCGCCCCGGCCTACGGCGCGGTCGGCGTCGGCATGGTGCTGTACTTCGCCTGCCAGGGCCGCGCGCGCATGCTGTGGCCGTTCCTGGCCGGCATCGCGCGCCTGCTGGTTGCCGCCGGCGGCAGCCTGATCCTCGCTCGCCGCGGCGACGGCATGAATGCCGTGTTCGCCATGGTCGCCTGCGGCTCGCTCCTCTATGGCGGGCTGAACGCGCTCGGTATGCGCCCCACCGGCTCGCGCAGACAGCAAGCGCCGTCCTAAGCCGACTGGGTTTGCAGGCCGAACAGCGCGCCAGCCAAGCTGTTCAGCACCACCTCGAGGCCGGCGAACGTCTCCGCAGGGATCGCCGTGGTGCCGATGAGCAAGAGCCGGGAACGCCGGGCTGCTCCCTGGCGCCGCCGCTGGAGAAAGGCCAGGTTTCTGCCCTGGACCCCTGAGGCGTCGCCCTCAGACCCGCACCCCTAACGGTTCGATGACGTGCTTGGCGCAGCCAGTGATCCGCGGACTACGTCTGATCGTCCACAAAATGATCATGGCGCGACGCGGAACGTTCGTGTGCTGCGAACGCCGAGCTTAGCGTTCGCCTACACAACACAACGCTGGCAAAGCAACTTCGGCGCGATCTAAATAAGTTTTCCTCGTCTCTTGATTGTAAATAATCTCGAATATGAGACTTTCTATGGCGTCTACTTGTAGCCGCCGACGTGTGAACGGCCAGATTTCCCGTTGCGGCTGCATTATGACTTCGTGTATATCGTTCCGATACAGTCAGACGTCAAAATTTTAGAGGTGTTGATCATGTCGATAGTCGTTTCTCAGACGGCGAAAGCCTGCCTCGCTCTCGCTCTGGTCGTTGGCTTGGGAACCGGTGCCGCCAGATCAGCCGATCGAGCGACTCTTGGCGCTTCCGCAGCGAACGCCGCGCTCGCGAAGCCTGCCACATTCCACACCCAGCCGACCGGGCTGCAGCTAACCCCGGCAACGTTCCACACTCAGCCGACCGGACTGCAGCTGACTCCGGCAACGTTCCATACCCAGCCGACCGGACTGCAGCTAACCCCGGCAACCTTCCACACACAGCCCACCGGGCTGCAGCTAACCCCGGCAACCTTCCACACCCAGCCGACCGGGCTGCAGCTAACCCCGGCGACCTTCCACACTCAGCCGACGGGATTTGAGGTGCCGCAATCCGCCTGATGGCAAAGGCCTGCCGCCCTATGCGGAGATGACGGTTTTTTACAACGCGATCTAGGTGATCCGCAGGGCTTGCTCCTGCGGTGTCACTAATTGCGCTATGGTAACGGCTTGGACGCCAAACGTTTACGTCAACTCGCAACGTTTCTTGATCAAAGCCAGTCTTTCTCAAAAAAGCGTTAAGTTTGTGCAATTATAACGACGCGCTGTCGAGATCGCGGCGCTGCGTTTACTGTTGTGCTTTAAGTCAGCGGGAAAACCAGCACGACAAGCCTGCTGCGTCCTGCTAGTGTAGGGCATCAAAGTCGCACAGAGGCGAGACGAAGCCCGTGAATGCTCGGCTACCTGGCGTTCTCGTGTGACACCGTTCGTATCCCGAGCGATGATCTTCGCGATCGTCGGTCTGGCTCTTTTGTTCGCAAGCCGCAACGCGGACTCCCAGCGCGTCTCGCTACGAACCTATGGCGAGGTCGACGGGCTGAGCGACCTTGACGTCAGCTGCCTGCGACAGGATGCGGCAGGCGACTTGTTCGCCTGCACCAGCAACGGCGTCTTCGCCTACGCGGGTCGGCGCTTCCTGAGCCTCGGTCCGGAGCAAGGTCTGCCCGACGGCGGATCGGTGTCCGACGTCGCCTTCACCGCCGACGGCCGCGTCATCGTGCGGTTCGACACCGACATCTTCGTGTCGGACCTCGCGGTCAACAAGCTTCGCCCGCCGCAGGCGCTGCGTTTTACCTCCGTCGCAGTCCCGGTCGGGGCCTTCATCCACGGCGAGACCGTGCAGATGACGCCCTGGCGCAACGGCGCCGCCGTGCTCGTCAAGGGCCGTGTCGCCTTTGTCGACGTCGCGAACCCGGCGTCGCCTCGACTGACCTCGATCGGCCTGCCGCTGGTCGAGGCGCACTCGCCAAGCCAGCCGATCACCTTGGCCAGCGCCGGTGGTCGGTTGTGGGTGTCGTATGCCGATGGCCTCGTCTGCAGCTTTGATGACCAGCACGCGCGGTGCTACGGGCGCGGCGAAGGGCTGATCGGTGGGCCGTGGTACTCCCTCCTGGCGACCAAGGCCGGCACGGTCATCGCCCGCTCCAAGAGCTCTCTGGCGACCATCGATCCCCGCTCGGACCGGGTGACGATCGAGGACCTGCCGTTCCAGGGCGAGAGCGCCAGCTTCGCCACGCGGCTGCGCGTCGTGCAGCTTGCATCCGGCGCTCTGGTCACGCAGTCCGATGACGGCTTCCTCATCCAGCACGGCGCCGGCTGGAAGCAGGTCAGCACGGCGGATGGCCTGACCGACGCCCGCCTGAGCGCCTTGTTGGTCGATCACGAGGGCAGCTTCTGGTTCGCCGCCGGCGGCCACGGCGTCTACCGCGTCTTCGGCTACGGCAATTGGGAGAATCGCGACCATCGCGACGGGCTGACCGACGACACGGTCTGGCAGGTGGTGCGCCAGCCGAGCGGTCCGCTATGGGTTGCCACCGACCGCGGCGTCGATGCGATCGGCGCCGGCAGCATGGCCGTCGCGCAGAGCCACTATCGCGGTTACGCCTTCGCCATCGGCATCGGCGCGCCGACGCATCTGTGGCGCACCAACGGCGTCAACGGCATGTCGTGCATCGACGTGACGACCGGGACGATCGAACATTTCGACATCCCGCCAGCAAACATGATCCTGCACGGCGTCGGCAGCCGGGTCTGGTTCGCAACCCAAGGCGGCGTCTACCTGATCGACGACGCGCCCGGCCCGTCGCGCCGCATCCAGAAGCTGCCGGGCATCGACGCGCCGGTGCTGTCCATCGCGCCCGACAGCGACGGCAGCCTTTGGTATGTCAGCCAGCAATCCCTGATGCACTGGCGGACAAACGGCTTGGTGGAGCAGATCGTCGCCAAATGGCCGAACCCGACCTTCGAGCCGGTCGCCCTGGCGCTCGGCTCGAAGGGCGAGCTGTGGGTCGGCGGTCCGGGCGGCGGCGTCTACCTGGTCTCCCTGTCGGACCGTCGGCCGCTCAGGCTGCAGAACTACGGGTCGCCGACCATCCTCTCCAACTCCGTCACCTCGATCCTGGTCGATCGCCGCGGCTGGGTCTGGGCCGCCACCGACCGTGGCGTCTCCGTGTTCAATCGGGACAAATGGCGCTCGGTCAACGCCGACGCCGGCCTGGTCTGGAACGACACCAGCCAGGACGGCCTCTACGAAGACGTCGACGGTTCGATCTGGATCTCGACCAGCCAGGGGCTATCTCACCTCACCGACCCGACGACGCTGTTCCGCTCCGACCCGATCGACGTCGTGATCAGCTCGCTGACCTTGGGAGAGCGGCAGTTCCCCATCGCCTCCGTCCAGTACACGACCAGCCCGCTCGCCGTCGTCTTCGGCACCTCGAACTTCCAGGCCGAGCGCTCGATCGTCTTCCGCTACCGTCTTGACGGCGTCGATGCGGACTGGGCCACCACCCTGTCCGGCTACGCCCGCTATCCGTTCGTCCCCTCCGGCCATCACCGGCTGACGGTCACGGCCGTCGACACCCTGACCGGCCAATCCTCCCCGCCGGTGTCGTTCACGGTGCGCATCAGGCGGGCCTGGTGGGCATCATGGGCGGCATGGCTTGCCTACCTGCTGCTCGCCCTGCTGATCGTCGTGGTGAGCTTCCGGCTGCGCTATCACGCCGTCCTGCAGCGCCAGCACGTCCTGGAGCACACGGTGCAGATCAGGACGGAGGAGATCCGCGTCGCCAAGGAAGCGCTGATGCTGCAGGCGACCCGCGACAGCCTGACCGGCCTGCTCAACCGCGGCGAGATCCAGAAGCGCTTCGTCGCCATGCTGGAGCGTTCCGGCGGCGACGAGCAGCTCGTCGCCGGCCTGGTCGATGTCGACCACTTCAAGCGCGTCAACGACATGCACGGCCATCTCGTCGGCGACGAGATCCTGATCGGCATCAGCGAGCAGATCCGCCAGATGCTCAGGCCC
>CAXUCZ010000015.1:0-7606 GCA_964249675.1 uncultured Acetobacteraceae bacterium | reverse complement strand
CGCTACGGCGGCGAGGAGATGCTGATCCTGCTTACCGACGACGACCAGACCGCCAAAGCCCGCATCCTGGCGCTCAACGAGGCCATTCGGACCAAGCCGTTCGCAGCCCTCGGACGCGAGATCGCAGTCACCTGCAGCATCGGCGTCGGCCGCGCACAGGCCGGCGACGGCTGGGAGTCGCTGATCGGCCGCATCGACGAGGCGCTCTACCAGGCCAAGCACTCAGGGCGCGATCAAGTCATCGAGGCCGATCGCCGGATGGCCAGACGCGCGAGCTGACGCCCGCTTCAGGCCGCCGCGCCGGCAGCGACCCCGCTCGACCAGGCCCACTGAAAGTTGTAGCCGCCGAGCCACCCGGTGACGTCGACCGCCTCGCCGACGACATGCAGCCCCGGCACGCCCCGCGCCTCCAGGGTGCGTGAGGAGAGCGCCCTGGTGTCGACGCCGCCGAGCGTCACCTCGGCCTTGGCATAGCCCTCGCTGGCGTCGGGCCGAAACTCCATCGCCTGCAGCTCGGCGACGAGATCGCTGAGCTGCTGGTCGCGCAGCTCGCCGACCCGCCGCGACGCCAACTCGTGCGGCAGCATTGCGTCGGCCAGCCGCTGCGGCATGTGCTCGCCCAGCACCCGCGCCAGCCCCGCCCGCGGCCGCGCCCGCTTGGCCGCCAGCAGCGCGCCGGGTGCTGCGTCAGGCAGCAGGTTGATCCGCACCGCCTCGCCCTCCCGCCAGCAGGACGAGGCCTGCAGGATCGCCGGGCCGGACAGGCCGCGATGGGTGAACAGCATCGCCTCACGGAACCCTCGCCGCCGCGCCCCGCTGCCGGCCACCGCCTCGACCGCGAGCGACACCCCGGCGAGCCCGGTCAGCCGCGCGAGCGCTGCCGCCTCCAGCCGCAGCCCCACCAGCGCCGGCCGCAGCGCCGTCAGCGCCAGCCCCATCCGCCGCGCCACCTCGTAGGCCAGACCCGTCGCGCCAAGCTTGGGGATCGACAGCCCGCCGCTCGCCAGCACCAGCGACGCGGCGCTGACCGCCCCGGCATCGGTCTCGACCAGGAAGCGAGCCTCGCCATGCGCCCCGCCGCGCTGCACCGGGCCGATCCTCGCACCCAGCCGCAAGCTCACCCCCGCCTCAGCGCAGCCGGCCAGCAGCATGTCGACGATTTGACGCGCCGGACCGTCGCAGAACAGCTGGCCGAGCGTCTTGTGGTGCCAGGCGATGCCCGCGGCCTCGATCTCGGCGAGGAAGTCGGCCGGCGTATAACGCGCCAGCGCCGAGCGGCAGAACGCCGGGTTGTCGGAGAAGAAGCGCTCGGCGACGCAGTCGCGATTGGTGAAGTTGCAGCGCCCGCCGCCCGAGATCAGGATCTTCGCACCCGCCCGCTCGGCATGGTCAAGCAACAGCACCGTGCGGCCGCGCCGCCCGGCAGTGCGCGCCGCCATCAGCCCGGCCGCGCCGGCGCCGAGCACCAGCACGTCGACATGCTGCGTCATGCCGGGTCGGCCGCCGCGCCTATTCCTCGGGCTCGGTCGTGAACAGCAGCGGATAGTTCTGCTTGCGCGCCGCATCCGTCGCGTTCGTCGCCTTGGCCTCGGCGATCTCGCGGGTGAACACCGCGACCACGCACACGCCACGCTGATGCGCCGTCTGCATCACCCGGCTGGCCTGCTCCTCGCCCATCCGGAACTCGGCCTTCAACACCCGCACGACAAACTCGCGCGGCGTGAAGTCGTCGTTGACCAGCATGACCTTATAGAGCCGCGGCCGCTCAACCTTGAGCTCGACATCGCCTTTCGGCGGGGCGGTGACGATGTCCTGCATGAGCGCACATTTCGCGCTGCGCGAAGGCGAAGGCAAGGGGTTCTTTTTTGAAAAAAAGAACCAAAAAAACTTTCGCCCGTTGGGCGCCGCGACAAAGCTGTCAGAAGTTTTTTGCTTCTTTTTTGCCAAAAAAGAAGCGCTTGCTTTCTCCTAGCTGACCTTGATGCACAGCTTGCCGAAGTTCTCGCCGCTGAACAGCTTCAGCAGCGTCTCTGGAAACGTCTCCAAGCCGTCGACCACGTCCTCGCGCGACGTCAGCACCCCCTCATGCCGCCAGCCGGCCATCGCCGCCAGGCCCTCGCCGTAGCGCATCGCGTAGTCGAACACGACGAACCCCTCCATGCGCGCATGCTGCACCAGCAGCATCATGTAGTTCTTCGGCCCATACGGCTGGCCGTTATACTGCGAGATCGCGCCGCAGATCACGACGCGCGCCCGTCGCGCGAGCCGCGCCAGCGCCGCATCCAGGATCTCACCGCCGACATTGTCGAAGTAGACGTCGATCCCGTTAGGGCAATGCGCCGACAGCGCCCGGCCGACATCCTCGGCCTTGTAGTCGATCACCGCGTCGAGCCGCAGCGTGTCGCGCAGGTAGGCGCATTTCGCCGTCCCGCCTGCCAGCCCCACGACCCGGCAGCCCTTGATGCGCGCGATCTGGGCGACCAGCGCGCCAACCGCACCCGACGCGGCGGAGACGACGACGGTCTGCCCCGCCTCCGGCAGGCCGACGTCGAGCAGGCCGAAATAGGCGGTCATGCCCGGCATACCGAGCGCGCTCAGGTAAACCGGCAGCGGCGCCGCCGCGGCATCCACGGTCTGCAGGGCGCCGCCATCGGCAAGCCCGTACTCCTGCATGCCAAGCGTGCCGACGGCGTGGTCGCCCGGCTTGAAGCCGGGGTGGCGCGAGGCCACCACCTCGCCGACCGCGCCCGCCCGCATCACCTCGCCCAGTTTGATCGGCGCGATGTAGCTGCGCGCGTCGTTCATCCAGCCGCGCATCGCCGGATCGAGCGAGATGTAGCGCGTGCGCACGAGCACCTGCCCCTCCTGCGGCTCCGGCACGTCCACCGTCGCGAAGGTGAAGTCGCTGCGCTTGGGCAGCCCCACCGGCCGTGCCGACAGCTGCCATTGGCGGTTGGTCTGGGTCATGCTCGCTCCCACGCTCGCCCGTGGCGATCTTCCGCCGGCTGGCTCCTGCTCGTCACAGAGTGAACCAGCGCGCCGGCCCGGTCGAGGCGCCGCCGCTTGACCCGCGACCGCCGCTGTTCGACCACTGCCCGCATCGAAGCCGGAGCATCGCGTGACCCGTCTCTCCCTGCCGTTCGCCGCCCTTTGCCTCGCACTCGCCACCCTCGCGCTCGCTCCCGCTTTGGCCGACCCCCAGCCCCAGCCGCAAGCAGCCCCCCTGCCGCCGGCGATCCCCGCGCCGCGCGACACCGCCTATCCCGGCACCCTTACCCTCGCGGTCGACGCCACCGACCTGTCCCACCGCATCATGGCCGTGCACGAGACGGTCCCGGTCGCCCCCGGCACCACCGACCTGGTGCTGCTCTATCCGGAGTGGATCCCCGGCAACCACGGCCCGACCGGCCCGATCGCGCTGCTCGCCGGCCTCACCGCCCGCGCCGATGGCGGCCAGCCGATCGCCTGGCGGCGCGATCCGGTCAACATGTTTGCCTTCCACCTGCCGCTCGCCGCCGGCGCCCGCGCCGTCAGCGTCGACTTCCAGTTCCTCTCGCCGGTGCAGGACGACGAGGGCCGCATCGTCATGACCCCCGCCATGCTCGACCTGCAGTGGAACACGGTGGTGCTGTATCCCGCCGGCACGATGGCCCGCGACATCCCGGTCGCCGCCTCGCTGAAGATCCCCGCCGGCTGGCACTTCGCCACCGCGCTCACGGCCTCCGGCCCGAACGGCAATGACGGCGCCGACGGCCACCCGCAATTCGGCGCCGTGCCGCTCAACGTCCTGGTCGACAGCCCGCTCTACGCCGGCCGCAACGTCAAGCGCCTGGACCTCGCCCCCGGCGCCCGGGTCCCGGTTCACCTCAACCTCGTCGCCGACACCCCGGCCGACCTCGCCGTCTCGCCCGAGCAGCTCGCCGTCCACCGCGCCATCGTCGACCAGGCCACCCGCCTGTTCGGCTCGCAGCACTACGACCACTACGACTTCCTGCTGGCGCTGAGCGACGAGCTCGGCGGCGAAGGCCTCGAGCACCATCGCTCCAGCGAGAACGCCACCGGTCGCGACTACTTCACCGCCTGGGACAAGTCGTTCGCCGGCCGCGACCTGCTCAGCCACGAATACACCCATTCGTGGAACGGCAAGTATCGCCGTCCCGCCGACCTCTACGCGCCCGAGTTCAACATCGTGCCCGAGCGCGACAGCCTGCTGTGGGTCTATGAGGGGCTCACCGAATACTGGGGCCAGGTGCTGGCCGCGCGCTCCGGCCTGTGGACGCACCAGCAGGCGCTCGACGCGCTGGCCGCCGATGCCGCCGACGAGCAGGACGAGGTCGGCCGCGCCTGGCGAGACGTCGAGGACACCACCAACAGTCCGATCTTCGTCCGCCGCCGGGACATGCCCTGGCTCACCTGGCAGCGCGCGGAGGACTACTACGTCGAAGGCCTGCTGATCTGGCTCGACGCCGACACGCTGATCCGCGAGCAGAGCCACGGCGCCCGCTCGCTCGACGACTTCGCCCGCGCCTTCTTCGGCACCAACGACGGCAGCTTCGTCGTCTCCACCTACACCTTCGGCGACGTGGTCGCCGCGCTCAACGCCGTGCAGCCCTATGACTGGGCCGGCTTCCTGCACCAGCGCCTGCAGCGCGTCGGCGGCAGCGCCCCGCTCGACGGCCTGTCTCGCGGCGGCTACCGCCTGACGATGACGGAGACGAAGTCGGCCTGGCTCACCTCCGAGGAGCGCGAGCGCAAGCGCCGCGACTTCATCGACTCGATCGGCCTGATCATGCACGACAACAAGGTCGTCGACGTCGCCTGGGGCGGCCCCGCCTTCAAGGCCGGCCTGACCAAGGGCGACACCATCCTCGGCATCAACGGCGCCGATTACGACGGCCCCGACAGCCTCGCCGACGCCATCACCGCCGCCAAGTCGCCGTCCACCGAGCCGATCTCGCTGCTGGTGATGTCGGGCAAGCACTACCGCACGGCGCTCGTCGACGACCACACCGGCCTGCGCTACCCGCACCTCGAACGCACCGGCAGCAGCGACGGCCTGATCGACGCCATTCTCAAACCACGAAGTTAAGGCCAGGAGCTTTGCCCCTGGACCCCATTAAAGGCGAAGCCTTTAAAATCCATTCCTGGTCCGTGGCCTTATGGCGAGGTCCGTGCCATGCAGCAGGATTTGATGGCTTCGCCAAGCAAGAAAGACCCCGACTAGGCTCCTGACGGATGCGGGTCTGGGGGCGCCGCCCCCAGCCTTCCTCCTTCCTTGCGAGCTTTCCCCCGGCCATGCGACGCTGAACGCAAGACGGCACAAGCCGCCATCGTCCAGGGGGAAAAATCATGACGGCATCAGAATACGACTACGTCATTGTCGGCGCCGGCTCGGCCGGCTGCGTGCTGGCGGCCCGGCTGAGCGAGGACCCGAGCATCCGCGTCGCCCTGATCGAGGCCGGCGGTGCCGACGCCGCCGACGAGATCCACATCCCGGCCGCCTTCCCGGCGCTGTTCAAGACCGAGTTCGACTGGGACTTCGCAACCGATCCCGAGCCGGCGCTGGACGGCCGCCGCACCTACCTGCCGCGCGGCCGCGTGCTCGGCGGCTCGTCGTCGCTGAACGCCATGATCTACATCCGCGGCAACCGCGCCGACTATGACGGCTGGGCCGCCGCCGGCGCTGCCGGCTGGTCCTACGACGATCTAATGCCCTACTTCATCAAGGCCGAGGGCAACGAGCGGGGCGAGAACCAGTTTCACGGCGCCCTCGGCCCGCTGCAGGTGCGCGACGGCCGCTCGATGCACACCCTCGCCGACCTCTTCGTCGACGCCGCCGTGCAGGCCGGCTACCGCCCCAACGACGACTTCAACGGCCCTGATCAGGAGGGCGTCGGCCGCTACCAGCTCACCCAGTCGCGCGGCATGCGCTGCTCGGCCGCCGTCGCCTACCTCCATCCCGCGCTCGCCCGGCCGAACCTCACCGTGATCACCGGCGCGCTGGCGACTCGCCTGCTGCTGGATGGCCATCGCGCGGTCGGCGTCGAGCTGGCCCGCAACGGCGCCCTGGAGGCGATCCACGCCGAGCGCGAGGTGATCCTCTGCGCCGGCGCCTACGGCTCGCCGCAACTGCTGCAGCTCTCCGGCATCGGCCAGCCCACGCAGCTCCTGCCGCTGCAGATCGCCCCGGTCCAGGAGCTGCCGGTCGGCGAGAACCTGCAGGACCATCCGGCCGTGTTCCTCACCTGGTTCACCGACACGCCCTCGCTGCTCGATGCGGTGAGCGAGGCCAACGCCGCCCTGCTGCAAACCGAGGGCCGCGGCCCCCTCACCTCGAACCTCGCCGAGGCCGGCGGCTTCATCCGCACCCGCCCCGAGCTCGACCTGCCCGACGTGCAGTTCCACGCCGCCCCGGCGATGTTCTTCGAGGAAGGCCTCGCCCCCGCCTTCGACCACGCCTACAGCTTCGGCCCCTGCGTGCTGAAGCCGACCAGCCGCGGCACGGTCAGCCTGCGCTCCGCCCGCCCCGGCGCCAAGCCGCGCATCCAGCACAACTATCTTGCAACCGAGCCGACCGGCAGACCATGATCGCCGGCGTGCGCGCCAGCCTGCGCATCGCCGCCCAGCCCGCCCTCGCCGCGGTGCAGCGCGCGCCCCATCTCACCCCCGCCTCCGACAGCGACGCCGAGATCTGGACCTTCGTCCAGCGCCGCTACCACACCCTCTACCACCCGACCAGCACCTGCTCGATCGGCCGCGTGGTGGATAACGAGCTGCGGGTCCTCGGCATGGAAAGCCTGCGCGTGGTCGACGCCTCGGTGATGCCAAGCGTCGTGCGCGGCAACACCAACGCCCCCACCATCGCCATCGCCGAACGCGCCGCCGACCTGCTCCGCGGCGCCACCGTTCAGCGCGAGCGGTTCGCTCACGCGGCCGAGTAAGCACGGCAAGGGGCTTTGCCCCTTGACCCCATTAGAGGCGAAGCCTTTAAAATCCAGTCGTATCCATGCTCGCCCGACAAGATTTCCGGCGCGGGCGGCAGGATTTGAATGGCTTCGCCAGGCAAGAAAGCGGACGCCAGGAGTCCGAGTAAATGGGGTCTGGGGCCTCGGGCCCCGTCGTGCGAAGGCACGCTTAATGCCTGACGGGTCCAGGGCAGAGCCCTGGCCTTCTTTCTCTTTAGGAGCACTCCCATGCTCACCCGGATCGCCATCTTCGAAGGCGCGATCATCTCCGGCAGCGAGGACGCCTTCTTCGCCGATGTCGCCGCCAAGCTGGAGCCGATCTGGCGCGACTTCCCGCATGTGCAGGCAGTGCGTGTCCTGCGCCCCACCCAGGCCGACCCGGGCTCGATCCCGATCGTGATGGTGTTGGAAATGGACTTCGCCGACATGGCGGCGCTTGAGGCGTCGCTCGCCTCGGACATCAAGACCCGCGCCCACGCCGCGACGCTGGAGGTGCTGAAGCCGTTCAGCGGCCGCTTCTTCCACGTCGTCACCGAAGGCCGCACCCTGCCGCCGGCCTGACACGACCGTCGGCAGGTCGCGTCTAGCCGGCCTGCGGCTGCGTCGCCTTGAAGCTTTCCAGCGCCTGCGTCCGCTCCCAC
>CAXUCZ010000014.1:3712-18963 GCA_964249675.1 uncultured Acetobacteraceae bacterium | reverse complement strand
GCCGCCCCACCGTCACCACCGACCAGGCCTTCCGAATCGTGCGCCTGCGCCATCCGATGGTCGAGGCCGCCGCCCGAGGCCGCGCCGTCGTCCAGCCCAACGATTGCGACCTCTCGCCCGAGCGGCGGATGATGCTGCTCACCGGCCCCAACATGGCCGGCAAGTCGACCTTCCTGCGCCAGAACGCGCTCGCCATCATCCTCGCCCAGGCCGGCCTGCCGCTGCCTGCCGCCAGCGCCACCATCGGCATCGCCGACCGCCTGTTCAGCCGAGTCGGCGGCGCCGACGACCTCGCCCGCGGCCGCTCCACCTTCATGGTCGAGATGACCGAGGCCGCCGCCATCCTGAACCAGGCCGGCCCACGCTCCTTCGTCGTCATCGACGAGATTGGCCGCGGCACCTCGACGCTGGACGGCCTGGCCATCGCCTGGGCGGTGCTGGAGGCGCTGCACGCCACCATCCGCTGCCGCACCATCTTCGCCACCCACTTCCACGAGCTCGCCGGCCTGGGCGCCACCCTGCCGCGCCTGCGTCCGGCCACCATGCGGGTCAAGGAATGGCAGGGCGAGCTGGTCTTCCTGCACGAGGTCGGCGAGGGCGCCGCGCGGCGCAGCTGGGGCGTCCACGTCGCCCGCCTTGCCGGCGTGCCCGCGGCTGTGGTCCGCCGCGCCGCCGCCCTGCTCGCCAACCTTGAGCGCGCGCCACGACCGATCGAGGCCGAGCTGCCGCTATTTGCCCACCTTGCCGCGCCGAGCGAGCCCGCCGAGGCCACGCCTGCGACAAGCGAAACGCTGGAGCTGGCCCTGGCCGCCATCGACCCCGACGCGCTGAGCCCACGCGAGGCGCTGGCGGCGCTCTACCGCCTTAAATCGCTGCGGCGCAGTTAAAGAAAGCCAGTGGCTCTGCCTCTGAACTCCGCTGCGGTCTCGAGGCCCAGACCTCATCCGTCAGCATTCCGAGACCCCGTTTTCCCTTGGCGAAGCCGATCAATTTGCTCGCCACCCGCCGTTTTGCCGAGAAGACATCGAAAGTGGGTTCTAAAGGCTGCGCCCCCTAATACAGTCCAGGGGCAAAGCCCCTGGCCTTGCTTCGCGTGCGCAAACCTCGTGGCCTTCGCTCGCAGTTGCGAAATGCCGTTGTCGCGTGCGTGCGCGACCCGCTACGATGTTGTCAATGCTGATCGTCCCGCCATCGTCCAGCCTGTGCGCTGACCGTGCGTCCAGGTTGGCGGCGGCCCTGGCCGAGCTGCCGGCTGCTCCCGAGGAGTTCGAGCGCGAGCGCGCCCTCGGCGTGTTCCGCCGTCATCTTGCCCGCGTCCAGGCGCTGGTGCGCGAGGGTTTCGAGCAGGGCCAATTGACTGGGCTGCGCGCCGCCGAGCAGCTCTCCGATTTCACCGACGGCGTCATCGCCGCCTTGCTCGCACGCTCTTTGGCAGAGGGCGTAACGCTGGCGATCGTTGCCACCGGCGGCTATGGCCGCGGCACGCTCGCCCCGTTCAGCGACGTCGACCTGCTGTTCCTGATCACCGACGCGCCGAGCCCGGCCGTGCTCGCCGCTATCGAGGCGATGCTCTACTTCCTGTGGGATTTGGGCCTGAAGGTCGGCCACGCGACCCGCTCTGTCGCTGACTGCCTGCAAGACGCCGAAGCCGACCTGCAGACCCGCACCGCTTTGCTCGACGCCCGTCTCGTTGCCGGCGAGCCCGCCCTCTTCGACGCCTTCGAGGCGGCGTTCTGGTCGGCCAACGCCGCCGCCGAGGCGGCGTTCTGTTCCGCCAACGCCGCCGAGGCGGCGTTCTGCTCCATCAAGGTCGCGTCCGGCGCCGGCGGCGCGGCTGGCTTCATCGCCGGCAAGCAAGCCGAGCGCGCCACCCGTCACCGCCGCTTCGGCGAGAGCGCCTTCCTGGTCGAGCCCAACATCAAGGAGGGCCGCGGCGGCCTGCGCGACCTGCAGACCGTCTATTGGCTGGCCCGCCAGGCGTTCCGCATCGAGGGCCTTGGCGACCTGATGCGGCCGGATCTGCCGGCCGGCGCTCTGCTGACGATGCAGGAGCATCGTCACGCCCGCCGCTCGCAGGAGTTCCTATGGACGGTCCGCTTTCACCTGCACTACGTCGCCGGTCGTGCCGAAGAGCGCTTGACCTTCGACCTGCAGCCGGTGGTCGGCGCCCGCATGGGCTACACGCGCCACGGCGTGCAGGACGGTGTTGAGCGCTTCATGCGCCACTACTTCCTCACCGCGCGCGACGTGGTGCGCCTCACCTTGGTGCTGGAGCCGGAGATCGAACGGGCTGCTCTCGGCCCGCCGGCGCTCGCCGGCCAGACCGACGCGGCGCTGATCGCCGCCGGCTTCGTGCTCGCCGACGGCCAACTCGCCCCGCAGCGCTCGGTCGATTTCGACGAGCACCCGATCCGCATGCTGCAGATCCTGCGCCTCGCCCGCGACCGCGGCCTGGCGCTGCACCCGCTGGCGATTCGCGCGCTGATCCGCCACGAGCGCCGTGCCGTCGCGCTGCGTGGCGATCCGGCCGCAGCGGCAGTCTTCCTCGACCTGCTCTGCGGCACCAGCGTTGCGGCCGGCGATGACGCCGCCTCCTGGCACGCCGAGGCGACGCGCCATGACGGCGCCAAGTGGATGCACGTGCTGAACGAGACCGGCATCCTCGGCCGGCTGCTGCCCGACTGGGCGCGCATCGTTGGCCAGATGCAGTTCGACACCTATCATGTGTTCACCGTCGACGAGCACAGCATCGAGGCGATTCGCGTCCTCAACACGCTCGAGCAGGGCGAGCTGTCCGAGGCGCTGCCGATCGCGAGCTCCATCGTCGCCGACCTGCAATCGCGCCGCTCGCTCTACGTCGCGATGCTGGTCCACGACATCGCCAAGGGCCGCGGCGGCGACCATTCGGTGCTCGGCGCCGAGATCGCCCTCAAGCTCGGCCCGCTGCTCGGCCTGTCGATCGAGGAGACCGAGACCGTCTCCTGGCTGGTCATGCACCACCTGCTGTTCAGCCAGAGCGCCTTCAAGCGCGACATCGACGACCCCAAGACCATCCTCGACCTCGCCGACACCATCCAGTCGCCCGAGCGTCTGCGCCTGCTGCACGTGCTGACGGTCGCCGACATGCGTGCCGTCTCGTCCAAGGTCTGGAACGGCTGGAAGGCGACGCTGCTGCGCGAGCTCTACGCCCGCGTCGCCGAGGTGCTCGCCGGCGGGCTCGCCACCACTGAGCGCGACGTCCGCGTCGCCCACGCCAAGTCGATCATCGACGACGTGCTGCGCCAGTCGGGCTGGAACGAGACTGACCGCAAGCGCTTCCTTGGCCTCGGCTATGCCGGCTACTGGCTCTCCTTCGACCCCGAGACCCACCTGCGCCACGCCCGGCTCACCCGCGATGCCGATGGCGACGGCGCGCCGCTCACCGTCGACACGCTGGCGCTGCCGGCCCGCGCGGTGACCGAGGTCACGGTCTACACCGCCGACCATGCCGGGCTGTTCAGCCGCATCGCCGGCGCCTTGGCCGTCGCCGGCGCCTCCATCGTCGACGCCCGCATCCACACGCTCACCAACGGCATGGCGCTCGATACCTTCTGGGTGCAGGACGCCTCGGGTGGCGCGTTTGACGCCGGCCATCGCCTGGCCAAGCTGTCGGTGCTGATCGAAAAGGCGCTCACCGGCCGCGTCGGCCTCGAAGGCGAGATCGGCCGCGTCAGCCGCGGCCTGGTCGGCCGCCGCATGCGGGTGATCCACGTCCCGCCCCGCGTCGTCATCGACAACAGCGCGTCCAACACCCACACCGTGCTCGAGGTGAACGGCCGCGACCGCCCTGGCCTGCTGCACGACGTCACCGCCGCGATCAGCGAGCGCGGCCTGCAGATCGCCTCGGCCCACGTCACCACCTACGGCGTGCGCGCCGTCGACGTGTTCTATGTGAAGGACGTGTTCGGCCTGAAGGTCGAAAACGAACGCAAGCTCGCCGAGCTGCGCATCGCCCTGCTCTCGGCCCTGTCTCAGACCGACGAGGCCACCCCGACGCCGACGCCCGTCACGCGGCGGCGGCGGACACAGGCGGCAGCTTAAACAAGGCGAGGCTCTACCCTGGACCCGCTGGGCCGGAAGGCTCCAGATGCGCTCCGGCTCCGGCGGCGCCAGCGACACGCCGCGCGGCGTCAGCGCCGGCACGGTCCAGCTCTCGCCCGCCTTCCTGCACCAGTTCACGATCGGCTTGGCCTATGCCTTCAACCACCCGTCCCCGCCACCGCCAGCCTCGATACCGGTCGCAGCTCCCGCTCCCGAGCCGGCGCGAAACTACCTAGTATTTTTCGACTGGGATCGGGCGGAGCTGACGGCTCGTGCGCGACAGGTGGTGGCCGAGGCGGCCGGCGCCTCGGCCCGCGTGCAGAAGACGCAGATCGTGGTGAACGGCTACACCGACCTGTCCGGCCCGACGTCGTACAACCTCGGCTTGTCGCTCAGACGAGCCCGCGCAATCGGTGCCGAGCTGATGCGCGACGGCGTGTCGAGCGCGCGCAGATCGCGGTGCACGGTCTTGGCGAGAGCAGCCCCCTGGTGCCGACCGCCCAGGGCTTACGCGAGCCGCAGAACCGCCGGGTGGAGATCCTCCTGCAGTAGCGAACCACTTGGTGCAATGCCAGCAGACGCGCCATCATCCGCCGCATGGCAAGACGTCAAGACATCCTGTAACCTTAGCCTTATTTAGTATAATTAATCTGCTGTAAAATCTTGCCGACAGGCAAGATCATCCCGGCTCAGCTGATGGCTGTCCGATGGCCGCTCATCTGGTCGCCGGCATCGTGCGGCAGCAGGGCGCAGACCGGCGATGCGCAGAGTGAAATCAGCGCCACGGTGAGGAAAGCGTCGGAGAAGTCAATCAACGCCGGCGTCGCATGCCCCGTGATGTGCCGAGAGGCCTCGAGCACGGCGGCCGAGACCGCGATGCCGAGGCTGAGCATGAGCTGCTGGAACGTCGCGTAGAAGCTGGTCGCGGCACTCATCCTGGCGCGCGGTATCTCGTCATAGGCGATGGTGTTGTAGGCGGTGAACATCAGCGACGTAAAGAAGCCGCCGACCAGCAGCACGACGTAGATCGCCGCCATCGGCCAGCCGGGCCGGAAGGCGGCGCAACAGGCAAGGCTGCCGGTGGAGAGCACGCCGTTCCAGATCAGCGTCGCGCGAAAGCCGAAGCGGCGGAGTAGCGGCGTCGCCGTCACCTTCATCGCCATCGCGCCCACGGCGCCGGTAAAGGTGATCAGCCCGCTCTGCGCCGCCGACATGCCGAAGCCGAGCTGCATCATCATCGGCAGCAGGAACGGCATCGCGCCGACCGTCACCCGGGTCAACGACCCGCCGAACACCGACAGTCGAAAGGTCGTATATCGCATCAGTGTTAGATCGAGGATCGGCTCGGGATATCGCCGGGCGTGGCGCAGGTAGGCCCACCCGGAGGCGAGGCCGACGCCGACGATCGCCAGCGTCGCGAGCGGCGAGGTAACGCCGCGGCTGCCCATCTCGAGCCCGAAGGTGAGGCAGGCGAGGGTTGTGCCGGAGAGCAGAAGGCCGAGCAGGTCGAAACGCGAGCGGACGTCCTCGCGCACGTCGGGAATGTAGAGGGTCGCGAGTAGCATGCCGAGAGCGCCGATCGGCACGTTGATGTAGAAGATCCAGCGCCAGTTCAGATAGGTGACGAAAAATCCTCCCACCGGCGGCCCGGCGATCGGCCCGATCAGCGCCGGGATCAGCAGCCACGACATCGCGCTGACGAGCTGCGACTTCTCGGTCGTGCGCAGCAGCACCAGCCGCCCAACCGGCACCATCATGGCGCCGCCGACGCCTTGCAGGATTCGCGCGCCGACGATGAACAGCAGGCTATCGGCCTGGCCGCACAGGATCGAGCCCACGGTGAACAACCCGATCGCGGCGCGAAACACGATCCGTGCCCCGAACCGGTCCGCCAGCCGCCCGCTAGCCGGGATGAACACGGCCAGGCTGAGCAGGTAGGAGGTCAAAGCAACCGACATCGCCAACGCCGGCACGTGGAAGCTGCGCCCCATCGCCGGCAGCGCCGTCGACAGCACCGAGGCGTCGAGCTGCTCCATAAACAGGGCGGAGCCCACGATCATGGCGACGAGACGGAAACTGACCATTCGACGGTTAGATGAGAGTCTTGCGGTAGTCGCGTAACCCACAAATCGCGCATGGCAGGCAAAGCGCTTCTTTCTTGCAAGAAAGAAGCAAAGAACTTTTAGTCCTGCAGTCGTGCCGCTGTGCGGCTAAAGCCTTATGACTAAGAGTCTTTTGGTTCTTATTTGCAAAAAAGGACCGCGTCCTACGCCCTGCCGATGCCGAGATATCTGAGCCCTGCCGCCCGCATCGTCTTCGGGTCAAACACGTTGCGCAGGTCGACGACCACCTGCCCGCGCATCGTCTCGACCAGCCGCTCCGGCGACAGGGCACGGAACTCGTTCCATTCGGTGACCACCACCAGCGCGTCCGCCCCAGCCAGCGCCGTTCCGGCATCGGCGCAGAACTCGACGCTGTCCGGCAGCAGCGACCGCGCCGCCGCCATGCCGACCGGGTCGTAGGCGCGCACTGTTGCGCCGCCATCGACCAGCCGGCCGACCAGCGACAGCGACGGCGCATCGCGCATGTCGTCGGTGTCCGGCTTGAAGGTCAGGCCGAGCACGGCGATGGTCTTGCCGTGCACCGACCCGTCGCAGGCCCGGATGACCCGCGCCGCCATGCTCGACTTGCGCGCGTCGTTGACGCCAACCGTCGCCTCGACCAAGCGCGAGGGCGCGCCGGCATCCTGAGCAATGCGCATCAGCGCCAGCGTGTCCTTCGGAAAGCACGAGCCGCCGAAGCCCGGCCCCGCATGCAGGAACTTTCGTCCGATGCGCCCGTCCATGCCGATCCCGCGCGCCACGTCCTGCACGTCCGCACCGACCTTCTCGCACAGATCCGCCATTTCGTTGATGAAGGTGATCTTCAACGCCAGGAACGCATTGGCGGCATATTTGGTAAGCTCGGCAGTCTCCAGGTTGGTGAACACGATCGGCGTCTCGATAAGGTAAAGCGGTCGGTACAGCCGCCGCATCACCTCCTGCGCCCGCTCGCTGTCGCAGCCGATCACCACCCGGTCCGGGCGCATGAAGTCGCCGATGGCGCTACCCTCGCGCAAGAACTCCGGGTTCGAGGCGACGTCGAACTCGGCCTGCGGCCGCGTGCGGCGCATGATCTCGGCGATGTGGCGGCCGGTGCCGACCGGCACGGTGCTCTTGGTGACGATCACCGCATAGTCGGTCAGATGGCGCACCACCTGCTCCACCGCCGCGTTGACGTAGCTCACGTCGGCATGGCCGTCGCCGCGGCGGGTCGGCGTGCCGACGGCGATGAACACCACCTCGGCGCCCGCTACCCCTTCGCCGATGTCCCCGGTAAAGGCCAGCCGGCCGGCGCCGACGTTGTCGGCCACCAGCTTATCAAGACCCGGCTCGTAAATCGGAATGCCGCCCGATTGCAGCGAGGCGAGCCGCCCAGCATCGGCCTCGATGATCATGACGTCGATGCCGAGCGCTGCAAAGCACGCGCCCGAGACGAGGCCGACATAGCCGCCGCCGATTACCGCGATCCGCATCCATACCTCACCAAGCCGGCGCCACAACCATTGTGCCGTCAACCTACCTAGCTGCAACCGAGGCGGGAAAGCGAGCCCCTGCTGCCGAAAAGGATCGGGAGGTTAGGTCAGTCGCACGTTGTCAGGAGCGGGCGCCCGAGCAGACGCCCTTGCCATGCGGATGATGGCAGACCGCGTGCGGCGAGGGGCTGACCAGTCGGGCGGGATACAGCCTGCCATGCAGCCCGGCGGCGGAGTGGCGAACGGCGGCGACCGTACTGCCCCAGCCGGCATGCGGCAGGCGCTCGGCGGCACTCGCGGTGGCGATCAGGTGCGGCCAGTCGCGGTGCGAACCGCCCAGCGCCGCGTAGGACGCGGCGTGCACACCCGGCGCCGGATGGCCGCGTCGCCCGGTCTCAGGGAGCATCGCCACCTCTTCCTCGACGGCGCGCGGGCCGCTCTCATGCACCGTCGGCGAACGCCGCGTCGCGTAGGCATAGCGGACCGCCGCCCGGGCACGCTCTCGCCGCATCGCCTGAGCGGTCAGCACACGCCGCGGCGGACGCGGATCGGGCGTGTCGATCGGCAGGTTGTTCATCGCGTAGAGGTCGGCATCCGAGCGCGCCGCCGGATAGACGCCGGCGATCTCCCCGCCCACGCGCGCCACGTAGCGCCGCGTCTCAGTCGGCAGTTGGCGGTGGCGATGGAAGTAATCATCCAGCCGCGCCGGCCCGGCGTCGTAGGCGGCCAGGAAGCCTGGCGTGCCGAACACGTCGTACATTTCGCGGATGTAGGCGGTGCCGGCCAGGATGTTGTTATGCGGGTCGTAGGCGTCGTCGCCCATTCCATACTTGGCGCGCATCTGGTCGTAGGTGTCGGGCATCAGCTGCATCAGGCCCATGGCGCCGACTGGAGAGGTGACCAGGGCGCCGCCGTGATACAGCCTGCCACTGGATTCCTGGCCGATGACAGCGCGTATCCAGGCGTCCGGAACGTCGTATTTGTCCGACGCCTCGGTGATGTATGGTCCCCACGGATCGCCCGGCGGCCCTGGCGGCGTGTAGTCGCGCTTGGCGTGGCTCTGATAGACAGCCGCCTCCTGGGTCGCCGTCAGTTGCGGACCGCTGGTCGCGCACGCCGCCAGCGCCGCGAGCAACGCGATCGGTCCGGCAACCCGTAGCCATCGTCCGGTCAGGCGCGCCCGTCTGAGGGCCAGGAGTTGGTGAACCGGTGGCGGCACGGACGGGCAAGCTGGCGACATCGGGTCTTGGTCTCCGTCGTGGCTCGGCCGCGTCCTGCGGCCGGTGGACACGACGGCCATTGCGGCCGCCGCAGCTCGGACACCCGCGGCAGGGACATTGCCGTTCGTGCGGAACCTCAGGAACTCCGTCTAAGCCCTAGCCGCTGCTGTCCGCGCCCGCAACATGAACCTTCGTGGTGACCGGCAGGTTAATGCCGAGCCGCCGGCTTTGTGCGATCAAGGCCACACTGGGCATGATCTCGAACATGACTTGAGCGGAGCGGCGGCATGCCGCCGTTGTTGCGGGACGATCGGGGATGGAGTAGCCGACCAGCCATGAGCGCGACTGCCGAGCACCACGCGAGCAGCGTGGCATCGACCAACATCGAGGTCGACGCCGCCGTCAACCTGTCTGCTCGACAACGCCTGGCGCTGCGCGACCTGTCGGACGGCAGCCGGCTATGGCGCCTCGCCGTCACCCTGGGCTGGCTCGACATCAAGCTGCGCTACCGCGGCTCGGTGATCGGGCCGTTCTGGCTCACGCTCTCGACCGCGGTGCAGATCGGCGCGATGGGGGCCGTCTACGGCACCCTGTTCCACCAGGACCTGCACGACTACCTGCCGTTCCTCGCTGTCTCGCTGGTGATGTGGAGCGCCGTCACCTCGATCTCGGCCGACGCGTGCACGACCTTCCTGCAGGCCGAGATGACGATCCGCTCGATGCGGATGCCGTACTTCGTCCACGTGGTGCGGGTGCAGGTCCGCACCGTGCTGACGCTGGCGCATAATCTGCCGGTGCTGCTCGTGGTGGGACTGATCTATCATGCCTGGCCCGGGGTAAACGTCATCGCCGCGTTGCCTGCGCTGCTGCTGTGGCTTGTCGACGGGGTCGCCGCCTGCATGCTGCTCGGCTCGTTCTGCGCCCGCTTCCGCGACGTGCCGCCGATCGTCAGCTCGATCATGCAGATCGCCTTCTTCATCACCCCGATCGTCTGGAAGCCGGACCAGCTCGGCAAGGACGGCTGGTGGCTGCCCTACAATCCGTTCTATGCCTTGCTGGAGATCGTCCGCGGTCCGATGCTCGGCCATCTCGCCAGCCCCGCCATCTGGACGTCGGCGCTGCTATTCAGCGCAGCACTCGGTGCCGCCGCTTGGATCCTGTTCGTCCGGGTCCGCGGCCGCATCGCGTTCTGGGTCTGAGCCGCGCACGGGCATGGCTCGCATCGAGGTCAGCCACCTGTCGGTGGATTTCCCGCTCTACCATGGCAGCGCGCGCAGCCTGAAGAAGACGCTCGCCGCCGCCGCGTCAGGCCGCTTCGGCCGCGACACCTCGCGCCGTGTCGTGGTGCAGGCGTTGCGCAACATCTCATTCACGCTGACGCGCGGTGACCGGCTTGGGCTGATCGGCACGAACGGTGCAGGCAAGACGACGCTGCTGCGCTCGCTTGCCGGCATCTACGAGCCAGTCGTCGGGCGAGTGCGGATCGACGGCACGCTGAACGCGCTGCTCGACCCGAACAGCGGCATGAACATGGACCTCACCGGCCGCGAGAACATCATGCTGCGCGGCCTCTATAACGGCTACTCGGCGGACGAGATCGCCAGCCTTGAGGAGGACGTCCAGCTCTTCGCCGAGCTCGGCCACTTCATGGACCTGCCGGTACGCCTCTACAGCTCGGGCATGGTCGTGCGCCTTGGCTTCGGCCTTGCTACAGCCATCAAGCCCGAGGTGCTGCTGATGGACGAGTGGTTCCTCGCCGGCGACCAGCGCTTCATGACCAAGGCGCGCAGCCGCGTCGAGGGAATGGTGCGCGGCGCCGATGTGCTGGTGCTGTCGACGCACCAGGCGCCGATCCTGGTCGAATGGTGCAACCGGGTGATCTGGATGGATCATGGCGAGGTGCGCGAGGACGGCCCGGCGGAAGCGGTCGTCGAACGCTATCTCGGGCGGCAGGGAGCGCCTAGCGACCTGGCGTTGACGGGCTAGCAAGGCCAGGCCTCCCCCGGACCCGCCTGCGCCCGCGGCCCCAGACCCATCGGTTGCAGTCTGGCCCGTGCGGGGCTAGGCGGCTGCGCTTTCTTCGCCACCAAGCAACAGCTTGTTCAGTCTTTTTGCGCCATCTGCTAAGCCGATAGGCATGGATAGCATCGACATGCCGGCTCAGGACACGCGTCGCCACCAGCGCATGGCGCGCATGCTCATGGCCTTGGCTCTGGTGCTGCTTGGCCTGTGGACGCTGCAGGGCTTCCTGCCGGCGTTGGTCTGGGCGGCCATCTTCGCCATCGCCTTGTGGCCGCTCTACCAGCGCATGCTGAGGCGCTGGCCCTCGGCACGTCACTCGCATTGGCTGCCGGCGCTGTTCACCCTTGTGGTCGCGCTGGTGTTCATCGTCCCGTTCGGCCTGATTGCGCTGGAGGCGGGGCGCGAGGCGCACTCGACGCTGGACTGGGTCAACCAGGCGCGCCAGACCGGCGTGCCGGTGCCGGACATGCTGCACCGGATCCCCCGCTTCTCCGGCCAGGCGGTCGGCTGGTGGCAGCAAAACCTGAGCGATCCGAAACAGGCCTCCGAGCTCCTCCATCGCCTGGTCTCCGGCGACATGGCCGAGCGCGGCCGCCATGTCGGCTCGCAGGTGGCGCATCGCCTGGTGCTGTTCGGCTTTACCCTGCTGACCCTGTTCTTCCTGTTCCGTGACGGCGATGCGGTGTCCGAGCAGATGCTGGTTGCCTCCCGACGCAGCTTTGGCGCCGCCGGCGAGCGGGTCGGGCGGCAGATCATCGCCTCCGTGCACGGCACGGTCGACGGGCTGGTGTTGGTCGGCCTGGGCGAGGGCGTGATCCTAGGCATCGCCTACGCGATCGCCGGCGCGCCGCACCCGACGCTGCTCGGCCTGTTCACGGCGGTCGCGGCCATGGTGCCGTTCGGCGCCGCGATCGTGTTCTGCATTGCAGCGCTGCTGGTCGCGGGCAATGGCTCGGTGATCGCGGCCGTGGCGATCCTGGTGCTGGGCTTCATCGTGACCTTCGTCGCCGACCACTTCATCCGTCCCGTGCTGATCGGCGGCGCGACCCGGCTGCCGTTCCTATGGGTGCTGTTCGGCATCCTGGGCGGGGTCGAGATCTGGGGATTGCTCGGCCTGTTCCTCGGCCCGGCGATCATGGCGGCCTTGATCCTGCTGTGGCGGGAATGGACGGCTCCCGGCGCCGATGAACCGCAGACACTGAGCTTTACGACCTCCACCCAGCGCCTGCAGCCCTGAGGCAGCCGACTCTCATCGAAGGCCGAGCCGCGGCGTCCGCGCGCTCGGCACGGCGCCCGAGGCGGCGCTGAAGGTCATGGGCATCTGCGGCTGGAGCGGCAGCGGCAAGACGACGTTGATCGCCCGGTTGCTGCCGTGCCTGACAAGCCAGGGCGTGCGCGTCTCGACGATCAAGCACGCCCATCACGCCTTCGACGTCGACACGCCCGGCAAGGACAGCCATACCCACCGCCTCGCCGGCGCCACGGAGGTTCTGGTAAGCTCCGCCTCGCGATGGGCGCTGATGCACGAGCTGCGCGACGCGCCGGAGCCCGCCCTGCCAGATCTCCTGGCGCAGCTCTCGCCCGTCGACCTGGTGCTGGTCGAGGGCTTCAAGCGCCACAGGCACCGCAAGCTCGAGGTGCATCGTCCGTCCGGCGGTCGGACGCTGCTGGCGCTCGAGGACTCCGACATCATCGCCGTTGCGAGCGATGCCGCACTGGCCGGCCTCGCCGTGCCGGTTCTCAACCTCGACGACGTGCCCACCATCGCCGCCTTTGTGCTGGCCGAGGCGGGTGGCTAGTCGGCTTGCCGTGGTGGTGCTCGCCGGCGGTCAGGCGCGCCGGATGGGCGGCGACGACAAGGCGTTGCGCCTGCTTGGCGGGCAGACCTTGCTGGCGCACGTGCTGGCCCGTCTCGACCCGTCGGCCGAGTTGCGCGCTGCCGGCCGAATCGCGCTGAGCGCCAACGGCGATCCGACCCGCTTCGCCGCTTTCGCACTGCCGGTGCTGGCGGATGGGCCCGGCTCGGGTCCGCTCGCGGGCGTCCTCGCCGGCATGGCGTGGGCAGCGGCGACGGGCCTGCAAACCCTGCTCAGCGTGCCCTCAGACTGTCCGTTTCTGCCGCTCGACCTCGCCGAGCGTCTGGCTGCCGTCCGAAACCCGATCGTCTGCGCCGCTTCGGACGGCCGGGTGCACTACGCGACCGCGCTCTGGTCGGTCGCGTTGCAGGCTGACCTCGAAGCGATATTGGAACAGGGTGTCACACGTGTGAACCTGTTCACCGCCGGCCGAGCCGCGACCATCGAGTTCCCGCCCGTCGCCGTGCACGGTCGCCGCGTCGACCCCTTCCTCAACCTTAACACTCCGGCCGACCTGATGGCGGCCGAAGCGTTGCTGGCGAGCAGCTAGACGGCTACTCCGGGGTCGGTGGCGGACTGTCGGGCGTGGTCGCAACCGAGGGCTGGCCGGCGGCCGCGCCACGAGCCGCCGCGCGCTGCGCCTGCCGATACTTGTGACGCTTGTAGGCGCCCGCCGCGCAGCCGCCGGCGGCGCCCAAGACGCCATGATGAACGAGGTGGCCTCCGACGGCGCCGGCAGCGCCGTATTTCAGGCAACCGCCCGGCTCGGCCCGCGCCGGCGCGCTAACGCCAAGCGAGCCCGCAAGCACAGCCGCGGCGGCAAGCGTCGAGATGATCTTCATGGTGCAGCTCCAAGTTCGAGACGCCAGTGTAACCGAGACAGCGCGGCAGGCCCAGCGGAACGAGCGACTAAGTGTCGTCCCCGTCAGCCTCCCGACGGCGCCGTGGTAGCGAACAGATCGGGTCTGCGGCCTCAGACCCCAGGGCGGGCCGGGAGCAGAGGGTCCAGCTTCTGGCTTGTCCGCTAGGCACCCGGAGGCCGTCGCGCGTCGATCAGCCGCGAGGCGATTGCGCCGAACAGCATCAGCAGCGCCAGCGGCCGCGGCGTGCCGTCCGCCAGCAATCCGGCCGCCTCGGCGCCGACCGCGCCAAGCACGAAGGACAGCGTGCCCATCAGCGCCGAGGCGCTGCCCGCCATCGCCCGGTGCCGTGCCAGCGCGCCGACCGTCGCGTTCGGGTTGATCAGCCCCAGGCTAAACGTCGTCACCGTGAGCGGCAGTAGGATGCCGAGCAGGCCGCCGAAGCCGGTGCAGGCATCCGCCGTCAGCACCAGCCCGGCCGCTACCTGCGCGTTCGAGGCGCCACGCAGGATGCGATGCGAGCCGAAGCGCCGCAGCAGGGCGGAATTGACCTGAGAGCCGAAGATGTAGGCGGCGGCGTTGATGCCGAACAGGCCGCCGAAGGCCGTCGGAGAGACGCCGAAACCGTCGATGAACACGCCGGGCGCGCCGCCGAGATAGCTGAACATGGCGAACATCGCGAGCGCGAACTGCAGCGCGTGGGTGATGAAGTGACGCTCGCGCAACACCGCATTGTAGCGCCGCACCATCGCCAGCGGGTGCAGCCCCGCGCGCAACGCTGGCGGCAGGGTGTCGGGCATTGCCCACGCCACGACGATCAGCGCGACGACGCCGTAGCCGGTGGCGATCCAGAAGATCACCCGCCAGTTGGCCACCTGCAGCATCAGTCCGCCAAGCGTGGGCGCGAGGATCGGCGCCACGCCCATGATCAGCATCAGCTGCGCGATCAGCCGAGCCGCCTCGGGTCCCTCGGCGACGTCGCGCACGATGGCGCGCGGCATCACCGTGCTCGCCGAGCCGCCGAGTGCTGCCAGCAGCCGACAGACCGACATCGTCAGGATCGAGTGCGACAGGGCGCAGCCGGCGGAGGCCAAAGTGTAGAGCGCGGTGCCGAACAGCAGCGGCAATCGGCGGCCGAAGCGGTCGGCGAGCGCCCCCTGGGTCAGCTGGCCGACGGCAAGCCCGACGAACCAGGCGGCGAGCGTGTACTGCGCCGAGCCCTGCCCGGTCCGCATCGATGCCTCGATGGCCGGAAAGGCGGGCAGGTACATGTCGGTCGAGACCGGGCCCACCGCCTGCAGGAAGCCGAGCAGCAGCGGCAGGAAACGCGGCATCGTGGCGCTGAGCGCGGGCCGCGTGGGCGAGCCGGCCGGCGTCCTGTCAATCGTGTCCATCACCGCGGCGTCGTCACCGCAGGCGTGCGGCCGGCGGGCGAGCTGGCCGGCTCACGGCCGGCGGGCGGTTTGGCCGGCTCACGGCCGGCGGGCAAGCGGGGCGACGAATAGCGGCGCGGTGTCCCAGGGGAACAGCACCCAGGTCCCCTGCGCCACCTCGGCGATGAAGTGGTGCGCCACCGCTCGACCGGCCGGTTTGGCGTAGAGGCAGGCGAAGACGGCGCGCGGCAGCAGGCGCCGCACCA
>CAXUCZ010000014.1:0-3671 GCA_964249675.1 uncultured Acetobacteraceae bacterium | reverse complement strand
CGCGGTGACGCCGGTGTCGACCAGGTCGTCGATGATCAGGAAGCCCTCGCCATCGCCGGCGGCAAGAGGAGGCTTGAGCACGACCGGCTCGCGCATCGTCTCGTCGTCATAGGCGAGGATGCAGACGCTCTCGACCAGCCGGCAATCGAGTTCGCGGGCGATAATGGCAGCCGGGATCAGACCGCCCCGCGAGATCGCGACGATGCCGCGGAACGGCGCGTCAGCATCGGTCGCGACGTCGATCAGCCGACGTGCCAGGTCACGGGCGTCCCGATGCAGCTGGTCCCAGGTGACGGTCGCATAGCTGGTCGAGGTCACCCGCGTTCACGCCATCCGGGCGCCGCCCGCCGGCAAGCGGGAGGTGCCGGACGCCGACCCGACCTCCTCCCGCAGCCGGATCGCCGGCGGCCGGGCCGCGCAACAACGCCGCGCGTCGGCGATGACGCAGGCTTGACCTCTCGCTGGTCGATGTCCGCCGACTCGGCACTGCTGGGAACACTCATGCCGCCGTTCTAGGGCATCGGCGGCAGGGCGGACAGGTCGGCTATAAGGCCCGCTTAACCTCCATCAACTAAAACAATACGGGAACAGAAGCGTGCCTGCGGCGTTCGGCAAGGCATGAGCGATACATCAAAGAACCCGGACGACATTCCGCCCGCCGACGCCAAGGCCGAGGCGGCAAACCCCAAGCAGAGCCTCGCGTCGCGCGATCCCGAGGCCGATACCGGGCCGCCATCCAACACCGTCAAGGACCCGGATAACTGGACCACCGGCGACGAGTCGATGACCGGTGCCCAGGCGTCATACCTGCAGACGCTGAGCGAGGAGGCCGGCGAGCCGTTCGACCCGTCGCTGAGCAAGGCCGCCGCGTCCAAGCGCATCGACGCCCTGCAATCCAAGACCGGACGCGGCAAGAGCCACTAAGCGCGTTTCGTTCATATAGGTCTCCCGAGGATCTATAAGCCGCATCGACAAGGATCTGCACCGGACGCGCCCGGCCGGGGCCGCAATGCAGCCCCGGCTCCATCCCGCTGTCGCCACATTTTGTTGCAGCTATATGGGCAGCAAGAGCGCGCCCTGATCCGTATGGTCGGGCGGCGGCAAGGAGGGGCGGACGTTGATGCGAGCAGGCCGGTCGGGGTCGACCAGGGTCCGGGTCACCGGACGTTCGACGGCATTCACCGATCGGTTCGTCTGGCTGGGCGCCGCCGCCGTCACCTTGGTTGGCCTTGTGGCCAGGCTCATCGCCATCAGCGCCAAGCCGTTCTGGATGGACGAGGTGACCACCCTCGACCGTTCCGCCCTGCCGCTGCGCGGGCTGCTGCAAAGCTCGCTGCAGAATCATCACTTGCCGACCTACTTTTTGCTCGCCGGAGCCGTCCAGCGCCTAGGCAACAGCGAGCTGTGGCTGCGGCTGCCCTCAGTAATCTGCGGCGCGCTGTGCTGCGGCATGGTGACGCTGATCACCCGGCGCTTGGGCGGCGGCAAGGCAGGGCTGCTCGCCGGCCTGTTGATGGCGCTGTCGCCGCTGCAGGTGCAGTACGGGCAGGAAGCGCGATCCTACACCCTGGTGACGGCGCTGATCCTGCTGGCGCTGCTCGGCTTGATCGGCCTGGCGCTCAACCCGGAACGCGCCGCGCTGCCGGTGCGCGCGCCCGGCGCAGCACGCCGGGACTGGGGGTTGTTGCTGTTCGGCACGGCGGCGGCGCTCAACGTCCTGAGCGTGGCGCTGCTCTGGTGGCTCGCCGCCAATCTGGCGGTGGTCGTCATAGCCTGGCGGCTTGGCGTGCAGCGGCGCTCATTCGCCCGTAACTGGCTGATCGTGCAGGGGCTGGCCGCCGCGTCGTGCCTGCCCTGGTTCGTCGCGATGTACTGCTCCGTGCGCGGCCACGACATGCGCGCCGGGCTCGACTGGGTGCCCCCGGTGAGCGTCAAGCGGATCTGGTCGGCCGTCGCGGCCGTCTACCTGCTGCGCGACTCCAGCCTCATCAGCGGGCGCCTGCTCTATGGCATGGTGCCGCTGGTCGGGCCGCTGCTCGAGATGTTGGTCGGCGCGCTGGCGGCATGCGGCGTCGCCTTCCTGGCACTCCGGCGGCCGACCGCGCTGGCGCCGATCCTGCTCTCCGTGCTGACGCTGCCGCTGGCCCTGCTGACCTTCTCGTTGGTGCAGCCCATGTGGATGCCGCGCTACATCCTCTGGTCCGGAGCACCCTTCTTCATCCTGGCGGGCCTGGGGCTCGCCGCGCTGCCGCCACGCCTGAGCGGCGGGCTCGTGCTCGGCATTGCCGGGCTCGCCGCGATCAACCTCTGGCCCTACTATGCCGCCGAGACGAAGCCCCGCTGGGACCTCGCCGCCGCCGAGCTGCATGCCGGCCGTCAGCCGGGCGACCTGGTTCTGGTCAGCGACTACTGGGGCACCCGTCTGCTCAACGTCTACCTCAACCGCACCGGCGATCCCCTGGTCGGCAGCGGCGTCAGCCTGCAACTGAGCGACGCGCCGGCGCGCATCGCCCAAGGCAATCGCGTCTGGGTGGTGCTCGGACGAATCGGCCAGACCGAAGACGTGATCAGCCCCACCTTCCGCCGGCAGCTGGCGGCACTCGGAACGCCGGCGATCGACCTGCAAGCCGGACAGGACGTCACGATCCGCCGCTACGATCCGCCGCTTTCGTCCCTCGCCTGCGCGGCGAGTAGCTGCGACAGCAGCAAGTCGGACTAGACGGTGAGAGGACGGCCAGAGGCTTCGCCTCTGGACTCCGCTGGGGCCCGCAACCACAGACCCCATTTTACGCCTGAAGAGGCAAAGTTCCTGGCCTTGCCTACTTGAGCGCTCCCGCCAAGGCCGATGTCACGCGCCGTGCGAACGCCGCCGGATCACGCGGCGCCTCGCCGTCCTGCACCCGCGCCAGGTCGAGCAGCGTGCGCACGCTGTCCTCGATGTCGGCATGCGCGGCGGCGCGCTCGGCGAGGCTGCGGATCAGCGGATGACGCGGGTTGAGCTCCAGCACCGGCGCGCTCGGCGGCGCGGCGCGGCCGGAGCGGCGCATCAGGCGCAGCATCTGCAGGTCCGGACCCTGCTCGGAGGCGGCAAGCACGACCGCGCTGTCGGTCAGCCTGTCGGTGACCCGCGCATCGGCGATGTCGGCGCCGAGCGTCGTCTTCAGCGCCTCGATCAGCGCCGCCGCGTCGGCAGGCTCCTCGCTCGGCTCGCCATCCGGCTTGAAGCTGGACAGGTCGGCCGCGCCCTGGGTGACGCTGCGCAGCGGCTTGTCGTCGTACTTGTCGAGCCGATCGGGCCAGAACGCGTCGACTGGGTCGGACAGCAGCAGCACCTCCAGGCCGCGGGCTCGAAAGCCTTCGAGCTGTGGCGAGGCGGCGAGCGCCTCGTGGCTGTCGCCTAGCAGGTAGTAGATGGCCTCCTGGCCGGACTTCATGCGGGCGACATAGTCGGCGAGCGACGTCAGCCCATCGGCCCCGCTGGTGCGGAACCGCAGCAACGGCGTCAGGTCCTTTTCGACGTCGATGCCGGCCGTGCCGGCGTCGTAGGCGCCCTCTTTCAGAATGCCGCCGAAATTGTCCCAGAACGGCGTGTAGCCGGCCGCGTCGGCGCTGCGCGTCTTGAGCTCGGACAACACCCGGTTGGTGACCGCCTTGCGGATCCGCGCCAGCAC
>CAXUCZ010000013.1:0-19648 GCA_964249675.1 uncultured Acetobacteraceae bacterium | reverse complement strand
GGCCGGCTGGTCGTCCGGCACCAGCGCCTCGATGGTGCGCGTGCCGGCGACCGACGGCAGCGCCCGCAGCCGCTTGGCCAGAGCGTTGGCTGCCTCCAGGGAGGGTGCGGCGACGTCGACCGCCGCCACGCCCGTGCCGGGGTCTCGCCCGAGCGCCCGATACGTCGCCACCGCCTCGCCCTTCGGATCCTGCAGGTGCATCGGGTCGAAGTCGAAGCGCAGCCGCGCCAGCAGCGGCGTGCCAGCGAGCACGACGCCGATCGTGCATACGACGACGGCGATCCGGTGCCGGCCGAGGAAGTCGTCGACCGGCGCCAGGGCGACGTAGCCCAGCTGCTCCGGCTCGCCCGGCGACGGCATTACGCTGAGCAGCGCCGGCAGCAGCGTCATCGTCAGCAGGAACGCGATCACCATGCCGGTTCCGGCGATCTGGCCGAGCTCGGAGACGCCGCGATAGTCGGTCGGCAGGAAGCAGAAGAACCCCACCGTCACCCCGGCTGCCGCCAGCGCCAGCGCCGTGCCCGCCTTGGTGGCGGCCCCGCTCAGCGCCAGGCCCACATCGTTGTGCTCGTGCCGCTCGGCCCGGTAGCGCACCCCGAACTGGATGCCGAAATCAGCCCCCAACCCGACGAACAGCACTGCGAACGCGATCGAGATCAGGTTGAAGGCGCCGACCGTGATCAGCCCTGCCGCCGCCGTCATCACGAGGCCGGCGATCAGGTTGAGCACCACCGCCAGCACGATCCGGCCCGAGCGCAGCGCCAGCCACAGGATCGCCAGCACCGCCACCGCGGTGCCGATGCCGTTGAGCGCGGCGCCGTTCGACAGCGTCGCGAACTGCTCGTCGTTCACCGGAGCCTGCCCGGTCAGCCGCAGCGAGGCGCCGTCCAGCGGCCCGATCTGGCTCGCCGCGCCCGCCGCCCGCACCTCGTCGGCCGCCGCCAGCCCAGGCCGCAGCTTGGCGAAGTTCAGCACCGGGTCGATCGGCAGCAGCTGCCGCCGGTCGGCCGCATCCGGCGCGCGTCCCTGCAGCAGCGCCTGCCAGGAGAACGACGCGAATTGTCCGGCGAAGGCCTGGTCCAGCGTGTCGGCGAGCATCGTCTCGGCCCGATCGAGCGGCGGCCGGCCCTGCCGCGCGACCCCGATCGCGACCTGCAGGATGCCGCGCAGCGTCGGGTCCGCCGCCAGCCCGCCGAGCAGCGGCCGCGCCTGCGCCAGCTCCCCCGCGGTCTTCTCGACCTGCGCCAAAGGCGGGAACAGCAGCCCGGCGCGAAGCAGGAAGGGGTCGTTCTGCGGCTGCTCGACGCCGCGCACCTGCGGCGCCCCGGCGCGCAACCGGCTCACCAGCCGGTTGGCCGCGTCGGCCGCCAGCTCCGGCGTGGGCGCGCGGATCACCGCCAGCATCTGCTTGGGCGGGAACACCTTCTGGTAGGCGTGCTCGCGCTGCACCCAGCGCAGGCCGGGCGGCATCAGCCGGTCGGTGTTGGTGTTGATCGAGAAGTGCGTCGCCGTGAACAGCCCGGCGGCCAGGGTGAGCAGCAGGCTGACGCCGATCACCGGCCAGGCGTGTCGCGTGCACGCCGCAGTGAGGCGCGTCAGAACGGTCAAGGGCATGATGGTGATCGAACGATCCGATGCTGAGAGACACTGAACGATGCGGGGTTCCCGACCGCTCGGCTAGGGCAGCCCGGCCACACAGGCGGACGGTCGGCCCTGCCGCCGCGGCACGCCGACCCGGCCGCCGGTCAGATGCCGAAGTTTCCGGGCGCGCCGATGTAGTTGCTCGGATTGCGGGTGACAAACGTCGCCGGCGGCCCGGGTGTGCAGCCCGACGCCGCCAAGGCGCAGGCCAAACCCAGCAATGCCAAAACTGAACGGCCGGTCAGCCGGCATCGCCGAGCCTCGCGCCCGACTTTTGAACCCTGTGCGCGCACAATCTCGCCCCATGGCCGGCACGGGAAATCCGGGCCCGCCGGCACAGAAGGTCGGCCGCATGGCGCACGCCTTCAAGGCCGCAGCGTGCATGTCGGCCTGCACGCCGCGTCAGCGGCCGGCGAGACCCGGCACCCTGAGATAGCCGTTGCCGTGAGGCGTGTAGAAGGTCGCCGGCGGCCCCGGCGTGCAGCCCGACGCCGCCAGGACGCAGGCGGCGCTCAGCACCAATGCCAGCAACCCGCCCGCCGGCATGAACCCGCAAGCCCAGCGCCGCCGGCGAGCCTGACCGAATACTGCAAATCCTTGCGCGCCCACGACCATGCCTCGAGCCAGTCCGGGCCGTGCGGGCCCGCTCCCTCAGGAACTCGGCCCCGCAGCGCCTGCCTTCAAGGCCGCGCCGCGCACGCCACCGTGTGCGCTCCAGCCTCAGCCCTACGGCAAGCCGACGCCCGAAACGGTCACGGTGAACGCCTCGATCCGCCCGTTGCGCTCGCTACGCTGACGCGCCGGATCATGCGAGTCCGCCGTGCAGACGTAGAGCGTACGGCGCTCCTCTCCGCCCAGCATGCAAGCATAGGCGCCGCGTCCGGTCGCAATGCGCTCCAGCACCTCGCCGCCCTGCCGCACCCGCAGGCAGACATGCGTCGTCGGCGAGGCCACCCAGATAGCACCCTCGGCATCCAGGCAGATCCCGTCCGGCACCGCCCCGTCCGCCAGCTGCGCCCAAACCCTGCGGTTCGAGAGCGCCCCGTCCGCCGCGACGTCGAACGCGGTCAGCCGCGCGCCATAGGTTTCCGCCACCACCAGGACCTTGCCGTCCTCGCTGATCACCATGCCGTTCGGAAACATCAGCTCGTCGGCCGCCACGCGCACGCGCCCGTCCGGATCCACCCGGCACAGCACGGTCGGCGCCGGCGCCTCCTGCGGACTGAGCTCAAAGCCGAAATTGCCGACATAGGCGCGCCCCTGCCGGTCGACCGTCATGTCGTTCAGCCGCCGCGGCGCCAGCTCGGAGAGGTCCGCATGCGTGACCAGCGAGCCGTCGGCCTCCCGTCGCAGCACCCGCTTGTCGGCCATCGAGACAACCAGCAGCCGCCCGTCCGGCAGCCAACCCAGCCCGGACGGCTGCATCGGCACGTCGCACACCGTCTCGATGCCGGCCGCCGTGAGCCGCTGCACCCGGTCGCCATGCATGTCCGACCACCAGAACGCGCCGTCACGCCATCGCGGCGCCTCGCCAAAGGCGACATCGCTCGCCACGATCACCGCGTTCGCTGCCGCCATGCCATCGTCTCCCCGCCTTGATCGGCTGAGTGTTATAGGCGCGGGACAAAGGAAGACCAGCGGCTCCGCCGGCGGGACCCCCGCCGGGCCGTCCGCGGACCGACCCCGAACCCGGCCGCCTTGTCCTACTCCGAAACCGCCTTGCTGAACTGCGCCGAGGCCAGCGCCAAGGCTTCGGCGGCGATCGCCAGGTCGTCGGCCTGACGCCCGATCGCCGCCCTCGCGGACGCCGCGTCCAGCCCCGCCAGCCGCAGCGGCTCGATCACCACGCGCCCGTCGACGATCGCGTTGCCGCCGCCGGGCGGCCCGCCCGGCTTCGACCGGCCGGGGTGATGGATCGTCTGTTCGTCCTCCAGCACGAACGTGACCGTGACCTGCCGCAATCCGGGGTGCCGTTTCGGTGCCGCATCGTGGTCACCCGCCGTGATCTCGGTCATTGTTCCACCTCTCGCAAGAGCAACGAACTCCGCCTCAGCATACCGGATTGATTACTCCCGTACACCAGGCAAAGCGATCACTGGCGCCGGTCCGTCGCCGGCAGTCCGGCCGCCGACCATGCCTCCTCGCCACCGCGATACCACAGCACCCGCCGTCCCGGCGGCTTTTGCGCCCATCCTCGGGGCGCCCCGAGGCGAAGCGCCGCATTGTAGGAGGCCGCCCCGTAAGTGCCGTCCGACATCACCACGATCGGCTGATCCGCCTTGCCGTCGCGCAGCACCGCGTCGACGAAGCCGGCGTCGTCGAGGATGCTGGCCTCGTCCTTCCACGCCGCCCCGGTGATCACCGCCGCGCCGGAGCCGAGGTCGACGATCACGCCTGCCGTGCCGTCACGCACCAGGCGGGCAAGCGCGGGCGTATCGATCGTCGTCGCCCCGTCGACGCCGAGCGGCGTCGGCTCGTAATCGGTGTCCGGCAGCGGCGAGTGCCCGCCCGCCAGGTGATCGTCCCCGTGCTCGTCGGCATAGGCCGGCATGCCCGCCGATTGGAGCGCACCGAGCATCGCCCGATAGCCGGGCAGCGCCGCCACCCGCCGCCAGGTCAGGGCGGCGATGCGCCAGGTCGTCCGATGCGGCCACGCCGCGTCGAACGCGGCATACAGCGCCCGCGCCTCCGCCGTCCGGCCGCCGAGCTCCGCCGCGGCGATCAGCAGCAGCCGCGCCCCCTCCGCCCGCCCCCAGGCCGGAGTGCCGGGGACGGGTTCGGTTTGCCCGGCGATGGCGCGATGCAGCCAGTCCTGCGCCTCCGGCAGCCGGCCCTGCAACAGCCTGAAA
The DNA here is from genome assembly GCA_964249675.1 of uncultured Acetobacteraceae bacterium. Classification (GTDB taxonomy): domain Bacteria; phylum Pseudomonadota; class Alphaproteobacteria; order Acetobacterales; family Acetobacteraceae; genus CAXMMR01. The sequence continues at coordinate 15,158 of CAXUCZ010000013.1, read as the reverse complement.
AAACCCAGCCGCAGCGCCCTCTCGCGCGCCTTGGCGCTTTCCGGATCGAGGCGCTGCAAGGTCTCCAGCGCGCGCGCCGCCTCGTCCAGCCGTCCCTCGGCCGCGGCGCAGCCGGCCAGCATCTCCTGCGCCTCGATGTCGTTCGGGTTGCCGCTCAGCGCCGCCCGGGCGCTGTAGGCGGCCTCGGTGAAGTGCTCGTCGATCAGCTCGGCATGCGCCCGCGCCGCCAGGGCCGCGACGTTGTCGGGCGCGAGCGCCAACGCGCGATCGATCGCCTTGGTCGCCTCGGCGAAATCGGTCTGATCGTCCGGATCGTCGTTGCTGCGCAGCTTGCGCAGCAGCATGCCGCCGAGCAGCGCCTGGGCGTCGGCAAAATCGGGCCGCTTCGCCACCGCCCGTTCCAGCAGGGCCTGCGCCGAGCGGTAGCCGGCCAGCGTGTCGTCATGGTCGAGGATCGACCGCGCGCGCAAGAACAGGTCCTCCGCGTCCGGGTCGTGCGGTCGCTCGCGAGCGCCATGCGCCAGCTCCGCCTGCGTCATCGCCCTGTCCAGACCGCCGGCGATCAGGGCGACGATCTCGTCGCGCGTCCGCGCGAGCTGGCTGCGCGGCGCGTCGAAGCGGCGGGCCCACAGGTGCGCGCTGCTCGCGGTGTCGATCAGCTGGGCGTTGATATGCAGGGCGGCGTCCTCGGCGCGCACGCTGCCCTCGAGCAGATAGCGCACGCCGAGGGCGCGCCCCACGGCTGCCGCCGGCACCGGCCGGCCCTGATAGCTGTCCGCCGTCTCGCGCGAGATCACGAGGCTGCCGGGCAGCCCGGCGAGCTCGGTGGTCAGATCGTCGGTGATCGCGTCGGCGATGTAACGGCTGCCGGGAGCGTCGCTGAGGTCGCGAAATGGCATGACCACGATCGACAGCCGCGCCGGCCCATCCGGCGGCCGCAGCAGCGCCGCCGCCGCCGCCGCGGCCAGCAGCACCGCCGCGCCAGCCAGCAGGGCCGGACGACGCCAGCCGGCCCGCCGGCGTTGCGGCGTTGGCGCGGCCTCGACCGAGGACGCCGTCTCGGCCGGCCGGCCGGCCCCATCCCCCACCTCATCCGCCGCCTCATCCGCCGCCTTGTCCGCGCGAGGCCCCGACGCCGGCGCGAGCTCGCCGACAAACTGGTAGCCGCGTCCCGGCACCGTAGCGATCACCGTGTCGCCGGCATCGCCCAGGGCGCGGCGGAGCTTGGACATCTGCACCGAAAGGTTGTGCTCTTCGACGGCGACGCCGGGCCAGACCTGCTGCAGGAGCTCGGCGCGGCTCACCACGCGGTCCCGCGCCTCCACCAGCACCCGCAGGATGTCGAAGCCGCGCGAGCTCAGCGCCACAGGTTCGCCGAAGCGTGCGAGCGCCCGTCGTGAACAGTCCAGCATGAAGGGCCCGAACACGTAGAGTCGCGACTGCTGCATTGCCGCAAGTCCGTGCTGCCAGTGTACGTCGATACGTTAGTCGTTCGATCCGATGTCAACAAGCTTGATAGCTTCTTGCCCAATGCGTTGAAAGAAGACGACTTTTCCTCGTTGAGGCGAATTGAGAAGCTTTGAGGCGGTGCCTGGCGGGTTTCCGGCCTTGGGTGTGCCGACGGCGCCGATCCGGCCGTCGCACCGCCAAGGAGACAAGCAATGCCGTCCCCACAAACGTCTCAGGACATGGACGCGACGTCCGATGCCGGGACCAGCCACGGGCTCGCCGCCCGGGTCGAGGCCCTCGGCCAAGCGGCCGGCGGCCTCGCCGATCAGCAGCATGCCGTTCGCCTGCTGCGGATGATGCGTCGGCCAGGCTGGACCACGCCGCAGGAGGCGCAGCTGGTCGGCGCCATGGTCGGGCATCTGCACGAGCAGCTCACCGGCCTGCACCGCGCCCATGACGCGCTGCTCACGGCCGCGGAGCTGATCGGCGCCTGACCCTCTCACCGGCCGATCGGCCACCAACCCCTCACACCAGGAGCAAGACGATGTCCACCACCACCATCACCCGGCCGGCCCACGCCAAACCCGCCGCCACGGCGGAGGGCGTGTCCTTCAGCCTCGGCCTCGACCAGGCGAGCTATGTCTGGACCGCCGCCTCGCCCCGGACGCTGACGGCGACGCTGATCCTGCGCTGTTCGAGCGCCGCGCCGCTCACCCTGAGCTTCGCCGGCGGCCAGGAATTCGACATCGCGATCCGCGACGCCGCCGGCAGGCAGGTGGCGCTGTGGAGCGGCGGCCAGGCGTTCTTCGACCACGTGCAGACGATCACCGTCAGCGGCGAGCGGCGCTGGACGGCGACGATGGCCCTGCCCGAGCCCTCGCTCGGCACGCCGCCGCGGCCGGGCGGCGCGCCGTTCGCGCCCGCCGCCTACACCGCCACCGGCTATCTCACCCCGGCAGGCGAGGCCACCGGTTCGCTGAACGTCAACCAGGGCGGCACGGCGAGCGCTTCGAGCGGCCACTCCATGCAGCCGGACATGGCCATCCCGCTGCCGATCCAGCCGCCCGTCGCCTTCCCGCCGGCCACGGCGCCACGCGTCTACAGCGCCACCGTCGGCTTCGTCCTGCACGCCGATCCGGTCGTGCTCGACCAGGCGCCGAACGCCTCCGCCTGAGCCGCCGGGCCGCCGTCCCTCGCGGCGGTGGCCCATCCGCGGGCACCAGCCAAGCAACGCCAGTACAGGAGCTTGCCATGAGCACGACACGCAGGGGCGCTCAGCCCATCCACGCCCAGCCCGTCAGGCGCCGGCCGATCACGGCCAGGCCGCAGCCGCCGGTCGCCCATCCGCCTGTCCACGTGGAGCCGCCGACCGGCCACGCGCCCGGCCCCAAGCCGGTGCAGGCCTCGCCCGCGAGCGGCAGCGCCATCGCCGCAGACGGCACGACGATCTCCTGGTCCACCGCCGCGGACGGCAGCATCGATGCCAAGGGCGGCACACAGCGGCTGGTGATCGCCAGAACGCAGGACGCCTCCGGCCATGCCGAGGTGACCAGCTTCTTCGCCGGCGCGGCGGCGGCGCCCTACCTGCGGCTGTCGAGCCACGTTGCCGCGTCGCTCGGCGTCGTGAGGCTGGCCACTATCGCAGGAGCGGACTCGCTGACGATCACGCTGACCCATCCGGGAGCGGCGGGGAGCGACATCAAGGCGGTGGTTTCCGGCCAGTTGCGAGGCAAGCCGGTGAACTGGACCGGCTCGGTGCCGCTCGCCTCGCCGACCGCCATCATAGGCGCGCTGCCGAAAGTGGTCTCGAGCGCCTTTTCGACGCAGTTCAGTGCCGCCGGCTATTTCGCTCCGGCGCTGCGCAGGCTGCTGCCGGCTTCGCCGGCGACCTCGCCGGCGCGGCCCGTGGGCAAGTCGCCAGGCGGTGTGCCCGGCAAGGTCAAGCCGCTGGCGGTCGATGGCGGCGGCGCACAGCCGGGCAGCTCGAAATCGAGCGAGGATATTCCCCACCCGCTGTTCTCGGCGGCCGCCGCCTTCGTCGTTGCCGAGGCGATCGGCGCTGGCAAAGGCGCGATCGAAGGCATTCCGGGAGGACCTGAGGGGATCATCACCGGCGCCCTGGTCGGCGGGGTAGTGGCGCTGCCGGAGGCTTTCGGGACTGCCGTCGCGATCCTGGGCATCGAGATAGCATACGATGCCAGCAAGGACGATGGCCCCGGCAGCGAGGGGGTGGACCAGCCTCCGGGCACGAGCGATGTCGGCGACGATCCCGGGCCGGTGAGCAGTGATCCGAATGACGGGCCGGTGAGCAGCGACCCGGGCGACAATCCGGTCAGCAGCGACCCGGGCGACAACCCCGTCAGCAGCAGCCCGGGCGACAACCCCGTCAGCAGCAGCCCGGGCGACAACCCGGTCAGCAGCGACCCCGGCGACAATCCGGCCAGCAGCAACCCGGGCGACAACCCGGTCAGCAGCGATCCGGCGCCTGTCAGCAGCGAACCGAGCAGCGGCAGCGGTGATGGCGGCGGCGGCGGCGGCGGGGGCGGCGGGGGCGGCGGCGGCGGCCCCGGCAGCGGCGGCGACGGCGGAATGAAGGACGAGCTGAGGCGGCGCAAGCGCGTCAGCGCCTAGCACCCCGCCTTCCGACCCTCGCAGGAGGAGCCTGCCGCCATGCAGGCTCCTCCATCGGCCGACGTTCGCAAGCGCCGGTGAGAAGACGTCGTGCCGATCGTCGGCGTAGCCGTCTCAACCAGGCCGCCGGAGCTGGCGAGCCGGTCACGCCCCATCCCGCCGGGGAACGAGCCGCTCGCCGTCTCAATCGATGCCGATGCAGCGCTCCGACGGCTCATGCTGATGCACCGTCGCCAGCGACGGTGCGCGGCCGGCGCCGCACGCCGCCAGAGCGAGCACGCAGGCGAGACTGAAGACGACGGCGGAGAGCAAGCGCATCGCCATACTACGCCGACCGACGCAACACGTTACGTCGGCACCGCCACAAAGGCGTGCGCCCGCGCGCAGCCGGGGAACGGATGCGCCGTGACCTGCCAGCCGGTACGCCGCATCGCCTCGAACAGGAAATCGCGCGTGTAGCCCAGCTCCATCCAGCCGTAGCGCCGGATGCAGAACAGCGACAGCCCGTCCAGCCGCGGACCCCAGGCATAGGGGATGGAGCCGGTCGGATGGTCGACGACCGGCTCGCCGCACAGGATCAGCCGGCCGCCGGGCTTGAGCCGCCCCCGCAGCCGCCGCAGCAGCGCCAGCAGATCCGGCGCATGGTGCAGGCTCTCGAAGAACAGGATCCTGTCGAAGCGCTCCTCGCCGAAGCCCTCGCCGAAGCCGCCCACCTCGGTGGCAACGCCGAGCCCCATCGCCTCGGCCTGGCGCCGCACCAGCGCCAGCGAGCCGGCGTTGATGTCCACGCCGCAGCTCCTGATGCCGAGCCGCGCCAGCGCCAGCAGCACCTGGCCGCTGCCGGGCCCGTATTCGAGAACGCTCGCGGCGCAGCCGGTCGGCAAGTCGAGCAGTCGGAAGATCTGCCCCCAGCAAAGCAGGAACTCCGCCACCAGCCCGGTGTCGCGGAAGCTCCATGGCACCACGCCGGCGAACAAATCCTCGTCAGGGCCGTCGTCATCCTGGCCAAGCTCGTCGCGCTCCGGCTCGTAACAGCCGCCACGACCGCGCAGCCGAAGGTAGAGCGCCAGCACCGCGTCGCGGTAACCCGCGCCGAACGGGTCCAGCCCGCGCAAGGCGTCCAGCCCCGGCACGTCGACCACGATCGCCGAGAGCCGCTGATACTCCTCCGCATCGGGCGCCGCGCCGCGCAGCCCCGCCACCATCGCCTCGTACGCAGCCTCGGAGATCGCGGCCGGCGCCGGCGCCTGCGCAGCGGCCAGCCTCAGCAGCATCGCCCGCCCGAGCCGTCGAACGGGCCTTGGAACATACCGACCGGCTAGGCGCATCCTGGCTTCCTGACGGCTCGTTCCGGAAACGAAGGCCAGGGGCTTTGCCCCTGGACCCCATTGAAGGCGACGCCTTTAAAATCCATTCGTTTACCCATCATCCATGCGAGCTCGTCACTGTGGGCTTCCAGACCCGGCTCGCCGGGTTGCGCTACGCGCCCGGCCGTGTTGCCCTGGCTCAAATCAGGACCGGCTCACCGACGAAGCCCGGCCGGAGGATTGCGACCAGTGGCCAGCTCCATGAGCCTTCTCGCCGCCTTGGGCCTCGCCGTCACAGCGCTGCTTGCCCCTATGGCGGCCCGCGCCGAGACCCTCTCGATCGCCTGCGGCTCGATCGGCAAGGAGCTGCAGCTCTGCCAGTCGCTCACCGCCGATTGGGGGCACCGCACCGGCAATACCGTCAACGTCGTCGCCATGCCGCCCTCCGACAGCGACCGCCTCGCCCTCTACCAGCAGATCCTCGGCGCCGGCTCGGCCACCATTGACCTGTTCGAGATCGACACGATCTGGCCCGGCCTGCTCGGCAGCAACTTCATCGACCTCAAGCCCTACGCCCACGGCGCCGAAGCCGATGACTTTCCCTCCACCATCGCCAACGACACGCAAGGCGGCCGCCTCGTCGCGCTGCCGCTCTTCGTCGATGCCGGGCTGCTCTACTATCGCCGCGACCTGCTCGACAAATACCACGCCCCGGTGCCGCAGACCTGGGCCGAGCTCGCCGCCACCGCCAAGCGCATCGAGGACGCCGAGCGCGCCGCCGGCCACGCCGGCCTGTGGGGCTACGTCTTCCAGGCCAAAGCCTATGAGGGCCTGACCTGCAACGTCGTCGAGTGGGTCGCCAGCCGCGGCGGCGGCACCGTCATCGACCCCAAGGGCGCGATCACCATCAACAGCCCGGCCGCCGCCGCCGCGCTGGACGACGCCGCAAGCTGGATCCGCGGCATCGCCCCCGAAGGGGTGCTGAACTACACCGAGGAGGAATCGCGCGGCGTCTTCCAGTCCGGCAACGCGGTCTTCATGCGCAACTGGCCCTACGCCCTGTCGCTCGCCAACAGCGCCGACAGCCCGGTGCGCGGCCAGGTCGGCGTCGCCCCGCTGCCCCAGGGCAGCGGCACGAACACCCGCCACGCCGCGACCCTGGGCGGCTGGCAGATCGCCGTCAGCAAGTACTCGCACCACCAGCAGATCGCCGCCGACCTCGCCGTCTTCCTCGCCAGCCGCGCGGCCATCAAACGCTGGGCCGTCGAGGGCGGCTACACCCCGCCGATCCCCGCCCTCTACGACGACCCGGACGTGCAGCGCGCCAACCCCTCCTTCGCCCTGCTGCTGCCGATTTTCCGCGACGCCGTGCCGCGCCCCTCCGCCATCGCCGGCACCCGCTACGACGCCGTCAGCAGCGCGCTGTGGAACGCCGCCTACCGCGTGCTCACCGGCGATGCGCACGGCGCCGAGGCGCTCGCCGGCCTCGACCGCCAGCTCCACCGCATCGAACGCGGCGGCTGGTAGCCCCACGCTTCGCACACCGCACCCGCGCCAGATGTCCGCCGAGCGAACCCTCGCCGACGCCCGCGCCCGCACCGCCTGGCTGTTCCTGGCGCCCTGCCTCGCCGCCATGGCCCTGGTCGCCGCCTGGCCGCTTGCCCGCACCCTGTGGTTCAGCCTCACCGACGCCGACATGAAGGACCTCTCGGCCGCCAAGCTCATCGGCCTGCAAAACTACGTCGGCGGCTACGGCGTGCTGAGCGATCCGGATTGGTGGCGCGCCGTGCGCTTCACCCTCGTCTTCGCCGTCTGCTCGGTGGTGCTCGAAACGGTCGCCGGCATGATCGTCGCCCTGGTGCTCAACGTCCGCTTTCCCGGCCGCGGCCTGGTGCGCGCCGCCGTGCTCATCCCCTGGGCGATCCCGACCGTGGTCTCGGCCAGGATGTGGGGCTGGATGCTCAACGACCAGTTCGGCCTCGTCGACCACGTCCTGCAGCGCCTGCACCTCACCGCCGAGCCGATCGCCTGGACCGCCGACCCGCATTTCGCGCTGCTGACGGTGATCGGCGTCGACGTGTGGAAAACCACGCCGTTCATGGCCCTGCTCATCCTCGCCGGCCTGCAGGCCCTGCCGACCGACTGCTACGAGGCCGCCCGGGTCGACGGCATCGGCCCGATCACCGTGTTCTTCCGCGTCACCCTGCCGCTGATCCGCCAGGCGCTGATGGTCGCCGTGATCTTCCGCGGGCTGGACGCGCTGCGCGTCTTCGACCTCGTCTACGTGCTCACCTCGAACAGCAACCAGACCCAGACCATGTCGGTCTACGTGCGCGACCAGCTCGTCGGCACCGGCTCGATCGGCTACGGCTCGGCCGCCAGCACGGTGCTGTTCCTGCTCGTCGGCCTCTGCGCCGTCGCCACCATCAAGCTCGGCCGCGTCCACCTCGGCGAGCAGGTCCAATGACGCTCGCCCGGCGCCTCGTCGATCTCGGTGCGAAACGTGTCTGCAGCCGCTGCGGCTTTGCTCTGCTGGTCGGGCTGATCGTGCTCTACTCCGCCTTCCCGTTCTACTACGCCGTCATCTCGTCGATGAAGGTCGGCTCGGAGCTGTTCGACCCGAACCTGCTGCCGCCGCACTGGCGGATCGCCAACTACGCGACCGTGCTCGGCAGCGAGGCCTTCCTGCGCGACATCGCCAACTCCGTCGTCGTCGCGCTCGCCGTCGCCGGCCTGTCGCTGCTGCTCGGCCTCACCGCCGCCTACGCCCTCGGCCGCGTCCGCTTCCGCGGCCGCCGCCTGCTGCTGCTCAGCATCCTCGGCGTCTCGATGTTTCCCCAGGTCGCGGTGCTCGCCGGCCTGTTCGAGCTGATCCGCAGCCTCGGCCTCTACGACACCGTCTGGGGCCTCGTGCTCGCCGACATGCTGTTCACCCTGCCGTTCACCGTCTGGGTGCTCACCACCTTCATGCGCGAGCTGCCGCGCGAGCTCGAGGAGGCGGCGATCGTCGACGGCGCCTCGCCGCTGACCATCGTCGTGCGCATCTTCCTGCCGCTGCTCTGGCCGGCCCTGATCACCACCGGCCTGCTCGCCTTCATGGGCGCCTGGAATGAGTTCCTCTACGCGCTCACCTTCACGGTCAGCCCGCGCGGCGGCCGCACGGTGCCGGTCGCAATCGCCATGCTCGCCGGCAACAGCCAGTTCGAGCTGCCCTGGGGCTCGATCATGGCCGCCTCCGTCATCGTCACCGCGCCGATCGTCGTCCTGGTGATGATCTTCCAGCGCCGCATCGTCAGCGGCCTCACCGCCGGCGCGGTGAAGGGATGAAGCAGGCAAGCGGTCCTTTTTTGAAAAAAAGGACCAAAAAACTTTTATTCGTTAGAGCAACATTAACTTGGCTGCGGTTCTATTTTTCTCGGCATAGAACAGTCGGAGAAAAGTTTTTTTGCTTCTTTTCTTTCAAGAAAAGAAGGCCTTTCCTTCAATGACCCAGGTTGTAGCCTGATGGCCGAGATCCGCCTCGAAAGCGTCAGCAAGCGCTTCGGCCACCATGCCGTGCTCAGCCGCGTCGACCTCGACATCGCGGACGGCGAGTTCTGCGTCTTCGTCGGCCCCTCCGGCTGCGGCAAGTCCACCCTGCTGCGACTCATCGCCGGCCTCGAGGACGTTTCCGCCGGCGAAATCCACATCGGCGGCCAACGCGTCACCCACCTGCCGCCCGCCCGGCGCGGCATCGCCATGGTGTTTCAGTCCTACGCCCTATACCCGCACATGACCGTCTATCAGAACATGGCGTTCGGCCTGTCGATCAGCCGCGCCGGCAAGGCCGACATCGACGCCCGGGTGCGCCGCGCCGCCGACATCCTGCGCATCGCGCCGCTGCTGGAGCGCCTGCCGCGCGAGCTCTCCGGCGGCCAGCGCCAGCGCGTCGCCATCGGTCGGGCCATCGTCCGCAAGCCCGGCGTCTTCCTGTTCGACGAGCCGCTCTCCAACCTGGACGCCGCGCTGCGCGTCCAGACCCGCCTCGAGCTCGCCAAGCTGCACGCCGGGCTGGACGCCAGCATGATCTACGTCACCCACGACCAGGTCGAGGCGATGACGCTCGCCGACAAGATCGTCCTGCTCAACGCCGGCGCCGCGATCGAGCGCCACGGCTCCGTCGCCCAGGTCGGCGCGCCGCTGGAGCTCTACCATCGCCCGCTCAACCTGTTCGTCGCCGGCTTCATCGGCTCGCCCAAGATGAACCTGCTCGCCGGCACGATCGCCGAAGCCGGCGCCGAGCACGCCACCCTCCGCCTGCCCGACGGCACCCGCGTCGCCGCCCGCGTCGACGCCCACCTCGCCGTCCCCGGCCAGCCCGCCACGCTCGGCATCCGCCCCGAGCACGTCCGCCGCGGCGGCCAGCCCGGCCAGCCCGGCACCCTCGCCCTCACCGCCCGCCACGTCGAGCACGTCGGCGACTCCTCCTACCTCTACCTGGAAGGCCCCGCCCTGACCGCCGACGCCGCACCCCTCACCGTGCGCGAGGACGCCGACACCGCGGTCCACGCCCGCGACCACCTCGCCGTCAGCCTGCCGCCGGAGCACTGCCACCTGTTCGACGAGGCCGGGCGGGCGTTTCCGCGACACCTGTAAGCAAGGCAAGGCCAGGGGCGTCGCCCCTGGACCCGATTAAAGGCGACGCCTTTAAAATCCTTTTATTGTTCCACGCTTCACGGGAAGTTCGGTGCTGTGCGGCAATGGAATTGATGGCTTCGCCAAGCAAGAAAGCGCTCAGCCTCCAAACGAATGTGGTCTGGGGCCTCACGGCCCGTCGTGCGACTGCACGCTAGCGCGTGACGAGTCCAGGGCAGAGCCCTGGCCCTCCCTATGCTTCAGCCAACGTCTCCCGACTTGCTCTCACCTTGGCCACCCGCCGGCCGTCCATCTCCAGCACCTCGAACAGCCAGCCGCCGAACACGATCCGGTCGCCCACCTGCGGCACCCGCTGCAGCAGCGCCAGCACCAGCCCGGCGACCGTGTGGTAGCTGCCCTCCGCCGGCAGGTCGGGCAGCAGCAGACGCGCCTTCACCTCGTCGACCGGCATCATCCCGTCCATCGCCAGCACACCGCTCTGCGCCGGGTCTGCCGCCGCCGCCGCGCCGACCTCGCGCGCCTCGCCGACGATCGCCTCCAGCACGTCCGCCGCCGTCACCACGCCCTCGAAGCTGCCGTACTCGTCGACCACCAGCGCCAGCCCGAGCGGGTCGGATTTCAGCCGCTCCAGCGCCTCCAGCGCCGTCACCGTGTCCGGCATCACCGCCGGCTGGCGCAACGCCGCCGCGATCGACAGCTCGCCGCCGTCCAGCAGCCGGTCCAGCAGGTCCTTCGCCTGCACGATGCCCACCGGGTTGTCGACGGTGCGGTCGCACACCACCAGCCGCGAATGCCGCGTCTGCCGCATCGACTGCACGATGTCGCGCCGGGGGTCGGTGCGGTCGATCCAGGCGAGCTCGTTGCGCGGCGTCATGATCGCCCGCACCGGCTTGTCGGCCAGCCGCAGCAGCCGCTCGATCATCGTCCGCTCGCCGGTCTCGAGCACGCCCTCCTGCTCGCCCTCTGCCAGCATCGCGCGCAGCTCGTCCTCCGTCACCGTCTGCCGCGCCGCGTCGTGCGCGCCGAACAGCCGCAGCACCAGGCTGGACGATTGCCCCAGCACCCAAACCACCGGCGCCGCAATCCGCGCCAGCCCCGCGATCGGCCGCGCCAGCCGTGCCGCCAGGATCTCCGGCGCCCGCAGCGCCACCTGCTTGGGCACCAGCTCGCCCAGCACCAGCGTCAGGTAGGTGATGACGATCACCACCACCGCGAGCGACAGCCCGCCGGCAAACGGCGCCAGCACCGGCACCGCGGCGATCTCAGGCCTCAGGTAAGCCGCCAGCCGCGCGCCGCCGAACACGCCGGCCAGGATGCCGACCAGCGTGATCCCCACCTGCACCGTCGGCAGAAATCGCTGCGGCTCGTCGGATAGCGAGCGCGCCAACGCCGCGCCCGCGATCCCCTTGCGCTCCAGCACCTGCAGCCGAACCCGCTTGGCCGACACCAGCGCCATCTCGGTCATCGAGAACAGCCCGTTCAGCACGATCAGCAGCAGCACGACGACGATCTGTGTCAGCACTTGCATGCAGGCATGCCTAAACGAGTGGAACCGCAAGGCAAGCCAAGGCCACAGGCTCCGCCTCCGGACGCCGTTGGCCCGCGGCCCCGGACCCCATCTTTTTGGAACCCTAGAGCGCCCTCTCTGGCTTGGCGACGCCATCGAACCTCGCTCTGACCCGGCATCGACCTGGCCAGCTCGACATCAATTGAGATGGATCCACGGGCTCCGCCTTTGATGGGGTGAGGGGCAAGGCTCCTCGCCGTCCTATGCTTTGACGGCACCCGCTCTTGCGTTACGTACCGGCACGCGCCACCCCACGGCTGAGACAAACCAGGAGAGCCGCCGTCATGGCAGCCGCCGCTCAGAGACTGCACCCGCTCGCCATCATCCTCTCGGTCGGCGGCTTGATCCCGTTCGTCGCCCTTGGCCTGGGCGCCGTCGCCCCGGTCAGCGAGCTACAGGCGCACCAGATCCTGCTCGGTTTGATCGGCTATGGCGCGGTGATCCTCTCCTTCGTCGGCGCGGTGCATTGGGGCCTGGCGCTCGCCGGCTATGCCGACCCGATCGAGGCCGGCCGGGTCATGCGGCTGCGCCTCGGCCTCGGCGTCATGCCGGCGCTGGTCGGCTGGGCGGCGCTGCTGGTCGGCCTGGCCTCGCCCTACGCCACGATCGCGCTTGGCCTGCTGATCGCCGGTTTCCTCGGCGTCGTCCTGGTCGAGGCGCGCGCCCGGCGTGACCGGCTGATCCCCGGCGGCTACATGGGTGTGCGCTGGACGATCACGATCTGCGTGCTGGCGGTGCTGACGGCGGTGCTGGTGCTGCGCCTCGCTGGCCACACGGTCGTTCTCTGACGATGCCTTTCCTCCGGCCCTCCGTAATCGCCCTGCTGGTGCTGCTCGGCGGCCTGTGCGCCGCGGCGGCCTCGGTCAAGGGCCTGGCGCCGGCGCTCGCCGCCGCCGTTCTGGTGGCGCTGCTCGCCGCCGGCTTCGCCGCCCGCCTGCCCGGCAATCGCTCGATGGCGCCCACCGCCGAGGTCGGCGTCGGCGACGAGCCACCCGCCGAGCGCCGCCTCGCCGAGCTGGAAGCCGCCACCTCGACCTTGCGCCACGACATCCGCGGCGCCCTGTCTCCCGCCATGCTGGTCGCCGACCGCCTGCTCGACAGCCCCGAGCCGGCCACCAAGCGTGCCGGCGAAATCGTCGTCGCCTCGATCGAACGCGTCGAGCACCGCCTCGCCGAGACCCGCGAGAGCGTCACGCGGTAAGAAAGGCCAAGGGGTCGACTGGATGCGGGTCTGGGGGCGCCGCCCCCGGCGGAGTCCAGAGGCAGAGCCTCTGGCCATCCTTACCCCCGCCCGCGATACCCCGGCACGTCCTGCGCCGGGATCCAAACCCCGTCCGGCGGCGCGCCCGTCTGCCAGAACACGTCGATCGGCATGCCGCCGCGCGGGTACCAGTAGCTGCCGATGCGCAGCCACACCGGCGCCAGCCGCTCCACCAACCGCCCGGCGATCTGCATCGTGCAGGCCTCGTGAAACGCCCCGTGATTGCGAAAACTGGTCAGAAACAGCTTCAGCGACTTGCTTTCCACCAGCCACTCGCCCGGCACGTAGTCGATGACGATGTGGGCAAAATCCGGCTGCCCCGTCACCGGGCAGAGCGAGGTGAATTCCGGCGCGGTGAACCGCACGACGTAGCGCCGATCCGGCGCCGGCGAAGGAATGCGGTCGAGCACCGCCGCGTCCGGATCGACCGGGATCGCCGACATTTGGCCAAGCTGGTTCATCGTCGCGCCTCCCAAACCGGCAAACGTTCTTTCATTCTTTCTTTCAGGAAAGAACTTCTTGCCTATGCCACCCCGCCCGCAGCGTGGCCGCATGCGCCGCCAGCCGCTGCTCGACGATCGCCTGCCGCAGCCCGCGCATCAGCTGCTGGTAATAGGCCACGTTGTGCCACGACAGCAGCATCGGCCCCAGCATCTCGCCGGCGCGGAACAGGTGATGCAGGTAGCCCCGTCCGTGCCGCGTGCAAGCCGGGCAGCCGCAGTCGGGATCGATCGGCGCCAGGCTGTCGGCATGGCAGGAATTGCGCATGTTCAGCACCCCGCGCGAGGTGAACGCCCGCGCGGTCCGTCCCGCCCGCGTCGGCATCACGCAGTCGAACATGTCGATCCCGCGCATGACCGCCGCCACCAGGTCGTCCGGCGTCCCCACCCCCATCAGGTAGCGCGGCTGCGACGCCGGCAGGAACGGCGCCGTGGCCTCGATCATGGCGAGCATCAGCACCTGCCCCTCGCCGACCGCCAGCCCGCCGAGCGCATAGCCGTCGAACCCGATCGCGGTCAGCGCTCGGGCCGAGGCCTCGCGCAGCGCCGGATAGACGCTGCCCTGCACGATGCCGAACAGCCCATAGCCCGCCCGCTCCACGAACGCTGTGCGGCACCGCTCGGCCCAGCGCATCGACATCCGCATGCTCGCCTCGGCCTGCTGGAAGCTCGCCGGATGCGGCGTGCACTCGTCCAGCACCATGGTGATCGTGGCGTCCAGCCGATGCTGGATCGCCACCGACCCCTCCGGCGTCAGCGCGTGCCTGCTCCCGTCGAGATGCGAGCGGAACACCACCCCCGCCTCGTCCAGCGTCCGCATCCCGGCGAGCGACATCACCTGGTAGCCGCCGCTGTCGGTCAGGATCGGCCCCGGCCAGTCCATCATCCGGTGCAGCCCGCCGAGCCGCTCCACCCGCTCCGCCCCCGGCCGCAGCATCAGGTGATAGGTGTTGGCGAGCACGATCTTGGCCCCGGTCGCCCGCACCGCGTCCGCCGTCATCGCCTTGACCGTCGCCGCCGTCCCCACCGGCATGAACACCGGCGTCGCCGCCGTGCCGTGCGCGCTCGCCAGCACCCCCGCCCGGGCCGCCCCGTCCGCCGCCTCGAGGCGCCAGCCGAACCCGCTCACGCCCGCTCCAGCAGGCTGGCGTCGCCATACGAGTAGAACCGATACCCCGCCGCGATCGCGTGCTCGTATGCCGCCCGCATCCGCGCCGTCCCGGCAAACGCCGACACCAGCATGAACAGCGTCGAGCGCGGCAGATGGAAGTTCGTCATCAGCACATCGGCGGTGCGAAACACGTGCCCCGGCCGCAGGAAGATGTCCGTCTCGCCGGCAAACGCGCCCACGCTCCCGTCCGCCGCCACCGCGCTCTCCAGCAGCCGCAGCGTCGTCGTCCCCACCGCGACCACCCGCCCGCCTCGCGCCCGCGCCGCCGCGATCGCGCCTACCGCCGCGGCCGACACCACACCCCGCTCCGGATGCATCCGATGCGCGCCCACCTCCGCCACCCGCACCGGCAGAAACGTCCCGGCGCCGACATGCAGCGTCACCATGGCCCGCTCCACCCCTCGCGCCGCCAGCGCCTCAAGCAGCCCCGGCGTGAAATGCAGCCCCGCGGTCGGCGCCGCCACCGCCCCGTCGACGGCGGCGAACGCCGTCTGGTAATCCGCCGCGTCCTCGCCCGTCGGCCCCGTCGGCCGCTCGATATACGGCGGCAACGCCAGCGCTCCCGCCTCGCGCAGCGCCGCATCGAACGCCGCCCCGGCCTGGTCGAACCGCAGCACCACCCCGCCGTCGCCCTCCA
>CAXUCZ010000012.1:0-19938 GCA_964249675.1 uncultured Acetobacteraceae bacterium | reverse complement strand
CGCCGCCGACGACGCTGTTGCTGGAGGCGTAGCCGGCGGTGCCGGACACCACGATCGTCGGCCGCCAGCCGGCGAGCGCAGTCGGCACCCCCTCGTCGGTGGCGCGCAGGCGGGCGCGCTCCTCGGTGAGCTGCGGGTTGGTCTCGTAGGCCAAACCGAGAACCTCCTGCAGCGTGCGCGGCGGGCTGCTGATCTCGGTGCCGGCTCGGGCAGGAGGCTGAGCCTTGGCGGTGCCGCACAGAAATACTGCAAGACAGGCGGCGCCGAGAGGGCGCGCAGGGATGCGTGCGGAACGGAAAGCCAGCCTGATTCCGACAGCCATGCACTCGGTCCCCACTCGTCCGCGGCAGTCTGCCATACCGCGCTCGCCCTCGCCAACCGCGATGCAGCGGCGGCGGAGCATTGTCGTTGGCCGACGCCGCCGGGCCGCGCGCCGGCCCGGCAACGGATCAGAAGGTGAAGGCGGGGGCGGGCAGCAGCGAGGGCAGCAGCGGCGTCGAGGCGTCGAAGGCGAAGCGGGCGACCAAGCCGGCCGGCGTCGCCTCGGCGATCACCGCCTGCGGCACCCGCCCCTCCTCGGTCAGCACGCCGACGAGCCGGCCGTCGGGCTGGGCCAATTGCGTCGCGAGCGCCGGCGGAATGGCGCGCACTGCCCCCTCGATGACGATCAGCCCGTAAGGGCCGCCATCCGGGTGGCCGGCCGCGAGCCGGCCCTGCACCAAGGTCAGGCCCGGCGCGAGGATAGCGCAGGCGGCACGCGCAACCGCCAGCAGGGTCGGCGACTCTTCAAGCCCGACGACGCTGGCGCCGCAGCCGGCCAGCACCGCGGCGCCGTAGCCGACGCCGGCGCCGACCACCAGCACCCGCTCGCCGGGCCGTGCCCGGCCGAGCTGCAGCAGCCTGGCGAGGATCAGCGGCTCCATCAGCACCCGGCCGGCGCCGAGCGGCAGGTTGTCGTCAATATAGGCGAGCGGGCGAAGCGCCTCGGGCAGGAACTGCTCGCGCGGCATCGAGCGCAACACGTCGAGCAGGCGACGGTCACTGACCCGGTTCGGACGGATTTGGCCATCGACCATGTGCGCCCGGGCGCTGGCATAGCCGCCGGCGACGTCGTCTGGGACCTGCATGACCTGCCTCACCAAGAATGCGCCCGTTATAGGGGGCTCCGGCAAGGCAACAATCCCCTGGACGGACCTTGGCGACGCGTCGACCGGCGCTCGGAACCAGCGCTGAGCCGACGTGCGGCCCCGTGGCTTGGCGCTTGACCAGGCCTGCGGCGGCGGCCGATAAGCCGCTCGGCTCTCTGGTCCGGTGGCAGAGTGGTGATGCAGCGGACTGCAAATCCGCGAATGTGGGTTCGATTCCCGCCCGGACCTTCCTTCACACGCAGGAGAAAGGCCATCTTGCCTAACGGCAAGATTTCAGTAACAGATTGATCTCGAAGCATTTGCGTGCACACCGTCTAGTCGGCGACAGTCTCAACAACGCATTAGCGGTCTGGCGGCGAAGTGCTAACCAAGCGAGTGCACGCCGGCACCGAGCACTTAGGCGTCGGCCACGACCCCGGCGGTTGCGCTCACCTCACTGGGGTCACGCAGCGTTGCTAAGCGATTGCGGCCGGCGATGATGATCTCCAAATGCAGCGCGCGCTCCTCGACGGCTGAGGGGCCACGCAGCAGCACCAACTCCAAGCTCTCCAGGAGCTTTTCAGCCAACTTCACGTCGCCGATCTCGCAGGCATGCTCGAAAGCAGTCGTGATCTTGTCGGACAGGCGACGAGTCGGACGGCCGGGTAGCGATGTTGCGTCAACCGCCAGAGCGGACGGCGATGCGGCCGTGGCGTCCGATCGCGTCGAGACAAGCGGCGGAGCGACCTGCCAGGCCTCGACTTCGGTCTCGGCCGGTGGCGCGATGCGCGCGGCGGCGCTGATCAGCACGAGCAGCACTAGGAATGTCGAGGCGTAAGCGCCGGCGCCCCAGAGCAGCCCGTAAGCAATGCCGCAGACAGCCGAGGCAATGACGCCCGTGGCGCTCAGGGTGACGAAGCCGACGCCGGCAAGCCGCCAGGCAGAAAGGCGCATGCGTGTGATCCCATCCAGATGACTGGAGTAGAGCCCACAAAGGTTAAGCGAACGTTAGCGGGCGAGGGGAAAGCAAGGCCATAGCGCCGCCCTGGACCCGCCGCGGCCGCGGGCATGCTCAATCGATCGATTTGAAGGCTTCGCCTTTATCGGGTCCGAGAGCAAAGCACCCGGCCTTGCGTCGCCTCAGGGTGCCGCGACCTGCAGCGGAAACGACAGGCCGCTCGCGGCGCGCACGCCAAGCCGGCCGGAGAGCGGCCCGCGCTCGGGTCCGGACAGGCTGACCTGCTCGCTCGCCGCACTCGTCGCGATGCCGACCGAGGTGGTCGCCTCAAGCCGGCAGCCGGGACGCCCGGCGGTGCAACGGAGGCTGCCATCGAGCATGGCGATGCCGAGCCGGCTTATCCCGAGCCAGCTGTCGACCAGGGTGCCGTCCTGGTCGGCGAGCAGCGCCATCCGGCCGTCCAGCGTCTGGCCATCCAGGCTCAGCGTCACCGGGTAGCGGCGCGCCAGCACGGGCAGGATGTTCGGCACGTTGAGGTCCGCCCCCATGCCGGCCAGCGCCGCGGCGAGCGAGCCGAAAGCGGCGCGCCAGAAGCCGCGCGCGGTCTCCGGCAGCCCGGGATCGTCGCTGATGTCCGAGCCGACGCCAAAGGCGTAGAACACGCCGCCACGTAGATACGTGCCGAGCCGCTGGCCCAGACCGGACGGCGCCGCGACGTGCTCGGAAGACAGTGACGCCGGGCCGGGCTTGAACACCGAGCCGAGATCGCTGTTCTCGGCCATGTCCGAGTAGATGATGGCGCGGATGGTGACCTGGCTGGCGGCGAAGCGCCCCTCGTCGGAGGCCAAGGCGCGGATGATCTGCTTGGGCGGCGCGTCCGCCGCGGTGGTGCGCACGCTGTCCGCCGGGCGCTTGGCGGCAAGGTAGACCTGGGTCAGCGCGGCGCCAAAATCGTGCAGGAAGTATTTCTGCTGATCGGCCGCGCCGGCGAGCGGATTCTGCTCGAACACGTAGGTCTGGGCGGCGAGCCGCGCCTGCTCGGCGGCGGCGTAGCCGGGCCAGCAGCCCGACCAGAGCTCGCTCGACTGACCGGAACCGGCCTGCCCTGCCCCGCCGCCGGGCGACAGCCGCACCACGGTGACGCGCTCGCCGGGCGCGAGCGTCGCCCGCAGCTTGGTGTCGAGACGGCGCGCCCAGTCGGTTTGGCCGTCAATCATCAGCGTGTCATCGATGTAGACGACCGTCTGGCGGACCTGCGGCTGACGGCAGAACGCCGGGTCCAGGCCGCCGGCGCCGAACAGCGCGGCGTGTGCGGCGGCGGCCGGCAGGACCGCCGACAGCGCGACGGCCAGGATGGCGGCGGCGCCGCGCATCAGCCAGCCAGCTCGCGCAGCAGGGCGGCATCGAGCACCAGCGGCATCGCCTTATAGTCGTACGGCGTGAGCGCCCGGCCATCGCTGCCGATGCTGATCGCCACGGCGCCGCGCTGGGCCAGCGCGAGGCGGGCCAGCGCGTCGCGGTAGCTCTCCGCCTCGCCGCGCAGAGTGGCGGCCAGCGCCTGCAGGATCGCCTCGCCATGCGCGTCCACCTGGTCGAGCAGCGCCTTTTGCGGGCCGACCGCCGCCGCGCGGGTCGCCGCGGCCCGCTGCTTCTCGGCCACATCCTTGGCCGCTTGAGCCTGCACGGTGCGGATGCGATCGACGACGCCGGCGCGCCGCCGGCCAAAGCGGCGCGAGGCGACGGCATACTGGTGCGTCGAGTCCATGTAGTCGGGATCGACGTCGTGGGTGAGATAGGCGAGGAACACGCCGACCAGCCAGGCGGCGACGTTGGCGAGCAGCGACAGCAGCACGTCGCGCAGGGGATGCACCTCGATCACCGCGTCGGCGCCGAGCAGGTTCGGACCGGCATCGGCCGCCAGGGTATGCAGCACGGCGGCGTAGCGCGAGCCGCCCGCCGCCGCGAGCACCACCAGCAAGGCGAATGTCGAAAGGCCGAACAGCCGCCAGTCGCCGAGCCGGCGGGCGCGCTCGCGGTGCTGGCCGAAGCGCACCGCCCATTGCTTAAGGATGGTGCCGTGGCCGTGCGCGGCAAAGGCGAGCGCCACGCCCAGCACCGCGGTCGCGCCGGCGGCGATCGCCGGCACGCCGGTGAAAATGAAGAAGGTGTCGTAGTTGATCAGCC
The DNA here is from genome assembly GCA_964249675.1 of uncultured Acetobacteraceae bacterium. GTDB lineage: Bacteria > Pseudomonadota > Alphaproteobacteria > Acetobacterales > Acetobacteraceae > CAXMMR01. Next base: position 15,669 of record CAXUCZ010000012.1, on the reverse strand, counting down.
ACTCGGCGACGCCGATTAGCAGCAGGCCGAGCCAGTAGAACGGCGACAGGCCGCGCATGTTGGGCGCCCGGCCGCCGTTGCGGTCGCGTGCATCCCGCCACAGCAGCTCCGCCTCGGCGTACCGGTCTTGCGCCTGGCGGTAGCGGTGGTCCTCGCCCGCCTGCGCCTCGACCTCGACGATCCGGGCGTCGCGCGCGCCCTCCAGACCGGCCAGCTCGCCCTCCAGGCGGCGCACCGCCTCGATTGCCGGACGCGCCGGCTCCAGCGCGGTGTCAAAGCCGGCGCGGGCCTCGCGCCAGGCGGCGAGATGGGCGCGGGCCGGCTGCACAAGGTGGAGCCGCATGCCCGCCGTGAGCCCGCGCTCGTCGACGCCGACGCGGCCGAACGAGGCCTCCTCGGCGGCGTGCTCGGCCAGCACGCCCGGCGGCTGGACGAGGCGGTCGGCGCGGAGCGGGAAGCGCAGCGCCTGGGCGGCGAGGTCCTGCAGCGCCGGCTCGGTCTTCGGGAGCGGAGACATCGAGGCCAAAGGTAGGGCGAGATGGTAGGGCAAGGAAGGCCAGGGCTCTGCCCTGGACCCGCTGGGGCCGTGAGGCCCCAGACCCCAGCCGTTTAGGATCCAAGCGACCCTCTGATTTGCTTGGCGACGCCATCAAGATCCTGCTCCCGAAGCCCTGATCTCGCCCGAAGAAAACGAAGAATGGATGGATTTCAAAGGCTCCGCCTTTGATGGGGTCAAGGGGGCAAAGCCCCTTGCCTTCCCTTGCCTCAGAACGCCGGCGTCTGCGTGAGCGGTGCCCGGGTGACGGGCTCGGGTCGGCGGATATGGATGGGCGGCTCGGCGGCGGGCTGGCGCAGGCGGGCGGCGGGCAGTGGGTCGGGCAGCCTGATGTGGTCGGCTTCGACCAGACCGGAGCCTTGGGCGTCGGGGCGGAGCACGGCGACGTCGCCCTGGCCGCTGGCCTGCACGGCGGCGAGGTTGGCGGAGAGGCTGCTGCCGAACAGGAACTCGACGCGCCGGTTGCGCGCCCTGCCCTGCGGCGTCGCGTTGCTGGCGACCGGCTGGCGACGGCCGATGGCGACGGCGCTGAGGGCGGAGGCTTGGATGCCATCGGCGGTGAGTTGGGCGATGACGCTCTGGGCGCGGCAGGCGGAGAGGCCGAGATTGTAGCTGTCGGAGCCGACGGCGTCGGTGTGGCCGAGCACGGTCAGGGCGCCGCCGGCCTGGCGCTGGGCGGTGGCGAGGCGGGCGAGCACGGCGGCGGCGCCAGGCAGCGGCTGGTCGCTGGCGGTGTCGAACAGCACGCCGTCAGGGATCTCGAGGCGCAGCGGGGCGTCGGCGGCGCTTCCGGCCGGGGTGGCGGGCAAGCCCGCGGCGGCGAGGGCCGATGCGCGGTCGAGCGTCGGAGCGGGTGCGATTGCCGCCGTGGATGCGGCGTCGTTCGGTGGTCCCGCGCTCGGTTGGGCGGCCGGCGGGGGCGCGTAGCCGGGGGCAAGCAGTGGCGGCGAGGCGGGCACGCAGGCGGCGAGCGCGGCCAGGCCGCTGAGCAGCGCGATGCGGGCGGACCAGGCTGCCATTGGGGGTGCACTATCGCGCCGCCGGCGGGCGAGGCAATCCGCCGGCTGTGACGGGCGGACGATTGCCGGCGGGCACGGCGCGGTTCATCATCGACGCCGACGCGGGTGTGGTGAAATGGTAACCACAGCGAGCTCAAAATTCGCCGCCCGGAAGGGCTTGCCGGTTCGAGTCCGGCCACCCGCACCATTGACCCGCCCAGCTGAGCGCCACGCACCCGGCCGCGTTGCCAGCGCGATGGCGCTTCGCTATAGGGTCGCGCCTGCCGATCCCGGATAGCTCAGTTGGTAGAGCAAGCGACTGTTAATCGCTCGGTCGTAGGTTCGAGTCCTACTCCGGGAGCCAGGCTTTTGTGCTCGCCAGCCTTGATGCGGTCTGGCATCCCCGAACCGTCTTCGGGCGAGCCGCTCGCCATCGTCACGAGGCGCTGATGCGCGGCGTGCGGGTTGCACTGTATTACGCGCCGGAGCGTGACGACCCGCTCTGGGCGGCAGGGTGCGGATGGCTAGGCCGGGACGCCGAGCTGGCGACGGCAGTCGCACAGCCTCCGCTCCCTTCGCTGAGCGCTCTCACCGCCGCGCCGCGCCGCTACGGCTTCCATGCGACGCTCGTGGCGCCGTTGCGCCTGGCGACCGGGTGGGACGAGACGATGGCGGCGGTCGACGCGCTGGCGGCACGGCACCGCTGCTTCACGCTGCCGCGACTGACGATCGGGCTGCATGGCGGCTGCCTGTCGCTGCTCGCGGCGGAACCCTGCCGTGCCCTGGCGCTGCTGCACGAAGACGCGCTGTCGACGCTGGACCCGCACCGGCTGCAGCCTGATGCGGCCGACCTCGCGCGCCGCCGGCTGCCCGGGCTCGATGCGGCGGAGGAGCGCAACCTGTTGCGCTGGGGCTACCCTTACGTGCGGGAGCAATTCCGCTTCCACATGACGCTGGCGGCGAGCTCCGGCGACGAGCTGATCGCTGCGGCGAAGGCGCATTTCGATGCCGCGCTGCTGCTGCCAAGGCGGATGAGCTCGCTGTGCGTGTTTACCGAGCACGCCGGACCCGGCGAGCAGGCGCCGTTTCTGCTGGCCGAGCGCGTCGCGCTCGCGGATGCCGCTCCGGGCTTCACCTGAGCCGGTAGCTGCCGTCCGGGCGGAAGGCGGGATTGTAGAAACGTTCCGGGGCGCTCCATCGCACCTCCGGCTCTTGGCTCGGCGTGTGGCGGCCGTGCAGGCGGGCGAACGGGGTGTCGACGATGCGGTAGGCGCTGGCGGCGGCGCGGATGCAGCAATCGGCGACGGCGAGGCCCGCCGGCAGCGCAGGGGCAAAGCCGCCGAGCTCGGCGAGCACGGATCGGCGGAAGGCGATGCAGCCGGCGCCGATGACGGAGACGTTGCGGGTCACCGCGTCCAGCCAACCGTAATCGGCCTCGGCCTCGGCGGCGGGGCGAAGCGGCTGCGGGCCGGTAGGGCCGAGCATGGCCGCACCCTGCAGCGTGCGGCCGTCCGGCCCGATGAGGCGGCCGCCGACAAGGCCGACATCGGCGTCCTGCAGCGGCTCGAGCAGCGCCTCCAGCCAGCCCGGCTCGGCATCGTCGGGCGGCGCGGCGAACATGACGACGTGCTCGGCGCGGGCCTGGCGCAACGCGAGGTTGGCGCGCGCGGCATAGCCGGAGGCGTTGTCGTCCGGCTCGATCAGGCGGATCTCAGGCGACAGCGTCGCGGCCAGGGCGGCATCGCCAACGAGCAGGATGTCGGCGCCGGCGAGGCCGTCGGGCAGCAGCCGGGCGAGCAAGCCGTGCAGTTCGAGGCAGGCGGCAGCGGGATCGCCGGCGGGGGCAGCAAGCAGCAGCAAGGCCACGCGGGGGCGGACCGCGCCAGGACGGCGGAGGCGGAAGGTGCCGGTCATCAGACCGGGCTCAACTCGCGCCGCCGCGCCGTAGGCGAGCCGGGCGTGTCGTTCCAGCACCGCCTGCAGCAGCGTCGCCGGTGGCGGCGGGCGATGCGCGAGGGCCTGGTAGAGGGGTGCGGCGACGTGGCCGATTGCGGCCCGCCGACGCAGCAGCGCGAGCAGCACGGCGTAGGCGCAGACCGCCTCGTCGGGCTCCGCGGCCGGCGTCGCGACGCCGGCCGCCTTGCCCGGCGCAGCTCCGGCCCAGCGATCATCCCGCGCGTCGGCGATGACCGCCAGGAGCGTGCGCTTGCGGATTGCCAGCAGCGCGCCGGCATAGTTGGCGGCCTCCAGCAGGTCGGGCGAGAACTCCGGCCGGAACGCGTGGCCGACGACGGCGCCTCCGGCGTCGACCAGGTGCGAGTCCGCGTAGAGCGCATCGAGCGGCGGCGCGCCGGCAGGCCGGCCGGCTGGAGGATGGCCGCCCGGAGCGAGCGCCTGGGCGAGGTGCAGCAGCGCGGCGGGCGAGGCGACGTCGCCGGGCGGCATCAGCACCACCCAGTCGCCGGTCGACATCTCCAGCGCCGCCAGCAGCCGCGTGGCCAGGCCGGGCTGGGCGGGCGCAGCACGCAGGCGCACCCGCGGATCCCAGCCGCGCAGGCGCTCAAGCCCGTCGGCGGACAGGCTGTCGGTGGTCGTTGTGAGGGCGACGACCTCCCAGAGCGGGTAGGCCTGGACGAGGATTGCGGCGAGCGTGGCGGCGAGCGGCTGCGCGGCGAGCGGCTGGGTGGCCTGCGACGCACCGGTCAGCAATATGCTGAACAGCGGCCGGTGCTCGGCCAGCGTCGCGATCGCCTGTAGCTCGGCGGGCTCGTGCTCGCCGAGCAGGGGCGGCAGGCGCAACGTGCGGGTGCGGCCAAGCAGCTGCAGGAAGGGCGGGCTCGGCTGGTCTAGCCCGAGGGCCGCGAGGCGGTCGGCGACCTCACGGCCGATCACCGCCGGGCCGAACAGCTCGGCCATGCGCGCCGCCGCGGCCTCGCCGCGGGCCGCCGCCTCCCCGGGCTCGGCGACGACGCGGCGCATCGCTGCCACCAGGGCGGCGCGGTCGGGCTCGGCCCAGATGTAGTGCGGCAGATACGGACCGACCTGGGCGCCAACCTCGACGAGATGAAAGTCGACCGGGTAGCCGGTGCGCTCGTCCAGGAACTCGCAGTTGCCGGAGTAGCCGGTGGCGATCACCGGCCGGCCGAGGGCCATGAACTCGGCGATGTTAAGGCCGTAGCCTTCGGCGCGATGGGCCGAGACGTAGCAGTCGACCGCGGCGCGCAGCAGCGCCATCTCGGCCTCGCCCACCCGCTCGGCGACGACCAGCACGTTGGTCATGCCGCGTAGCGCCAGGCTGACCTCGCGCGTGACCTGCGGCTCCAGGCTGCTGGAGTGGAACTTGACCAGCAGGAATACCGGCTCGTCCGGGCCGAACGCCTCGCGGAAGGCCTCGACGGCGAGCAGCGGGTTCTTGCGCGCCGAGGTGCTGCCGACGTCGAACGCGACCAGAAAGACGACGTGGCCGTCGGGCACGCCAAAAGCGGCGCGGCCCGCCGCGCGCTCGGCAGGCTGGGCCAGCACCGGCAGGCGGAGCTTGCGCACCGGCACCGGGGCGCTGGCGGCAATCGCCTCGACCTCGAAGGCGGAGTTGCTCCAGACCTCGTCGACGGCGCCGAAACACTCGAACCAGTCGGGGCGAAAGGCGGCGAGCTCCCAGGCCCAGAGCGCGATCGTATAGGCGTCGTCGAAGGCGCCGGCGGGATAGATCGCCAGCAGTGCCGCCATCTGGTCGGCATTGGCGAGGATCAGATTGACGCGGTAGCGCGGGCGGTGCCCGGCCTCGGCGCGCGGCAGGCGCGGAGTGCCGGTTTGGACGTCGAACGGGAAGAGTTCGAATTCCAGGTCGGCGGCGCGCAGCGCCCGCACCAGGTTGCGCGCCGCGGTGCCGAGGCCGGTGGCGGCGGCGAACGGGCCGAAGACGTTGAGGCCGAACGGCTTGGCGAACACCGCGAGCGGGTCGGCGCGGCGGGCGGCGTAGGCCGCGACGCCGCGCCGCAGCCTACCCTCGATGCGGCCGTGATCCTGCCAGTGCGCCGCCGTGGCGGCGGGATCATCGCCGATGGCGCGGCGGACATCGGGGTTGGCGAACAGGTAGCCTGCGACGTCGAAGCCGTCCGGCTGCGGTCGTACGCCCGGCGACGCGGCATCGCTCCGGGCACCGTGCGCAGCGTCATACTGGGCGTCATGCAGCAGCGAGGGGCGCAGGCCGCGCCGCTCCTCATCGCGGCCGAGACGCTGCCAATGCTGGCGCGCGTCCGGCACCCGGCCGGAGCGGATGGCGGCGGCAATGTCGGGGTTCACGGCAAGGTAGACCGCCGGGTCGAACAGCGCCTCCTCGGCCATCTGCGGCGGTCCGAGGAGCGCCGACGGCCCGCGTGGCGTGCGCGACAGCGGCAGAAGCGCCGCGTCGTCATCAAGGTCGGGCAGACGCCCGGCGGGCGGCGGCGGCGGCGGCGGCTCGGCGATTGTCGAGGCGCCCGGCAGCGCGCCGGGCACGGCGATGAACGGGTCGCGGCGCAGGCCGGCGGCGATCTCGCTGCGGCCGCTCAGGCGGTAATGCTCGAAGCCGCTCTGCAGCATGCCGCCCGCCACCGCGTCGCGCACATCCGCAAACGCGGCGAGGTAGAGATCTTCGGGAAATCCGTCGCGGTCGAATTGCGCCAGGTGGCCGGACTGGGCTGCGGCGTCAGGCATCCAGGCCGGCACTCCCTGCAGGCGCGGGCACCGCCGGCTGTCGGAGCCGGCTCCGGCCGGCACGAATGGTCGGAGCGGCGGGATTCGAACCCACGACCCCCAGTCCCCCAGACTGATGCGCTACCAGACTGCGCTACGCTCCGACCGCTCGCCTGCCCGCCGACGACGACGCGCGCGGCGCCGACGTGCTAGCAGGCGCGGCGACGCCAGGCAATTCGCGGCGTGGATGCGCCGGTGCGTGGACCGGGTCGCATGGGATCGCGCGCGTCGGTCGGGGCGGGTGGCAGCGGGCGTCGAGGATCAGGCGCGTCATCGTGGATCGAGCAACGCCCTGAGCTCGATCAGCTCCGTCAACACCTGGCCGAGCAGACGCCGCAGCCGCTGCACCTCGGTGCTGGCGGCGGCGGGTCCGTCGTCGACGCCCGGGCGGGCCGGCTCGGGGGCGCGGAACTCCGGGATGGCGAGCTGGGCGCCGGCACCGCCGCCGTCGGTGCGGTCGGCCTGAACCGCGGCGCGCTCGACTTCCGAGGCCAGGCGCTCAGCCTCGGTCGGCGGCGGAATGTCGTCCGAGAGCCGGCCGCCGCCGTCGCGCAGAAGCCGCTGCACGCCCTTGATCGTGTAGCCCTGTGTGTAGAGCAGATCCGAGACGCGGCGCAGCAGGGTGATGTCGTCGGGACGGTAGTAGCGCCGGCCGCCGCCGCGCTTGAGCGGCCGTACCTGGCTGAACTTGGTCTCCCAGAAGCGCAGCACATGCTGTGGGATCTGAAGCTCGTCGGCTACTTCGCTGATTGTGCGGAAGGCGTTCGGCGCCTTCTTCAATCGCGGCTCGCCGGCAGGCTCGATGGCCGCCGGCAGCACCGCCATGTTGCCGCTGCTCACGACGCGTTCCGATCAGCAAGCATGGGGTGAGCCAGAGCGCCGGCCCGGCGCTCGGCCAGGCTCGAGGCCGAGCTCAAAGGTCGTCCTCGGCCGGCACCGCCATGCCGTTCACCTGCGCCTTGAGCACCTGGCTTGGCCGGAACACCAGCACCCGGCGCGGCAGGATCGGCACCTCGACGCCGGTCTTCGGATTGCGGCCGATGCGACGGCCTTTCAGGCGCACGGAGAAGGTGCCGAAGCCGCTGATCTTGACAGAATTTCCGCCTTCCAGGGCAACGCAGACGCGGTCCAGCACCGTCTCCAGCAAATCGGCGCTCTCGTTGCGAGACAGCCCGACCTGCGTGTAGATGCGCTCGGCGAGTTGGGCGCGAGTGACCGTGTTCATTGGGGGCACGCTAGACAACGGCTGCCAAGGCGTCAAGAAAATGTCCAAGATCAGCAGGTTGCGCTTGATGGCGCGGGCGCGCTCAGAGGCGCGGGCTACATCCTGACGAGTGCCGCGCCCCAGGTCATGCCGCCGCCTAGCGCCTCCATCAGCACCAGCGAGCCCGGGCGGATCCGGCCGTCGCCCACGGCCTCGGCGAGCGCCAGCGGGATCGAGGCGGCGGAGGTATTGGCGTGCCGGTCGACTGTCACCACGACGCGCTCGGACGGCAAGGCGAGCTTGCGGGCCATGGCGTCGATGATGCGTAGATTGGCCTGGTGCGGCACCAGCCAGTCCACCGCGTCCCGCGCCAGCCCGTTCGCCCTCAGCGCCTCGTCCACCACGCCCGAGAGCTTGCTGACGGCATGGCGGAACACCTCCCGGCCCTGCATGATCAGGTGGCCGGAGCGCTCCGGACGGCCGACCGCGCCGTCGATGTAGAGCAGGTCGCCGAGCCGGCCATCGGCATGCAGGTGCGTCGACAGCAGCCCGCGCCCGCTTGCCCGCGGCTCGCGCGCCAGCAGCACCGCGCCGGCGCCGTCGCCAAACAGCACGCAGGTGTTGCGGTCGCTCCAATCCATGATCCGGGAATAGACCTCGGTCCCGATCACCAGCACACGCTCGGCCTGACCGTTGCGCATCAGCCCGTCGGCAACGGCGAGGGCGTAGACGAAGCCGCTGCAGGCTGCCGAAAGATCAAAGCCGAAGCCGCGCGTGATCCCGAGCGTGGCCTGGATGCGCAGAGCGGTGGCCGGAAAGCCTTGGTCGGGGGTGCTGGTGGCGACGATCACCGCGTCCACCGCCGCCGCCGCGACGCCGGCCTGCGCCAGCGCGCCGCGCGCCGCTTCAGCACCCATGAAGGTCGCGGTCTCGTCCGGCTCGGCGAGGTGGCGCTGGCGAATGCCGGTGCGCTCGCGAATCCACTCGTCCGAAGTGTCGACCCGACGCGACAGCTCGGCGTTGTCGACCACACGGCGCGGCAGGTAGCCGCCGACGCCGACGATCGCCGCGCGGTCGTCAGGATGAACGTCCATCATGTTCCCTATGGAAGAGAAGCAGGGCGAGGGCTCTGCCCTCGACCCGCCGAGCCCGGGGCTCCAGACCCCGCGTTGTTAGTGGCGAATGCAGCGCAGGGCAAAGCTCCTGCCCTTGCTTCGCACAAGGTTAATCGGCTGCGGCCAAGGTCGAACCCGGCGCGGGCACGTCGACCGTGGCGACCAAGCCGGCGACGCGGGCGAGCCCGTCGCGGATGCGGTCGTTGAAGCGATGCACGACCATGTCCATCGCGACGTCGATGGCGTGCGCGAAGCCCTGCGCGTCGGTGCCGCCATGCGACTTCACCACGACGCCGTTCAGCCCCAGCATCACCGCCCCATTGTAGCGGCGCGGGTCGAGCCAGGTGCGCAGACGCTCAAGGCCGGGGCGAACCAGCAGATAGGCGAGCTTGCCGGCCGGCGAGCCATGAAAAATCTCGCGCAGCAGTTCTGAAACCAGTTTCAGGGCGCCCTCGCCGGTCTTCAGCGCGATGTTGCCGGTAAATCCGTCGGCGACGATCACGTCGGTGGTGCCGGCGGCAATGTCGTGGCCTTCGACGAAGCCGTAGAACTGCGGCGCGATATGGCTGCGCTTCAGCACGTCCGCGGCTGCTCGAAGACGGTCGCTGCCCTTCATCTCCTCGGCGCCGACGTTCAGCAGGCCGATCGAGGGGGCCGTGAGGCCGAGCACGGTGCGGGCGAACATGTCGCCCAGGATCGCGAACTCGACCAGGTTGCGGCTGTCGCAGGCGAGGTTGGCGCCGAGGTCGAGCATCACCACGTCGCCGCGCGCCGACGGCCCGATGGCGGCCATCGCCGGCCGGTCGATGCCGGGCAGAGTCTTGATGATGATCTTGGCAAGCGCGAGCAGCGCCCCGGTGTTGCCGGCGGTGATCACGCCGGCCGTCTCGCCGGCAGCCACGGCCTCGATCGCCAGCCGCATGGAGGCACCGCGCAGGCGCAAGGCCGCGGTCGGCTTCATCGAGCTCGGGATCGTCTCGGCAGCGTGGCGCAGGGTGCAGACCGCCGCGGCGCGCGGCTCGGCGGCCAGCAGGGGCTTCAGCAGCGTCTCGTTGCCGACAAGCAGGAAGCGCGCCTGCGGATGGCGCTCAGCCGCGACGGCGATGCCGCCAACGACCATGCCGGGCGCGTCGTCACCGCCCATCGCGTCGACGGCGAGAACGAAGCCGCCGCTCAAGCGGGTTGCCCGCCGCGGCCAGCCAACCTCAGCTCAGGTGCGAACGGCACCCTTGAGCGCCTTGCCGGCCCCAACCACCTCGCGGCCGTCGTAATGGCCGCAATGGCTGCAGACATGGTGCGGGCGCTTCAGCTCGCCGCAGTTCGAGCACTCGTTATGCGCCTCGCGGGGCAGCGCCTCGTGGCTGCGACGCATGCCGCGACGGGACGGCGAGGTCTTTCTTTTCGGGACGGCCATGACAGGCGAACTCCAGACGCGTAGGGGCCGCGCGGGGTAGCAGAGGGTTATCTAACTGGCAAGCGAGAGGAAGGCCAGGGGCGGTGCCCGAACGGCATGGAGTTCAGGCTCGCTCGTCTCGCTTGGCGACGCCAATCACACCTCCTCTTGTCCTGCCCGTCGCCGGTCTCGCCAGGAGGATGGACAAGGAATGGGATCTCAAAGGCTCCACCTTTGATGGGGTCAAGGGGGCAAAGCCCCTTGCCTTCAGAGCGTCCGCCGCAATGCCGCGAATGGGCTCGAGCTTGCCGGCTCCGCCGCCTCGTCCAGCACCGCGCCGGGTCGTCTCGGGTACGGGTCCAGGCCGAGCGCGAGCTGCTCGCTGGCGGCCTCGCCGAGGTCGATCGTGTGTCCGTCGTAGACGATCTCGTCCTCGCTGTCTGGATCGATGTCCTCCTCGGCCTGCTCCTCGACGACGAAGCGCACCGAGAAACTCTCCTCGATGACGCTGTCGAACGGCTCGAGGCTGACGACGCAGTCCTGGGTCAGCCGGGCGGAGAGCTGGCCCTGGGCGGCGACGGCGCTGCCGGGCAGCTCGGCGAGCTCGAACCGGCAGCGCAGCCCGGTGAGGCCAACGAGGCCGAGCCGCGCGGCCAGGGCGGCGCACTCGGCGGCGTTCGCCTCGACCGTGACCTCGGCGCCGCGCCGGCCGACGGCGCTGGCGGTGAACGGGCGCGAGAACTCCGGGCTCACGCCGTCCCCTCTACCGGAGCGAAGACGACGCGGCCGGCGAGCAGGTCCTGGCCTTGCAGCTCGTCGTCGCGGCGAAGCACGAGGGCCGCCAGGGCCGGCGCGGCGCCGGGCGGTGGCGGCGCCTCGCCGCGCCAGATGTTGCGCGTCAGCGCCTCGGCCAGCGCCGAGACGTCGCGCTCGGCGAGCGACGCCTCGTAGGCCTGCGCCCGGCCGTGCAGCGCCTCCCACATCTCGCGGTTGCGCTTGCCGACGGCGAGGTCGCCGACGCCCATCTCGCGAAGGTTGAAATCCATGTCCGAGAACATGGCGTCGAACACCGCCTGGGCGAGGCGGGTGCCGGGCTCGCCCAGGTCGCGCAGGTGGCGGATGACCAGCACGACGTGCACGCCGACCAGGTCGAAGCGCCCGTCGAGCGTGTCCGGCACGCCGAGCGTCGCATAGAAGTAGGGGTCGCGGCCGCCGCGCACGGCGGCGCCATACAGCTCGAACCCCGCGCGCTCTGATCGCCTGCCACGCAACAGCCCCAGCATCCACCCGCTCCCGACCTGCCGTCTCGCCGGCAGCATGATGTTGACACGCCGCCAGCTGACGTGACACCCCAGCGCCGAGCTGCAAGGCGGCTTGGGCCAGATCTTCCGGCACCGGGCCTGACGACAGCATCGGCCGCAAGGCCTGTTCAAGCGGGACCCGCGCGTGCGCCCTTTTTCGACCCCAGTGCATCCCCACCGGCCTGCCCTCGCCCTGGCGCTCGTGCTCCTGGGCGGCTGCAGCTTTCTCGGGCCGACGCGCACGACGCGGGGCAACATGGTCGACGTTGATCAGCTGAAGGAGCTCGTCCCGGGCACCTCGACGCGCACCGACGTGACCTCGCTGATCGGCTCGCCGACGGCGCATGCGACCTTCGACGACAACACCTGGATCTACATCGGCCAGGTCACCCAGGCTCGGGTCGGCCGCCTGCCCGGAGTGAACCGTCAGCAGGTGGTTGAGCTGACCTTCGATGCGGGCGGCACGCTGCGTGACGAGAAGGTCCTCGACAAAGCCGACGGCCTCAACGTCAGCATGGCCGCCGGCGCCACCCGCTCGCCCGGCAGCGAGGCGTCTTTCCTGCAGCAGCTGATCGGCAATGTCGGGCATTTCAGCCCTGGCGGGCTTGGCCTTGGCGGCGGCGGCCTGGGCGGCAGCGGCGGCAGCGGCGGCGGCATCGGCGGTGGCAGCTAGGCCCCTACCCGCCCCCAATCTGCAAGCACCCGGGCTCAGCGCCCAGCAAGTATGCGCGGCGTTGGGGCTAGCGCCGCATCCGGAGGGTGGCCACTACCGCGAGACCTGGCGCGACCGGCCAGCCGACGGCAGCCGCGGCGCCGCCACCAGCATCCTGTTCCTGCTGGCCGCCGGCGAGCGCTCGCATTGGCATCGGGTGGACGCGGCCGAGCTGTGGCTGTGGCACGCCGGAGCGCCGCTGCATTTGGGCCTGCATGACGGTGTAACGAGCGTGCGTCGGCTCGGGCCGGGGCTCGGCAACGGCGAGGCCTTGCAGGGCGTGGTCAACGCCGGCGTCTGGCAGGAGGCGGCAAGCCTGGGCGCCTGGACGCTGGTGAGCTGCGTGGTCGCGCCGGCGTTCCACTTCGAGGGATTTACGCTGGCGGCGCCTGATTGGGAGCCGCCGGAGCAGGAAGAAAGGCCAGGGCTCTGCCCTGGACCCGCTGGGGCCTGAGGCCCCCATCCACGTCATGCCGCGGCCCGACCTTGTGCCTCTTGGCGGGTCGGAGCACGTTGGCGGCTTGACATGCCGCAGAGCATGCTGGGCACGGGGGACAGCAGATATGGACAGCAGCATCGCGGCCGTGGAGCTGGCGCCGCGCGGCGAGGCCGTCGCGAGTAGCCGCCGGCCATTCGCCTGGGAGCGCACCTACCCCGCCGGCGTCGCCTGGGACGCGCCGCTCACCATCACCACCCTGCCGCAGCTGCTCGACACTGCGCTCGCCGCGCATGGCGACAAGCCGTTCATCGAGTTCCGTAGTCGGCGCATCAGCTTCGCCGAGTTCGGCGCGCGGGTGGAGCGAGCGGCAGCCGGGCTGCGCCAGCTTGGCGTCGGGCCGGGCATTGCGGTGGCGCTCTACCTGCCGAACGTGCCGTATCATCCGATCAGCCTGTTCGCGGTGCTGCGCGCCGGCGGCCGGGTGGTGCATCTGAGCCCGCTCGACCCGCCGCGCGCGATCGCCCGCAAGCTCGTCGACAGCGGCGCCCGGATCATGGTGGCGCCGGATTATCCGACGATGCTGCCGCAGGCGCTTGGCGCGCTGGGCGAGGGCCTGCTCGATCACCTCATCGTCGGCGAGGACGCGGCCTGGGGACCAGGCATGCCGACCCAACCGGTGCCGGCGGACCCGCGCGTGCACCGCTTTGCCGAGCTCGGCGAGGGCGCGCCCACCGGCGACTGGCCGGCCGCCGCGCCGGGCGACGTCGCGGTGCTGCAGTATACCGGCGGAACCACCGGTCTGCCGCGCGCGGCAATGCTGACGCACGCCAACCTGACGGCCGCCACCTCGATCTACGAGACCTGGTTCGACGGCGCCGGCAACACCTGGCTGCCCGACGACCGGGTGCTCGGCGTGCTGCCGCTGTTCCACATCTACATGCTGACCACTGTGCTGCTGCGCTGCCTCAAGGGCGGCGTGGAGATCATGCTGCGGCTGCGATTCGACGCCGCGCAGACGCTGGCCGACATCGAGATCGGGCGGGCGACAGTGTTCGCCGGCGTGCCCACCATGTTCATCGCGCTGGCCGCGCAGCCGGACATCGGCGGGCGCGATCTGTCCTCGCTGCGGGTCGCCAGCTGCGGCGGCGCGCCCCTGCCGGTCGAGGTGGCGCATCGCTTCGAGGCGCTGAGCGGCCATCGGGTGGGCGGCGGCTGGGGCATGACCGAGACGTCGCCGGCCGGCACCATCATCCTGCCCGAGATGGAGATGACCTCGGGGCTGATCGGAGTGCCCCTGCCCGGCATCGAGATGGACGTGGTGGACCTCGCCGACCCGCACCGGGTGCTGCCGGTCGGCGAGGTCGGCGAGCTCAGGGTGCGCGGGCCGAACGTAACGCCCGGCTACTGGCAGCGGCCGGAGGAGAACGCCACCGCCTATGCCGACGGCTTCTTCCTGACCGGCGACATCGGCTTCATGGACGCGGCCGGTCAGTTCAGCATCGTCGACCGCAAGAAGGACATGATCATCTCCGGCGGCTTCAACGTGTATCCGCGGGTGATCGAGGACGCGGTCTACGAGCATCCGGACGTCGAGGAGTGCGGCGTGATCGGCATCCCGGACGACTATCGCGGGCAGTCGGCCAAGGTCTTCGTCAAGCTGCGCGAGGGCGCGGCGCCGTTCACCCTGGAGGCGCTGCGCGGCTTCCTGGCCGACAAGGTCGGGCCGCACGAGATGCCGGCCGCGCTCGGCTTCCTGGACGCGCTGCCGCGCACCGCGGTCGGCAAGCTGTCCCGCAAGGACCTGGCCGAGCAGCCGGCCGGGACGGCCGCCGCCGCCGCCGCGGCGGGCTGAGCCATGCTCGGCCTGATGCAGTCGCACCCGCTGCTGGTCTCCTCGCTGCTGCTGCATGCGGCGCGCCACCACGGCGAGGCCGAGGTAGTGTCGCAAGGCGTGGACGGCGCGATCACCCGGACGAGCTACCGCGCCGTGGAGCGGCGGGCGCGCTCGCTGGTTGGGGGCCTCAGCGCGCTCGGCATCGAGCCGCACGACCGGGTCGGCACGCTGGCCTGGAACAGCCAGCGTCACCTGGAGATCTATTGCGGCGTGCAGGGCATGCGCGCGGTCTGCCACACCATCAACCCGCGCCTGCACGCCGAGGATGTCGCCTGGATCATCAACCACGCCGGCGACCGGCTGCTGATGGCCGATTCGAGCTTCGTGGCGCTGATCGAGGCGGTCGCGCCTCTGGTCGGCAGCAGCGTGCAGGCCGTGGTGATGCTCTGCCCGCCGGACCAGATGCCGGCGGTGGCGCTGCCGGAAGGCATGGCGCTGCTGTGCTACGAGACGCTGATCGAGGCCGGCGAGGCGGCGGGCGAGGCCTATGAATGGCCCGTCTTCGACGAGAACAGCGCCGGCGTGCTGTGCTACACCTCCGGTACCACCGGGCGGCCCAAGGGCGTGCTCTACAGCCACCGCTCGACCGTGCTGCATGCCCTGGGCGTGAACATGCCGGACGCGCTGGGCTTTCGCGCCGTGGACCGGGTGATGCCTGTCGTGCCGATGTTCCACGTCAACGCCTGGGGCATGCCCTATGCGGCGCTGCTCGCCGGCGCCTCGCTGGTGATGCCGGGGCGCCATCTCGACGGGGCGAGCCTGGCGCGGCTGATGAACGCCGAGCGGGTCACCATCACCGCCGGTGTGCCGACGGTCTGGCTGGGACTGCTGGAGCATCTGCGCGCCAGCGGCGAGCGTCTCGATCACACGCGCCGCATCATCATCGGTGGCTCGGCCTGCCCGGCGCTGCTGATCGAGGCCTTCCCAGATGAGTATGGCGTGCCGGTCGAGCATGCCTGGGGCATGACGGAGATCAGCCCGATCGGCACCTTCAACAAGCCCAAGCCGGCCCAGGCCGCGCTCGATCCGGAAGCGCACCGGCAGCACTTGCTGAAGCAGGGCCGGGCGGTGTTCGGCGTCGACATGCGGATCGTCGGCGCCGACGGCGCGGCGCTGGCCTGGGACGGGGTGCAGTTCGGCGACCTGCAGGTGCGCGGGCCGTGGGTCTGCAGCGCCTATTACGGCGAGCCGGCCAGCAGCGCGCTCGACGGCGAGGGATGGTTCGCCACCGGCGACGTGGCGACGATCTGCCCGCAAGGCTTCATGCACATCGTCGACCGTTCCAAGGACGTCATCAAGTCGGGCGGCGAGTGGATCAGCTCG
>CAXUCZ010000011.1:0-20175 GCA_964249675.1 uncultured Acetobacteraceae bacterium | reverse complement strand
CGCCGAGATCCTGCGCCACGGCCGGCACGGCTGCCTCGTTCCGGTCGGCGACGTGGCCGGCCTCGCCCACGCGTTGCGCCGCGACCTGCGCGCCGAGTTCCCTGTCGCCGGCCTGCGAGCCCGCGCCGCCGAGTTCACCGTCGAGCGCTGCGCCGACGCCTACCTGCGGCTGTTCCGCAGCCTCGCCCCGTCCAAGGCCACCGGCGTCAAGGCCGACCAACACAAGGCGTACGAACCCAGGAGCTGCAAATAATGAGCAATCGGGCACCGCATGAGGCGTCAACGAGCGGCGCCGACCGGATCTTCGGCTTCCAGGTCAGCCCGCTCGACGCCGCCGCGATCGCCGAGCGCGTCGCCGCCGAACGCCGCCAGCCCTGCCAAGGCGTCGGCCTCGTCGTCACCGCCAATATCGACCACGTGCACCGCCTGCGCCGCGACGCGACGTTCCGGGCCGCCTACGACCGGGCGGAGATCGTCACCTGCGACGGCTTCCCGGTCTACCGCTACGCCCGTCTGCGCGGCGCGCCGGCGCCCGCGCGCGTCACCGGCTGCGACATCGCCGCGCAGCTCATGCGTCCCGGCGCGCTCAACCCGTCGCACCGCCCGTTCCTCGTCGTCGACAGCGCCGAGACCGTGCATCGCGTCCAGCGCTGGGCGGCGCGCGAGGGCCTGTCGGCCGCCACCGCCGTGCCCTCCTTCGGCTTCGAAACGAACGCTGCCGCCCGCGGCCGCCTCGCCGACGACATCGCCGCCCACGGCACGACGCTGCTGCTGATGGGCGTCGGCGCGCCGAAGAGCGAAGTGTTCGTCGAGCAGGAACGCGCCCGGCTGCCCGCCTGCTGGGCCGTCTGCGTCGGCCAGGCGATGCGCTACGAAACGGGCCTCGCCACCCGCGCCCCGCGCCTGATGCAGACGTTCGACCTCGAATGGGCCTGGCGCCTCGCCCACGAACCCCGCCGCCTCGCCCGCCGCTACGTCACCGCAGGCTTCGGCTTCATCGGCGCGGTGATCGAGGATCTCGGCAAGGGGAAGGCGAGGGGCTTTGCCCCTCGACCCCATTAAAGGCGGAGCCTTTAAAATCCATGCTTTTGTCGTAGCGATGCCGCCGGGTCTGTGCGGTCGGCGTCCGCTTCGATCGGCTTCGCCGAGCGATCACGACGCGCCTGATCAATAGGAGCTGGGCCTGGACAGGGCAGCGGCCCGCCCTTGCTCCAACCTATCGCGCGATCGACCAGTCCGGCACGCTCACCAGCACCGGCAACCCGAGCGCCCGCTGCAGCCGCTGCGGGGTGATGATCCGTCGCCGCAACGTCTCGCCAACCAGCGCCGTCGCAACCCCGGCTATCCCCGCCAGCAGCACCCCGCCGAAGACCACCAGCAGCGGCAGCGCGCTCGGCCGGATCGGCGCCTGCGCCGCCGCGATCAGCCGCACGTTCGCCGCCCGATGCTCGTCGACCGCCTCGGTGACGCGCCGGTCGTCGAGCACGTGCACCATGGCGCGGTAATCATCCTCGGCGACGCTGCGGCTGCGCGCCAGCGCCTCCGCCTCGATGTCGTCGGCGCTGAGCCGCCGCACCGCGTCGTCGGTCGCCGCGAGCTGCTGCGTCGTCGCCGCGATCCTGGCCTCGGCGCTGACCAGGTCGGCGCCCGCGTGGTCGCGGTCGAGCTCGACGGCGTCGTGGTTGAGGTTGCGCCCGGCGCGCGTCACCGAGGCGCTGCGATCGCCTTGCAGATGCGCCAGCTCGTCCTGCCGCGCTGCGATCTCCTGCCTGAGATCGGCCAGGATGCGGCTGCCCGGCACCAGCCGCGTCGAGAGCTGCGCCTCGCGTCCGCGCAGGTCCTGCAGCGCGGCGAGCAGCGTGCTCGCCCGGGTGTCCGGATCATGCTCGCTGTATTGCGCGACCGTCGCCGGCGTGCGGGCGAGCTCGCCGGTGATCGTGCCGAGCTGCCGCCGCAGCGCCGCCGCCGACGCGGTGGCGTCCTGCAGGTTCGCCGCCAGCGCGGCCCGCCGCTGCAGCAGCAGGTCGCGCTGCAGGTCGAAATTGGCGATGTCGTGCGAGCGTCGGAACGCGCCGAGGGCTGCGTCGGCCTGTGCCAGCGCGGCATCGAGACGGCTGACCTCGCCCTCCACCATGCTGGTCTGCGGGTCGACATAGATGCGTCGACGCTGCGCCTGGTAGAGCAGGATCAGCGTGTTGACCGTCTCCGCCGCGACGACCGGGTCGCGGTTGCGGAAGCTGACGGTGATGACGTTGGCATCCTTGCTGGCCTCGACGTCGAGCGCGCCGTCGAACCGCTCGACCGCCCGCTTGGCCGGGTCGACATCGCCGCCGCCCACGATCCAGCGCAGCGCCGATGCCAGCGGCCCGGGCGCCTTGGCGGCGCGCGGGTACAGCCGCCGCAGCCCCACGCGCCGGATCACCTGCTCATGCAGGCCGTCGCCGTTGAGGATCTCGACCTCGGCCTTCATGATCTGGTCGCTCTCGAGCGTGCCGCTCGCCTCCACCGGCGCGCCGGCCTCCGCCCGCACCGTGTATTCCGGCCCGAGCAGCACCACGAGCGAGGCGTTCGCCTGGTAGCGCGTCGGCAGCAGCAGCGCGAGCAGCACCGCCAGCCCCAACACCCCGGCGCTCACCGCCAGGATGCGCCGTCGGTCGGCCAGCGCGCCGACCAGCAGCTCGCGCGGCGAGGGCAGGGGGAACACGGGCGCGTCGGAAACCTGCATGCGTCGACCTTCACCAACAAGCTTGCGCGTAGCGCGGGCGTATGCTGCACGTCATACGCGAGTAACGTGTCGCAACTCAACCAAAAGGCGGCTGCCGCCATGCTCAAGCGCGACGATCCACGGCCGCTCTGCCTGCTCGCCTCACCCTACGGCGCCGCCGGCGGCGGCATGGGCCGCATTGCCGACACGTTGGCCGACGAGGCGGTGCGCCGCGACCTGCCGGTCCGCTTCGAGCGGCTGGAGACACGCGGCGCCACCCTCTGGCGCACCCCCTGGGCGATGATCCGGGCAATGACCCGCCTCGTCGTCGCCCACTGCACCGAGCCGTCGCTGCTGCTGCACCTGCACGTCGCCGAGCGCGGTTCGGTGCTGCGCAAGGGCGTGCTGCTGCTGCTCGCCCGCGCCCTGAATCGCCCGGTGCTGCTGCACCTCCACGCCGCCCGGATCGCCGCCTTCCATCGCCGGCTGCCGCGCCCGCTCGCCCGCCTGCTCGGCTGGACGTTCCGCCAGGCGACGCTGTGCGTCGTGCTGGGCGAGGCGATGCGCGCCTGGGTGATCGGGCAGCTCGGCGTGCCGCCCGGCCGGGTCGTCATGCTGCGCAACGGCGTGCCGCTGCTGCCGGTGTCGTCGCCCCGCCTCCGGCCCGGCTTCCGGCTGCTGTTCCTCGGCAACCTGTCCGACCGCAAGGGCGTGCCCGAGCTGATCGAGGCCGTCGCCGGCCTGCCGTTCCGCGGCGAGCTCGTGCTGGCGGGCGGCGGCGAGGTGGCGCGCTTTCGCAAGCTCGCCGCCGCGCACGGCCTGCAGCCGCGCTTCACCGGCTGGCTGAGCGCCGCCGCCGCCGCCGCCGAGTTGGCCGCCGCCGACGTGCTGGTGCTGCCCTCGCACGACGAGGGCCTGCCCCTCGTCATCCTCGAGGCGCTCGCCCGCCGCGTCGCCGTGATCGCGACCCCGGTCGGCGCCATCCCCGAGGTGCTGCAGCACGGCCGCACCGCGCTGTTGGTGCCGCCCGGCGACGTCGGCCGCCTTGCCGCCGCCATCACCGAGCTTGCCGCCGACCCGGGCTTGCGCACCCGCCTCGCCGCCAACGGCCACGCCCTCTACCAGCGCGACTTCACCGCCGCGGGTTATGCCGACCGCATGATCGCGCTGTATCGCAACCGCTGCGGCCTGCCGATCGGGCCCAGGGCTTTGCAAACCGCCCCCCATGCGCCAATTACAGCCCCGTAGACCCGGCCGCCGACGCCGCGCCGCCGCGCTCGGGCTTGACGTGCCCGCACACGCATAAGGAGCCTGCCATGTCGTCCTCGACCCACGCCTCCGGCCCGACCGGCGGCCATCCTGGGCCAAGCGGCGGACCGGACGGCCAGCACACGCGGCGCGACTTCCTCACCCTCGTCGTCGGCGCCGGCGCCGCGATCATGGGCGGCGCCATCATCTGGCCGTTCATCGACAGCATGGAGCCCGCCGCCGACACGCTCGCCGCCGGCTCGGCCATCGACGTCGACGTCTCCAAGGTCGAGCCCGGCCAGCAGATCGTCGTCGTCTGGCGCGGCAAGCCGATCTTCGTCGTCAATCGCACGCCGGCCGCGCTGAAGACGCTGCAGGAGCCGGCCGTGCTCAGCCTGCTGAGCGACCCCAACAGCCACGTCAACCAGCAGCCGCCCTACGCCGAGAACTGGCACCGCTCGGTCAAGCCGGAGTTCGCGGTGATGGTCGGCATCTGCACCCATCTCGGCTGCGTGCCCACCTTCTACCCCAACGCCAGCCCCACCGACCCGGTCGCCAACTGGCCGGGCGGCTATCTCTGCCCCTGCCACGGCTCCAAATACGACCTCGCCGGCCGCGTCTACAAAGGCGTCCCCGCCCCATACAATCTGCCGGTGCCGCCCTACAACGCGACCAGCGCCACCACCCTGCGCATCGGCGAGAACCCGTCCGGCGCGACGTTCGACCTCAACTCGGTGGTGCAGATCTAGGCGGAGCCCGAGGCTCGAGGCGCCGCCCCGAGACCGTGACCCAAGCTCCGGAAGCGGTTCACTGTCGCGCTATCGTCCATCTGACACCCACCCGGACGTCTCGCTTTTGCCGGCCGCCACGCGCATCATCGCGTCCGCATGCGCGACGGTCAGGGCGCCGGCGGGAGGCGTAGCATCACCACAGCCCATTTGAACCGCGTCGCCACCAGCGTTCCGCAGCACGATGTGCACACGGCGTTCATCGCCTTCGCCCGCCTCCTGCTGGATGACGAGCGCAAGGTGAAGGTGTTTGACCGCATGGCCAGCCGCGGCGCCATCGAGCACCGCTACTCCACCCTGTCGCTGGCGGCCGAGCTCTCGTCGGAAACCATCAACGCCCACGCGCTGTATAGCCGCGGGGACTTCCCCGGCTCGCGCACCCGGATGCGCCTGTTCGAGACCGCCGCCCTGCCGCTCGCGCTCCGCGCCGTCGCCGATCTCGGCCCACTCGGCCGCATCACCCACCTGATCTGCGTCTCCTGCACCGGCTTCTACGCTCCCGGCCTCGACCTGCAGATCGCCGCCGAGCTCGGCCTGGTCAGCGTCGAGCGCACCTTCGTCGGCTTCATGGGCTGCTACGCCGCCTTCAATGCGCTGAAGCTCGCCCGCCACATCGTCCGTTCCGAGCCGGCCAGCCGCGTGCTGCTCGTCAACCTCGAGCTCTGCACCCTGCATCTGCAGGAATCCTCCGAGCTCGAGCAGGTGCTGAGCTTCCTCGTGTTCGGCGACGGCTGCTCGGCGGCGATCATCACCGCCGAGCCCGAGGGTCTGGCGCTCGACCGATTTCATGCCGCCCTGGTGCCCGCCAGCGATGGCCTGATCACCTGGCGCATCGGCGACCAAGGCTTCGACATGCACCTCTCCGGCCAGGTCCCCGGCGCCATCGCCGAGGGCCTCACCCGCGACCGCGCGTTGATCCTCGACAATGCTGAGCCGGAGCAGATCGACCTGTGGGCCGTCCATCCCGGCGGCCGCTCGGTGCTCGACGCCGTGCAATCCTCGCTGGCGCTGCCGGACGTCGCCCTGGCCGCCTCGCGCGAAACCCTCGCCAGCTACGGCAACATGTCCTCCGCCACCATCATGTTCGTCCTCAAACGCCTGCTCGAGGACCGCCCGCCGTCAGGCGCCACCGGGTGCGCCCTCGGCTTCGGCCCCGGCCTGGTCGCCGAGACCATGCTGTTCCACGCCGCCTGAAGGAAGGAAGCGGTTCTTTTTTGAAAAAAAGAACCAAAAAACTTTTGTCCAGTCGATGACCTTCTCACCACGTCAACACCGCTGGTCGTCACGCCCCGCGACAGCGCGGCAAAAGTTTTTTGCTTCTTTTTTTCAAAAAAGAAGCCCTTCCTTTTAATGCCAGACCTCTCGCATCGGATCCTCGCTCCCGAGCTGATGGACGAGGCCGGCGGCTCGGACGACACCCGTGCGGCTTTGCTTGACCTCGCGCGCGTCAACCGCCTCAGCCTCGGCTATCGTCCAACGCTCGCCTTCATTGCCGCCGTCGCCCGCCGCCACCCCGGCCCGCTGCGCATCGTCGACATCGGCGGCGGCTACGGCGACATGCTGCGCGCCATCGACCGCTGGGCCACACGCCGCCAGGTCGACCTCCATCTGACCAGCGTCGACCTCAACCCACACGCGACCGCCGCCGGCCAAGCCGTCCCCGCCCGGCAGCCGCTCGCCTCGGTCCCCGCCTGCCTGTCCGACTATCGCCCCGCCACGCCGCCGGACCTCGTCGTCAGCTCGCTGTTCGCCCACCATCTCGACGACCCTACCCTGGTCCGCTTCCTCCGCTGGTCCGAGCAAACGGCCCGCCTCGGCTGGTTCGTCAACGACCTGCATCGCCACCCGCTACCCTACTACTTTTTCCGCACCAGCTCCCGCCTGCTGCGCCTGCACCGCTTCGTCCAGCACGACGGCCCCGTCTCCTTCGCCCGCGCCTTTTCGCCCGCCGACTGGCGCGCCCGCCTCGCCGAGGCCAGCATCCCGGACGCCCAAATCTCCTGGTTCTTCCCATTCCGGCTATGCGTGAGCCGGATCAAGTAAGGCAAGGCGGCCGCCCCTGACCCGTCACGCGCAAGCGTGCCCTTGCACGACGCGGCCCGCGGCCCCAGACCGCATTTCGATGAGCACAACGCCCACCTTCGCCACGCACCCGAGCTTCTTGGGCATTCGGAATGCCGACAGAGACGCGCCGCTGGTCATCGCCGGAATACCGCTCGACGTCGGCACCACCAACCGCCCCGGCGCCCGCTTCGGCCCCGCCGCCATCCGCGCCGCCAGCCGCATGCTGACCGATGGCGCCCATCCCGCCACCTGGGTCGACCCCGCCACCCTGCCGCTCGCCGACATCGGCGACTTCGACATCGCGCTGGGCGACATCGCCGCCAGCCTGACCCTTATCGAGCGTCAGGCGGCCGGCTTGCACCACCTGATCGCTCTGGGCGGCGAGCACGGCATCACCCTGCCGCTGTTGCGCGCCCTGAAGCCCCGCACCGGCCCGCTCGCCCTGATCCATCTTGACGCCCATGTCGACACCTGGCCCGACAGCTTCGGCCAGCCTTACGCGCACGGCTCGGTCTTCTACCACGCCATCCGCGAAGGCCTGATCGATCCCCGCCGCACCATCCAGATCGGCATCCGCTCCCCCGTCCAGCGCGAGGTCTGGGATTGGACGGTGGGGCAGGGCGTCACCATCGTCTCCGCCCTCGACCTCCACGAAGCCGGCCCCGCCGCCATCGCCGCTCAGGCCCGAGCCGTGGTCGGCGACACCCCCTGCTATCTCAGCATCGACGTCGACGCGCTGGACCCCTCCGCCGCCCCCGGCACCGGCACTCCCGAATTTGGCGGCGTTCTCGCCTGGCAGATGCAATCGCTTCTGCGCCGCCTCGCCGGTCTGGATTTCCGCGGCATGGACGTCGTCGAAGTCTGCCCACCTTACGACACCGCCGAGCTCACCTCGCTCGCCGCCGCCACCATCGTCTGGGAATACCTGTCCCTGGTCTCCGGCGTCGCCAGACGGTAGGGTGAAGTCGTGTGCGCTGCTCCAACCCGGTCCAGGCTGGAACGCGGTCGGTGATCGACGCTCGACGTCACCGGCGCCCTCAGCCGCGATGTGCGAGCAACCACAAAGTTCCGCCGATGATCGACGCGAAAAACGCGAACTTGACGAGCGCGCGCACCGGCCCGCTGTCCACGATCTTTGCCGTGACATAACCCGAGACCGCCCCGACGCCGAGCGCGGCGAACGGGTGCGTCGGGTTTGCGTCGCCGAGCCGGCGCCAGACGACGTAGGCGACCGCAAGCCCGCCCACTGAGGAGATCAGACTCCACAATCCGCTGCTGCCTGCGCTGCCTGCGCTGACACCGCCTTCCTCCGTGCGGTGCGGGCGGCCGGTCCAGGTGGTGCCAGGCACGATTGCCGGAGCCGAACGGGCGTTTCGCATCGACTTGTAGAAGTTCGCGTTGCGCGTCGCCTCGTTCTTCAGGTTTCGCTCTCGCTGAAGCGTGGCGTTCTCGCGAAAATCTGCCTGTCGGCGGGCTTCCTCGCGCCGCAGCCGAGCGTCGTTCGCCGGATCATATGACATCGGACATCCCCCTTCGTCACCCGGGGCGCTGTATGCGGAGCCCGACGCAGGAACGTTAGCTGCCGACAGCATGCGTGAGCACAAGCAACGCGCGCCGTATCGATATCATAATCGCAAACGAAATGAGTCGTGCGAAAATCGAGCCTTGGCCACCGTTATGACGCGGGTGTGATTGGCGCCGCCAGCGTCCACGGCAGAGCCGTGGTCTGACCTAAACCCTGAACACATACTCCGTCGTCCCATCCCGCTCCACGTCCGGCGGAAACGACGCGTGCTTGTCGGCGTAATACTGCACCCGCTGATCGCCATGCTCGGCCAGATTATACGTCAGGTACAAAACCCGCCGCGGCTTGTCGGTCAGGTTCGGCCCGCTCGCGTGCGGCGCGAAGCTGTCGAAGAAGATCACGTCCCCCGGCGCCGTCGGCACCGCAACGAGCGCGAGCGCCGCCGCCTCCACCGGCGCCCACTCCTCACTCAGCATCCCCTCGCGGTGCCGCCCCGCCGCCATCTCCAGGCAGCCATTCTCCAGCGTCGTCGCGTCCAGCGTCACCATCGCGGTGACGAAGATCGGCGCGTAGCGCGTCCACCCGGCGGCCTGGTCCTGGTGCGGCGTGAAGCCCGGCCCGCCTGCCTCCTTGAAGTTGATCTTGTCCTTGAACAGCACCACCGGCCCGCCGAGCAGCGCGCCCGCCCAGTCCGCCAGCGCGCCCTGCTCGATCAGCCCGCCGAACCCGGCATGATACGGACAGAAATTCTCGATCCGCTGCACCACTCGCCGTCCCGGCTCGGTCAGGCTGTTCTCCCGATACACCCAATGCCGCCCCGCCGCCTCGGGCGCCGCATACAGCTCCTCGGTCCAGCGCAGCAGGTCGGCCGTCGCGGTCGCATCGAAGAAGCCCCGCGCGACAAGGTAGCCGTCGCGCTCCATGGCGGCGCGCGCAGCGGCGTCCGGCCGGTCCGAGCGCTGGGCCTGCATCATCGTGTCGGGCATCGGGTGGAATCCTGTGCTGGCGCGTCAGTCGGCGAGCAGCGGCAATAGCGCCCGCGCCCGGTCAAGGTCAGCCGAAAAATCGATCTCCGTCCAGGGCAGCCCGGTGACGTCCTCCACGCCGAACCGCCCGTCCGGGCTCGCCAGCATCATGTCCCGGATCGGCTCCTCGTATTCCAGCCCGCCCCGCCCGCCGGCCACATACTCGCCCGCCCGCGCCGCCAGCTCCGCCGCCGCGTCGGGCGCAAAGCGGAAGAAGCCGACGGACTCGCCGCCCCACTCGCCCGCATGCTCCGGCCGCTTGCGGAAATCGACGATCCGCTCCCCCGCCAGGCAGATCTTCACCGGCTCGTCGCCCGGCTCCAGGTCGCGGTCGAGCAGCAGCGTGTTGGCAAGCCGGCTGCCCATCAGCCGCGCCATCATCCGCCCGTCATACAGCACGTCCGCATCCATCAGCACGATCTGCCCGCCCGAGCGCAGCACCGGTGCGCCCGCCAGCAGCGACACCACGCTGCCCGTATCGAAGTCCGCATTGTGGATCGTCGCCACCGCCGGCTCCGGCAGCCTCGCCAGCTCCGCCCGCAACGCCTCCGCCCGGTAGCCGACCACGACGGTGATCGCCTCGATCCCCGCCTGCCGCAGCAGCCGCGCATGCCGCGCGATCAGCGTCTCGCCCCCGAGCCGCAGCAGCGCCTTGGGCAGGTCCTCGCCCGCGCCGCCGAGCCGCTTGCCCACGCCTGCCGCCAGGATCAGCGCCTGTTGCCCTGCTGCCATCGCCTCGCCCATCCATGCCGCGTCGTCGACAGCGGCGTTGTCGCGCTGTGACGTTGGTATTACAGGGCGTGATCCCGCTGGCGGACACCCTGTCCGGATGCCGGCCGGCCGAGGTTCGCTACGATGCCCGATGACCTGAAGCAAGCCCGCAGCCTGCAGCCCGGAGCTGACCTGCTGCAGCAGGGATCGGTCTCCGGCGCCGCCAGCCCCACCCTGGCGCCCACCCTGGCGCCCACCCTGGCGCCCACCCGCGCCGCCGCCCTGCGCCACCTGCTCGCCAGCCCCGAGCTGTGCTTCATCATGGAGGCCCATAGCGGCCTGTCCGCCAAGATCGTCGAGGAGGCCGGCTTCGCCGGCATCTGGGCCTCGGGCCTCTCCATGTCCGCCTCGCTCGGCCTGCGCGACAACAACGAGGCGTCCTGGACGCAAGTGCTCGACCTGCTCGAATACATGGCCGACGCCACCACCCTGCCGATCCTGGTCGACGGCGACACCGGCTACGGCAATTTCAACAACGTCCGCCGCCTGGTGCGCAAGCTCGGCGAGCGCGGCATCGCCGGCGTCTGCATCGAGGACAAGCTGTTCCCGAAGACCAACTCCTTCATCGGCGAGGCCCAGCCGCTCGCCGACACGGAGGAGTTCTGCGGCCGCATCCGCGCCGGCAAGGACGCCCAGACCTCGGACGAGTTCAGCATCGTCGCCCGTGTGGAAGCCCTGATCAGCGGCCACTCGATGGAGGAGGCGCTGCGCCGCGCCGAGGCCTACCACCAGGCCGGCGC
This sequence comes from uncultured Acetobacteraceae bacterium, assembly GCA_964249675.1. Classification (GTDB taxonomy): domain Bacteria; phylum Pseudomonadota; class Alphaproteobacteria; order Acetobacterales; family Acetobacteraceae; genus CAXMMR01. The sequence continues at coordinate 9,310 of CAXUCZ010000011.1, read as the reverse complement.
CGACGCGATCCTGATCCACTCCAAGAAGTCCACCGCCGCCGAGATCACCGGCTTCATGGACCGCTGGGGCGGCCGCGCCCCGGTCGTCATCGTCCCCACGATGTACTATGCGACGCCGACCGATGTCTTCCGCCATGCCGGCGTCTCGATGATCATCTGGGCCAACCACCTGGTCCGCTCGTCGATCACCGCCATGCGCGCGACCGCCAGCCGGATCATGCAGGACGAGTCGCTGCAGGAGGTGGAGGGCCGCATCACCCCGGTGCGCGACATCTTCAAGCTCACCGGCAACCGCGAGCTGGAGGAAGCCTCGGCCCGCTACCTGCCGGCCATGCCCGCCACCGCCGGCATCGTGCTCGCCGCCTCGCGCGGCGCCGCTCCCGACAGCACTCTCGGCCGCGCCACCGTTGACCGGCCGAAATGCATGATCGACGTGCGCGGCAAGCCGCTGCTCAAGCTCCTCGTCGCCACTCTGACCGAGAGCAGCGTCCATGACGTCACCGTCGTGCGCGGCTACCGCAAGGAGGCGGTGCTCGCGGACGGCTTCGCCACCGTCGACAATGACGACCACGCGACAACCGGCGAGGCCGCCTCGCTCGCCTGCGCCGCCCACAAGCTCACCGGCGACACGGTCGTGGTCTACGGCGACGTGCTGTTCCGCCGCTACATCCTCGACGGCCTGCTCGCGCTGCCGGACGACGTCGTCGTCGTCGTCGACGCCACCCCGCCCGGCCGCAACAGCCGCGCCACCGCCCCGCGCGACCTGGTGCGCGCCAGCCGCCGCGATAGCGGCGGCTTCTTCGACGACGAGCCCGCCCGCCTCACCGCCATCGGCGACGTCGCGCCCGCGGAGGCCAGCGGCGAGTGGATCGGCCTGATGAAGCTGACCGCCACCGGCGCCCGCGCCGTCCGCGAGGAGCTCGACGCCATGCGCGCCGACGCCACCCTGCCAAGCGCCGACCTGCCGGCCCTGCTCAGCCGGCTCGCCGCCCGCCTGCCGGTCCGGGTGCACTACATCACCGGCCACTGGCTCGACGTCGACACCATGACCGACCTCGCGGACGCACGGAACTTCAGCTGAGGCAGGCAAGGCCGGAGGCTCTGCCTCCGGGCTCCGTCACGCGCCAGCGTGCATTCGCACGACGGGCCGGGAGGCCCCAGGCTCCAGCTGCTTGAAACGAGGACCTCGTGGCTCCCATGCCTTTGTTCGACAGGGGAGCGGGCAGGGGAGTCGCCATAGCGGAAATGAGCGAGATCAATTGCTTAAGGAAATCTTGCCGATAGGCAAGATGTCAAGGCGCGGTTGACCCGGACCTGCGGGCGCGACAAGACAACCGCATGATCCAGGCCGACGCCTTTCTCGATACCGCCGCCGCCCGCGGCACGACCTTCTACACCGGCGTGCCGTGCTCCTATCTCACGCCGCTGATCAATCGAACCGCCAGCCGCCCCGACCTCGACTACATCGGCGCCGCCAGCGAAGGCGAGGCGGTCGCCATCGCCGCCGGCGCCTGGCTCGCGGGCCGCGGCACCGCGGTCATGTGCCAGAACTCCGGCCTCGGCAACGCCGTCAACCCGCTGACCTCGCTCAACGCGCCGTTCCGCATTCCCACCCTGCTGGTCTGCACGTGGCGCGGCGAGCCCGGCCGCCCCGACGAGCCACAGCACGCCCTCATGGGCCGCGTCATGCACCAGCTCCTCGACACCATCGAGTTGCGGTATTTCGCCTTCCCCAACGATCCCGACGCCATCGCCCCCACCCTCGACCGGGCGAGCGAGGCGATGCAGGCCACCGGCCTGCCCGTCGTCCTCGTCATGCGCCAAGGCGACGTCGCCGACGGTCCACTCGACGAGTCGCCCCACGTCCCGCAGCCGCCCGGCGCCCGCCACGACCTGCAGCGCCATGCCGAACGCCCCACCCGCATCGCCCTGCTCGAGCGCCTGCTCGCCGCCGTGCGCGACGATGCCGCGATCATCGCCACCACCGGCAAAACCGGCCGCGAACTGTTCACCCTGGCCGACCGCCCCCAGCACCTCTACCAGGTCGGCTCGATGGGCTGCGCCGCCGGCATGGGCCTCGGCGTCGCCCTGAACACCGCCCGTCCGGTCGTGGTGCTCGACGGCGACGGCGCCGCCTTGATGAAGCTCGGCACCCTGGCCACCATCGGCGCCAACCGCCCACCCAACTTGACCCACGTCCTGCTCGACAACGGCGTCCACGACAGCACCGGCGGCCAGGCCACCGTCTCGCCCGTCGTCGACTTCGCCGCCGTCGCCCTGGCCTGCGGCTACCGCACCGCCCACGTCGTCGACGACGCCCCCGGCTTCGACACCGCGCTGGCCGCCGCCCTGGCGCAGCCGGGCCCGACCCTGATCCACGCCCGCATCCGCCCCGGCTCGCTCGCCACCCTCGGCCGCCCGACCATCCCGCCGCACGAGGTGGCCAGGCGGTTCCAGGGGTTTATCGGAGAGTAGGAAGAGGTTCTTTTTTAAAAAAGAACCAAAAAACTTTCATCCGAAAGTAGCCCGATCCAGTCAGACATGTTCTAATCGGATAAGAGTTTTTTGCTTCTTTTTTTCAAAAAAGAAGCGCTTCCTGCCTGACATAATCTCCGGCTGCCCCGAGCGCCCGCTCGATGTCTGTCGTATCGATCGCGCCGATGCACCCGATCCGAAAGCTAGGCGCCCGTGTCAGCTTCCCCGGATAGATGACGATCCCGCGCGCCTGCAGAAACGCGTAGAAGCCTTCGAAGTCGAAGCCTGGCGGCTCGTGGAAGGTGACGATGACCGGCGCCTGCAGCGCCGCCGGCAGGTAGGGCGTGAACCCCAGCCGCCGCATGCCGGCGACCAGCGCGTCGCGGTTCGCCCGGTAGCGCGCGTTGCGGGCCGGCACGCCGCCTTCCTCGGCAAGCTGGTCCAGCGCCGCCGCCAGCGCCGCCACCACCTGCACCGGCGGCGTGAACCGCCACTGCCCGTTCCGCTCGAAGCCTTGCCATTGGTCGTAGAGATCGAGGCTGAGGCTGCTCGACACGCCGGCCGATCGTGCAAGCAGCGCCCGTTCGGCGAGCACGAAGCCGAGCCCCGGCACGCCTTCGAGCCCCTTGTTGGACGAGGCCATCAGGCTGGCGAAGCGGGTGGCCCGGCCGTCGATCGGCACTCCGCCGAAGCTGCTCATCGCGTCGACCATTAGCCGCCGTCCGGCCGCCTCGACCACGGCCGCGATGGCGTCGAGCGGGTTGAGCAGCCCGCTGGTCGTCTCGCAGTGCACCAGTGCGACGTCGGTGATCGCCGGGTCGGCCGCGAGCCGGGCGGCGACCGCCGCGGCGTCGATCGCCTCGTCCTCGCCCGCCTCGAGTATCGCGACCGACCGTCCGAGCCTCGCCGCGATGGTCGCGATCCGCCGCCCATAGGCGCCGTTGACCAGCACCAGCAGCCGCCCGTCGCGCGGCACCAGCGAGCCGACCGCCGCCTCGACGGCAAAGGTGCCGCTGCCCTGCACCGGCACCGCGACGTGGCTGGCCGCCACCCCGGCGAGCGCCGTCAGCCGCGCCCGCACGCCCTCGCTCAGCGCGATGAAGGCCGCGTCGCGCGAGCCCCAGTCCCGCCCCAGCGCCGCCCGCGTCGCCCGCGATGTGGTGAGCGGCCCGGGGGTGAGCAGCAAGGTAACAGGGTGATCGGCAAACGCCGCCGTCTCCGGCGCCAGGGCTTCCGTGTCGCGCATGGAGCAGCTAGTAGCATCGCGGCCGCCGCCCGGACATCCGGGGGTCTGCGCGGCGCCGCCCCGACAGCCACTGAGGAGACGACCACCGATGCGGCTCGGAGCCGTTCTTGGCTTTGCCGCAGGCGTCGGCCTGGCCGCCTGGCTGCTGGCCAGCTACGGCATCGGCCGGGTGTTCGACCTGATCGGCCATGCCGGCTGGCTCGGCCTGTCCGCCGTGATCCTGTTCCACCTGATCCAGCTCGCCTTCTCCGCCGCTGCCTGGCGCACCGTCGCCGGCCCGACCCGGCCGCGCCCGAGCCTGTTTGCCTATGCCCGGCTGCGCTGGATCCGCGAGGGCGTGAACAACCTGCTGCCGGTCGCCCAGATCGGCGGCGAGTTCGTCGCCGCCTCGCTGCTCCGCCGCGCCGGCCTGCGCCTGGTCGACGCCATCGCCGGCGCGGTGTGCGACCTGACGATGGAAATGGTCACTCAGATCGCCTTTACGCTGCTGGGTCTCGGCGTGCTCCTCGCCGGCCTGGACGCGAGCCCCACTCATGCGACCGTCGCCCACGCCGTGATCGGCGGCCTGGTCGTCGCCATGCTCGCCGCCGCCGGCTTCCTCGCCGCCCAGTGGTTCGGCCTCGCGGTGCTGATCGAGCGCGGCCTGATGCGGCTTGGCCGGATGATCGGCTGGGGTGGGTTCGGCGAGGTCGAGGGCCTGCACGCCACCATCCGCCGGCTCTACGGCGCGCCGGCAAACCTCGCGATGGCCGGCCTGTGGCACAGCATCTCCTGGCTGCTCGGCGCGCTCGAGGTGTGCCTGGCGATGCACGTGCTCGGCCATGACGTCAGCCTCTCGGTCGGCCTCGTGATCGAGAGCCTCGGCCAGGCGCTCAAGGCGGTGGGCTTCGCGGTGCCCGGCGCGCTCGGCGTGCAGGAGGGCGGCTACATCGTCATCTGCGGCCTGTTCTCGCTCTCGCCCGAGCTTGCGATCGCGCTGTCATTGGTCAAGCGCCTGCGCGAGGTGGTGCTCGGCGTCCCCGCCCTCGTCGCCTGGCAGGTGCTGCGCGCCGGCCCCGCCCGCATCCAACCCGCCCCGCCCGACAGCCTCGCCGCCGAGCCGCTGCGCGAGGCGGCGCAGTGAGCGCCCGCGCGAGGTCGCGCGATGAGTGCCCGCGCGAGGCCGCGCGATGACCGCCCCGCGCGAGATCGCGCAGTGAGCGCCCCGCGCGAGATCGCGCGATGATCGGCGACTCCTGGACCCATCGCGCCGCCCGCCCGCTGGTCCGCCCGCTGGTCGGCCGCGGCGTCACCCCCAACCACCTGACGACCCTGCGCCTGCTGACCGGCGCGGCGGCCTGCCTGCTGTTCGCGCTCGGCACCCGCACCGGCGTGCTGTGGGGCGGCTTCGCCTGGCTGCTCTCCGCCTTCCTCGACCGCATGGACGGCGAGCTCGCCCGCATCGGCAAGATGATGAGCCCCGGCGGCCACCTCTACGACTACTATGTCGACCAGGGCGTCAACGTCGCCTTCTTCGCCGCGATCGGGCTCGGCGCCCGGCATGGCTGGCTCGGCGCCGCGGCGATCCCGCTGGGCCTGGCGGTCGCGCTTGCCCTGGCGCTGACCAACTGGTGGTCCGAGCAGCTCGAGCAGATGCTGCCGTCCGGGCAGAAGGTCTATTCCGGCCGCTTCGGCTTCGACCCCGACGACGCCCTGTACCTGATGGCGCCCGCTGGCTGGCTCGGCCTGTTCCCGCTGGTGCTGATCGGCGCCGCGCTCGCAACCCCGGTCGTCGGCGTTGTGACCGTGATGCGGCTGCTGACGCTGCGCCGACGCCGACCACGGCTGCGCGCGGCGCGTGGCCGCGGGCTCGGCCGATGAGCGGCACCTCCGCCGGCTGGTCGGCCTGGGTGCCGATCGGCCTCGGCCGTCTCGCCGCCTTCTGCGCCCGCAACGCCTGGCTCGTGCTGGTGCTCGCGGCCCTGGCAGGCGGCGGCAGCTACTGGGCCGTCACCACCCATCTCGGCGTCTCGACCGACACCGGCAAGCTGTTCTCCGCCAGCCTGCCCTGGAAGCGCCGAGGTGCCGAGATCCAGCGCGCGTTTCCGCAGGGCGAGGACACGCTGGCCGTGGTGATTGACGGCCGCATCCCCGAGGAGGCGGACGTCACCGCCGCCGGCCTGGTCGCGGCACTGGCCGGCAACCCGCACATCCTGTCGATCGACCGGCCGGAGGCCGCGCCCTACCTCGAACGCAACGCCTTCCTGTTCCTCGACGTGCCCGAGCTCACCAGCCTGCTCGACCAGACGATCGACGCCCAGCCCTTCCTCGGCAAGCTCAACGCCGACCCGACGCTGCGCGGCCTGCTCGGCGCCCTGTCGCTGATCGCCGAGGGCGTGGCGCATGGCCAGGCCAATCTGCAGCCGTTCCTGCCGGCGCTGTCCGGCTTCCACACCGCCCTGGCCGCCGCCGCCGCCGGCCACCCGCAGCCGCTCTCCTGGGAGCGCCTGCTCGCCGGCTCGCTCGCCGACCAGGCCGGCCGCTACCGCTTCGTCATCGTCAAGCCGAAGCTCGATTACGGCGCCCTGCAGCCCGGCGCCACCGGCACCACGGTGGTCCGCCGCGCGATCGCCCGGCTGCCCTTCGTGCGCCAGCACCTGGCACGGGTGCGCGTCACCGGCTCGATCGCGCTCGACGACGAGGAGTTCGCCTCCGTCGCCCAGGGCGCCGTGAAGGGCCTCGTCGTCAGCTCCCTGCTGGTGATCCTCTGGCTGTTCCTGGCGGTGCGCTCCTGGCGCCTCATCGTGCCGATCGTGATCACGCTGTTCCTCGGCCTGCTGCTCACCGCCGGCTTCGCGGCGCTGGCGGTCGGCACGCTCAACCTCGTCTCGGTCGCCTTCGCCGTGCTGTTCGTCGGCATCGCGGTCGACTTCGCCATCCAGTTCAGCGTCCGCATGCGCGAGCAGCGCCTGCTGCATCCGCAGATCGCCGACGCGCTGCGCACGACCGGCCGACGCGCCGGCGTGCAGATCCTGGTCGCCGCCAGCGCCACCGCCTCCGGCTTCCTCGCCTTCACCCCCACCGCCTTCGTCGGCGTCGCCCAGCTCGGATTGATCGCCGGCGTCGGCATGCTGTTCGCCTTCGCCTGCACGCTGACGGTGCTGCCCGCCGCACTGGCGCTGTTCCGCCCGCATGGCGAGCAGGAGGAGGTCGGCCTCGCCCTGCTGCACCCGATCGACGCCCTCATCACCCGCTTTCGCGTCGTCCTGCTGGCGCTGTTCAGCGTGCTCGCCGTCGCCGCCGTCGCGTTGCTGCCGCTGCTCGCCTTCGACAACGACCCGTTGCACACCAAGAACCCCAATACCGAGGCGATGCGCACGCTCACCGACCTGATCGACGACCCGGTGACCAACCCCTACACCATGGAAGTCCTGGTGCGCGGCCAGCCTCAGGCGGACGCGCTGGCAACCCAGCTGAAGTCGCTCCAGCTCGTCGACAGCGTGCTCTCGCTCAGCAGCTTCGTGCCCGAGAACCAGGCCGCCAAGTTGCCGCTGATCTCGGACGCCGCCGACCTGCTGCTGCCCGGCCTGATCCCGCCCGCCACCGCGCCGACGATCGACGCCGCCGCCATTCGCCGGGCGATCGTGGCCCTCGGCGACGCGCTCTCGCCGATCCTGCCGCGCCTGCCGCCCGACCATCCGCTGGCGCTGATCGCCGCCGACCTCGCCCGTCTGCGCACTGCCCCGGACGCGTTGTTGATGGCCACCAACGCCGCCATGGTCGAGTTCCTGCCGCTGCAGCTCGACCGGCTGCGCCTGGCCCTGTCGGCCAAGGCGGTCACCGTCGCCGACGTGCCGGCGAGCATCAGCCGCGACTGGACGATCCCGGGCGATCGCTACCGGCTGCAGATCGTGCCGGGCCCGAGCGTGCGCGGCACCGCGATGCTGCACCAGTTCGTCGCCGAGGTGTCCTCCGTCGCACCCGACGCCGCCGGCTCCGCCTCGACCATCGTGCGCAGCGCCGACACCATCGTCGTGGCCTTCCGCTCCGCCGCCGAATACGCCCTGCTCGCCATCACCGTGATCCTGTTCCTGGCGCTGCGCCGGCTGCGCGACGTGGTGCTCGTGCTGGCGAGCCTGCTGATGTCGACGCTGCTGACCGTGCTCGGCTCGGTGCTGCTGCCGCTGCCGCTCAACTTCGCCAACGTCATCGCGCTGCCGCTGCTGCTCGGCGTCGGCGTGTCGTTCAACATCTACTTCGTCATGAACTGGCGGGCCGGACGGCGCGACCCGCTCGCCTCGGCGACGGCGCGAGCGGTGCTGTTCTCGGCGCTGACCACAGCGACCGCCTTCGGCTCGCTGGCGCTGTCGCGCCATCCCGGCACGGCCAGCATGGGCAAGCTGCTGCTGCTCAGCCTCGCCAGCACCGTCGTCTCGACGTTTCTTCTACTGCCAGCCTTGCTGGCGAGCCTGCGCCCTGGGCGAGGATTGTTCACCCATCCGATGGAACAGAAGGCAAGGCGAGGGGCGCTGCCCCTCGACCCCATTAAAGGCGAAGCCTTTAAAATCCATTAGTTTGCGGTGGCGCCAAGCACCGCACCAAATCGGACAAAAGTTTTTTGGTTCTTTTTTTCAAAAAAGAACCGCTTCTCTACGCAGCGATCCGCTTGATAAACGACGACACCTTATGCCGCCGCAACTCCGAGCGCGCCTTGCCGTCATTCGTCATGTAATTCAGCTGCACGACGTAGCGTTGCCCAACGAACTGCTTGTGCCCGTGCCACGTCGTCGGCCCGTTTGGAAACACCAGCAGCGTGCCGTCCACCGGCGGCACCTCCACGGCGTAGTTGTCGATGTTCTCGCCGTCGCGCAGCAGCCTCAGGCAGCCCTGCTGGCGCGCCCAGGCGTCCGTCTGCGGGTTCAGATACAGCAGCACCGTCGCCCGCTTGCTGTCCGAGTCGCGATGGATGCGGCCGTCCTTCTCGCGCGAGGCGCCGCGCAGCGTCACCATGGTCGGCGCGCCGTCCAGCACCAGGCCGAACTTCACCGCCACCGCGTCGCGAAACCTCGGCCCCTCCAGGCTGCGCATCAGCGCCGCGCCCGCCTGGCCCAGCTTCAGTCCCTCAATCGGGTAGGAACCGCCGCGGTCGAGCTTGGGCAGCCCGCCGACCACCTGCCGCAGCACCGCTTCAGGCACGAACTTCTCGACGATGACATGTGGAAAAGGCGCCGCCGCGATGGGCAGCTGCTCGAGCGCATCATAGCGAAGCGCATGGTCCAATGTGTTCATGCCTGCTCGATAATCCCGCCCTCGCGCGCCGGCAAGACCGTTCCGCCGAACGCCGTCAGGACCGGATCGGCGCCTTGGTGCGAACGATCGTCGTGGTCGACAGGAACTCGGCGCAACCCAACTCGTCGCGGCAGCAGGTCGGCCCGTCGCCCGCAACGTAGGCCGTTTGCACGCGGTGCGCGCCGGCGCCGCAACGGCCGGTCAGCACCGCCTTCGGCGGCGCCGCCACCCCGTGGCGCGGCGCGGCGCCGGCAGGCGTCATCGTCGCCAGCGCGCCTGCCAGAACCAAAACGACGGTGCAACACCTGATCACGCCTCAGC
>CAXUCZ010000010.1:18771-20322 GCA_964249675.1 uncultured Acetobacteraceae bacterium | reverse complement strand
CCCAAGGCTCTGCCTCTGGACTCCGCTTGAACCGTGAGGCCCGATCCCTCACGCCTGAGGTTCAGGCGGACGAACGCTGCCTGGCAAAGCCCCCTGCCTTACCGAGGCGGGTTCGCCTGCTCGAACGCCGCGCTGATCATCAGCGACACGTCGTCGCCGACCACCGGCACGTATTTCGTCACCCCGAATTGGCTGCGTCTGATGGTGCCCGCCGCCTGGAAGCCCACCGTGTAGTGGTGGTCGATCGGGTTAACCCCGGCGGCATTGAAGTGCACGTCGAGCACCACCGGCCGGGTGACGCCGTGCAGCGTCAGCGCGCCGGTGACGGTCGCATGACCGCGGCCGAGAAGGTCGACCTTAGTGCTCTTGTAGGCGATGGTCGGGTAGCTCCTGGCGTCGAACCAGTCGGAGCCCTGCAGCTCCTGGTTCAGCTTGTCCGAGGTCGTGTTGAGGCTGGCGGTCGGCATGGCGATCGAGAGCTGGTCCGTCCCCGGGCTCGTCGGCGACAGCGACAGCGAGCCGGAGACGTCGCTCAGGCGGCCATAGAAGTTGGTGAAGCCGAGATGCGACAGGCTCCAATAGACTTGGGTGTGTTGCGGCTCGACGGTGTAGGCGCCCGCCAGCACGTCGGCCGGATTGCGCGTCGGCGTCGTCTGCGCCGCCGCGATGCCGCCGAGCAGCGCCAGGACCGGCGCGGCGAGGATCATGCGCATCGATGGGTTTCCTGTCTTGACGGACGCTACATGCCCAAGGCGCGGCGGTAGACGTCAAGCAGCGTCTCCTGCTCCTCAACGTCGGCCGGCTCCTGCTTGCGGATGCGGATGATCTGGCGGATCACCTTGACGTCGAAACCGGCGGACTTGGCCTCGGTGTAGATGTCCTTGATGTCGCCGCCGAGCGCGCGGCGCTCCTCCTCCAGGCGCTCGATCCGATCGATGATCGAACGCAGCCGGTCAGCCGCAATGCCGCCAACCTTGGCATCGTCGCTGATGGTGAGATCCGCAGCCTGTGCCGCCATGCAAACTCCTCCCGCTAAGCCGGGCGCGGCGAGTAGCCGAAGCGAGGCGGAAAGGCCAGGGCCCTGCCCTGGATCCGCCGGGCCCCGACCCGCTTCGATTGGGACAGGCTCGCTCTTCCTTGCTTGGCGAAGCCGCGTAATTCAACCGCCCGAATCACCGAACGTGCCGGTGAGCCGCGAATAACGAATGGATCTCAAAGGCTCCGCCTTAAAAGCGGTCAAGGGGCAAAGCCCCTTGCCTTGCCGTGCCTTCATGGAACCCCGTCCGGAGCAGGATGGTTCGCGGCCGCGTCCTCTACCCGCCGGGTCGGCTCGCGTTGGAACTGCGCCTGCCAGGCCTTGTAGGGCATGCCATAGACGATCGCGCGCGCGGCGCCACCTGCGCCCAGGACCGTGACGATCCGCTCACGACCCATCCGCTCGATCTCGGTCGGGCCCCGCGACTCGGAAAGCTGGGCCATGCTGGTCAAGGGGACCAGGCCGGCCTTCGACGAGGGGAGCCGGAGGTTGGCGACATTCCGCGCCGAGTTCCG
>CAXUCZ010000010.1:1220-18761 GCA_964249675.1 uncultured Acetobacteraceae bacterium | reverse complement strand
CATGCCATAGACGATCGCGCGCGCGTCCGGGTCGGCGATGGTCACGCCGCGCTCGGCCGCCTCCTCGCGATACCAGCGCGACAGGCAGTTGCGGCAGAACCCGGCCAGCGTCATCAGGTCGATGTTCTGCACGTCCGTACGGGCCTGTAGATGCGCGACGAGGCGCCGGAACGCCGCCGCCTCAAGCTCGGTGCGGGTTGCTCCATCGATGTTCGGTGCCGCCATGTGCTGTGCTCCTCGGCCCGGGGACGTTCAGGGGAACTTTCATCCGTCCCGCCATCCTCGTAAGTGGGGGCGCATTCGCCGCGAGGACAAGACGATCGACCAGTATCCCTTCCGCCGCCACCGCCGCACCCGCATCGTCGCGACGCTGGGGCCGGCGAGCAGCGACCCGGCCGTGCTGGCCCGCCTGTTCGAGGCGGGTGCGGACATCTTCCGGCTCAACTTCTCGCACGGCACGCATGACGACCACGCCGCCAGCATCCGCGCCATCCGCGCCCTGGAGGCGCGCGAGCGCCGCCCGATCGCGATCCTGGCCGACGTCCAGGGCCCCAAGCTGCGGGTCGGCCGCTTCGGCGGCGGCCGCGTCCACCTCGCCACCGGCCAGGCGTTCCGGCTCGACCTGAACCCCACCCCCGGCGACAGCCGCCGCGTGATGCTGCCGCATCCCGAGATCCTCGCCGCCGCGACGGCCGGGACCAACCTGCTGCTCGACGACGGCAAGCTGCGCCTGCGGGTGCGCAATCGCCGCGCCGACCATCTGGAGTGCGAGGTGCTGGTCGGCGGCCCGCTGTCGGACCGCAAGGGCGTGAACGTGCCCGACGTCGCGCTGCCGATCCCGGCGCTGACCGAGAAGGACCGCGCCGACCTCGCCTTCGTGCTCGAGCACGGCGTCGAGTATATCGGCCTGAGCTTCGTGCAGCGCGCCGAGGACGTCGCCGAGGCGCGCCAGCTCGCCGGCGACCGCGCCTGGCTGCTCACCAAGGTCGAGAAGCCGCAGGCGCTGGACGACCTCACCACCATTCTCGCGCTGTCGGACGCCGTGATGGTGGCGCGCGGCGACCTCGGCGTGGAGCTGCCGCCCGAAGAGGTGCCGCTCGCCCAGAAGCGCATCGTGCGCGAGGCCCGCCGGCTCGGCCGCCCGGTGATCGTCGCCACCCAGATGCTGGAGAGCATGATCAGCGCTCCCGCGCCGACCCGCGCCGAGGCGTCGGACGTCGCCACCGCGGTGTTCGACGGCGCGGATGCGGTGATGCTCTCGGCCGAGACCGCGGCCGGCCAATACCCGGTCGAGGCGGTGTCGATGATGGACCGGATCGTGACCCGGGTGGAGCGCGACGCCGGCTGGGCCGAGCAGATGCGCGCCAGCCGCCCCGCCTCCGAGCCGTCGCTGTCGGACGCGATGGCCGCCGCCGCCGTGCAGGTCGCGCGCACCGTCGACGCCAAGGCGATCGTCGCCTTCACCGCCTCCGGCCTGAGCGCGATCAGGATCTCGCGCGAGCGCCCGGCGGTGCCCGTGCTCGGCCTCACCCCGTCGGCCGAAACGGCGCGCCGTCTGGCCGTCTGCTGGGGCGTTCACGCCGTGCGCACCGCCGAGGTGATGACGATGGGCGCCGCCGTCACCCACGGCGCCCGCATCGCCCAGCGCGCCGGCTTCGCGCAGTCCGGCGATCAGGTCGTCGTCGTCGCCGGCGTGCCGTTCGGCCAGGCAGGCACGACCAATGCACTACGGGTGACGATCGTGTAGGCGAGCGCTTCTTTTTGCAAAAAAGAACCCTTTCTTGCTACCAGTTTTGTGGAGGACGCACCGCATGGCACCCAGCGTAAAGCCCGTCGAGGTGTTCGACTGCGTGGTGTTCGGCGCCACCGGCGACCTGACCCTGCGCAAGCTGCTGCCGGCGCTCTACTATCGGTTCCGCGACGGCCAGATCCCGCCGGGCAGCCGCGTCATCGCCGCCGCCCGCTCCGACCACGACGATGCGAGCTTCCGCGACGTCGCCTCCGGCGCTCTCACGCGGCACGTCTCCGCCGCCGACCTCGACGCCGAGACCACGAAGCGCTTCCTGCAGCTCGTGCACTACGCGCGGGTGAACGGCGCCCGCGACGAGGGCTGGCCGTCGCTCATCCAAATCCTGGGCGAGCAGCCGGAGCGCGTCCGGGTGTTCTACCTCGCGACGTCGCCGAACCTCTATGGCCCGATCTGCGACAACCTCGCCGCCCACGGCGTGATCACCGAGCGCTCCCGCGTGGTGCTGGAGAAGCCGATCGGCCACGACCTTGCGAGCGCGAAACAGATCAACGACGACGTCGGCCGCGTCTTCACCGAGGCGCAGACCTACCGGATCGATCACTACCTGGGCAAGGAGACGGTGCAGAACCTGCTCGCGCTTCGTTTCGCCAACAGCATCTTCGAGCGGCTGTGGGATAGCGACATGATCGACCACGTGCAGATCACGGTGGGCGAGACGGTCGGCGTCGAGGGCCGCGGCGACTACTACGACACCTCCGGCGCGCTGCGCGACATGCTGCAGAACCACATGCTGCAGCTGCTGTGCCTGCTGGCCATGGACCCGCCGATCTCGCTGGGCGACGACAGCGTGCGCGACGAGAAGCTCAAGGTGCTGCGCAGCCTCAAGCCGATCGCGCCGCACGAGATCGGCCACGTGACCGTGCGCGGCCAGTACGTCGCCGGCGCCTCCGGCGGCAAGAGCGTCGACGGCTACCTCACCGACCTCGGCGAGGGCCGCCAGAGCACGACCGAGACCTTCGTCGCGCTCAAGGCCGAGATCAACTCGTGGCGCTGGGCGAACGTTCCGTTCTACTTGCGGACCGGCAAGCGCCTGCCCTCCAAAGTGTCCGAAATCGTCATCCAGTTTCGCGCCGTGCCCTACTCGGTGTTCCCAGGCGACGGCGCCGACCTGCAGCCCAACCGGCTGGTGATCCGGCTGCAGCCCGAGGAAGGCATGCGGCTGATGATGATGAGCAAGGATCCCGGCCCGGGCGGCCTGCGCCTGCGCCCGGCCGACCTCGACATCAGCTTCGAAAAAGCGTTCTCGGTGCGCTACCCGGACGCCTACGAGCGGCTGCTGATGGACACGGTGCGCGGCAACGCCACCCTGTTCATGCGGCGCGACGAGGTCGAGGCGGCCTGGACCTGGGTCGAGCCGATCATCGAGGCCTGGAGCGCCAGCGCCGAGAAGCCCAAGCCCTACGCCGCCGGCAGCTGGGGCCCGACCAGCTCCATTGCTCTCATCGAGCGCGACGGGCGGACGTGGCATGAGGAGCTAGGGTAAGGAAGGCCAGGGGCGTCGCCCCTGGACCCGATTAAAGGCGAAGCCTTTAAAATCCATTTGATGCGAACCGACCGGTCAAGCGGTGCCGGTAGGCGCGAGACTAAATTGGCTTCGCCAAGCAAGAAAGCGCCGGCTTTGACTCCAAACGAATGGGGGTCTGGGGCCTCGGGCCCCAGCGGAGTCCAGAGGCAGAGCCTCTGGCCTTCCTTCCTCCTCTCATGAAAATCATCAGCTGGAACCTGCTCCGCACCATCGGTGCCTCGCTCGCCGACGTTGTGGGTCTGGTCGAGCGCCAGCAGCCCGGCCTGCTGCTGATGCAGGAGGCGACGCGCGAGTTCGACGCCCTGCCGGCCCGCCTCGGCGGCCACTACTGGCGTGCGCCGCTGCCCGGCCGCATCCACGGCCTCGGCATCTGGTCGCCCGGTCCCGCTGTTCGCCCGCCCGAGGTGATCCGCCTGCCGGCCGGCGCCGTCGTCCACCGCGTCTGCCAGATCCTGCACCTGCCGGAGTTCTCGATCGCCAACGTACACCTCTCGCACGGCCAGATGCTCAACCGCCGCCAGCTCGCCCGCATCGCCGGCGCGCTGCCCGGGCACGCCGCGGTGCTGGGCGACTTCAATCTCGTCGGCCCGACCCTGATGCGCGGCTTCCGCGACGTCGGCCCGCGCGCCAAGACGCATCGCTCGCTCGACCTGGTGCCGCTGCGCCTGGACCGCTGCATGGTGCGCGGCCTGGTCTGCCTCGACGCCCAGGCCCTACATCGCCAAGCTTCCGATCACCGGCCGATCATGGTCGAGATCGAGCGCATGGCCGGCGAGGTCGCACCGGGCCGCGCCAGGCGGCTCTTTTTTGACAGGAGCGACAGACCTGCCGCTCGCTGAGGAGGACACATGGACAGGCCAGACTTCATTCGGAACTGGACCGAGCTCGAAGCCGGGCCGCTACACCGATGACGGCGAGCCGATGGGGTTGGACGCGCCGCTCAGCCGGGCGCTCGGCCTCACCCGCCTCGGCATCCACCACAACCGCCTGCTGCCCGGCCGGCGCAGCTCGTTCCCGCACGCCGAGAGCGACGAGGAGGAGTTCGTCTTCGTGCTCGAAGGCACCCCGGACGTCTGGCTCGACGGCTACTTGCACCGGCTCGCGCCGGGCGATGCGGTCGGCCTGCCCGCCGGCACCGGCATCTGCCACACGCTGATCAACAACACCGACGCGGAGGTGCGCCTGCTGGTGGTGGGCGAGCCCACCAAGCCGCACAACCGCCTCCGCTATCCCCGCAACGAGGCCTACGAAGCAACCCGCGAGGATCGCTGGGTCGATTGGCCGGCGCGGCCGCTCGGCCCGCATGACGGCATGCCCGACGCCAAGCCGAAGGACTGAGGCGCCCGCCGATCCGAGAGCCGGGCCGAGCGACGCGTCAGCGCAGGAACGGGTTGCCCAGGCGCTCGCGGCCGATCGTCGAGCCGGGCCCGTGGCCGCAGATGAACTGCACCGCGTCGCCGAGCGGCAGCACCTTGGTCTTAATTGCGCTGATCAGGCCCGCCGCGTCGCCATAGGCGAAGTCGGTCCGTCCCACCGAGCCGGCGAACAGCACGTCGCCGAGCTGCGCGAAGCCGGCCGCCTTGTCGACGAAGATCACGTGGCCCGGCGTATGGCCCGGGCAATGCAGCACATCGAAGCGGTGCTCGCCGAGCTGCAGCACGTCGCCCTCGACGAGCCAGCGGTCCGGCGTCGCGTTGCGCAGGCCCGGCAGACCATACTGCGCCGCCTGCTTCTCGATGTTATGCAACAGAAACGCATCGGCCTCGTGCGGGCCGATGATCGATACCCCGCCGAGCTCGGTGCGCAGCGCCTCGGCGCCCCCGGCATGGTCGAGATGGCCGTGCGTCAGCCAGATCGCCTCCACCGTCAGCCGCTCGCGCGCGATCGCCGCGGCGACGCGATCGGCGTCGCCGCCCGGGTCGATGACCACCGCCTGCCGGCTCGCCTCGTCCCACACCAGGGTGCAGTTCTGCTCCAGCGGGGTGACGGGAACGACGGCGGTGCGCAGTGAAGCCATGACGTGTCCTTAAGCAAGGAAGCGGTTCTTTTTTGGAAAAAAGAACCAAAAAACTTTTTGGTCGTTCAGGAGCCCGACTGGCCAAATCCCTCTTAACGGATAGAAGTTTTTGCTTCTTTTTTCAAAAAAGAAGGTCTTCCTTCAAGCGGCATGCTCGGCCTGCCGCTTGGCCTGCTGTCCGGCCGAGGCCTGCCGCTCGTCCTGCTCGGGCTTGTCCTCCGGCTGCAGCTCCTGCACCGCCGCCACGGCCATGGCGACGAGCGGCGTCGCCAGCACGAGCCCGGGCAGGCCAAACAGCGCGCCGACGAAGGTCTGCGACAGGATGGTCAGCGCCGGCGGCAGGTCCACCGCGCGCCGCTGGATGATCGGCGCCAGGACGTTGCCCTCGAAGCCCTGGATCACCGCGTAGAGAATGACGACGTAGAGCGCCTGGTGCGGGCTCTGCGCCAACGCGATCAGGATTGCCGGCACCGAGCCGGTGATGGCGCCGATATACGGCACGAAGTTCAGCAGCCCGGCCAGCACGCCGAGCGCCAGCGCCAGCGGCACCCCGAGCAGAGCGAGCCCCACGCCCGAGAGGATGCCGATGCACAGCATGTCCACCGCCTGCCCGGCGAGCCAGTGCCACAGCGTGACGCCGAGCCGGTCGGCCAGCCGCCGCCCGGTGCCGCGCCGCCCCGCCGGCAGCAGGCGCAGCGCCCCGGAGACGTAGACCGACGGCGAGACGGCGAAGTACAATCCGGCCACGAAGACGATGAGCAGCGTGCCCAGCACCCCAAACACCGAGCCCAGAACGCCCGGCACGAAGCTCGCGATGTTGGCCGCATGGCCGCCGCCGCCCGAGCCGCCCATTGCCGCCGGCAGCTGCGCCAACACAAAGCGTCCCCACTGCGTCCGCCCGAGATAGCCGTGCAGCTGCTTCAGCTCGCCGCCGAGGGCTGTGCGCAGCTGCGACACCTGGTCGGCCAGTTGCGGACCGGCATACCAGCCAAGCAGCCCGACCAGCGACAGCATCGTCAGCACCACGATCGTCAGCGCCAGCCAGAACGGCAGCTTCAATCCCCGATGCAGCAGCCGCGACAGGCCGTTCAGCAGCACCGCGAACAGCACCCCGGCAAACACCGTCAGCAACACGTCGCCGAGCAGCCACAGCGCCAGCCCGGCCACGGCCAGCACCAGCAGCCAGCGCAGCAGCCCGGCGATGACGGCAAGCTGAACGGCACGAGGGTCGGTCATGCGGCTCTTCCTTGTGCGCGGCGATGGTTGCGGGGAACCATCCGAAACACAAGGCGGCGTCGGCCAGCTAAGCTCCATCGGCAACGTGCGATGGATTTTGAGGGCTTCGCCGTTAATGGGGTCCACGGGCGGAGTGAGCCCGAAGGTGCCGACGGTGCGACGCGTCGTCGGAAGGGCTCACGGAGGGAAAGCTCTAGCATTGCCTTGCACAAGCTGCGGCGCCGCAAGCGTCGTCGGCTCGACCGCCCGCTCGTCGAACGGGTCGATTCCGCCACTGGCCGGCCGCGTGAGGCTGGCGCCCAGCGCCAGCACGCCGCCGGCCAGCAGCAGCCCCGCCGTCGCCGCCGTCCGCTCGCCGAGCAAGCCGACGCCGAGAGTGCCAAACGCGCCGATGGCGAAGATGATGGTGCCGTAGAGGGCGGAGGCGATGCCGGCGTCGTGCCGATGCGGCCCGATGGCGCTGATCGCCGCGTCCGGCAGCAGGCAGCCGAGCGACAGCATCATCACGATCACCGCGCCTTCGATCGCCCACAGGCCGCCAATCCCGCTCAGCGCCGTCGCCAGCATCGCCGCGCCGGCGCCCACCAGAACGCCGACCGCCACGGTCAGCACGCGCGGCAACCCGAGCCAGGCGATCAGCCGGACGTTGAGCGTCGTGCCGAGGGCGAAGCTCGCGCCGTTGGCGATGAAGGTCGCCCCGAACAGGGTCGGGCTGATCCCGGCGCGCAGGAACATCGACGGCGCGCCGCCCAGAAAGGCGAACAGCCCGAAGGTCGCGAAGCTGCCGGTCAGCACGTGGCTTGCGAACACCCGGCTGCGCGCCACCTGGACCGACCGTGCGACGACCTCGCGCACGCTGGCCTTGACGCGTGCCGCCGGCGGCAGCGTCTCGCGCAGCAGCAGGCTGATAAGCGCGACCGAAAACGCGCCGTAGATCGTCGAGACCCAGAAGATCGTGCGCCAGCCGGCGAAATGCAGGATCACTCCGCCGAGTGTCGGCGCCAGCATCGGCACCACGGCCAGGATCAGCTGCTGTTGCGAGACAATGCCGGCCGCATGGTCGCCCGAGGTCGCGATGTCGCCGATGATCGCCCGCGGCACCACCAGGCTCGCCGCGCCGCCGAGTGCGGCGAGGATGCGAAAGACGATCAGCTCCGGCATCGTGGCCGACAGCGCGCAGCCCGCCGAGGCCACCATGAACAGCACGCAGCCGAACAGCATCGGCCCGCGTCGTCCGAAATGGTCGGACAGCGGCCCGTAGATGATCTGCCCAGCGGCGATCCCGCCGAACCATGCCGCCAGCGTGAGCGGCGCCGCCGACGCGCCGCCATGCAGCGCGGCCCGCATGGCCGAGAACGCCGGCAGGTACATGTCGGTGGAGATCGGGGCGACCGCGGTCAGGAAGGCGAGCAGGCCCGGGATGAGAGCCGCCATCTGGCCCGCGCCGAACCGCCTCGATGTCATGTCGCACCTGCGATCCGTGTGCCGGGCCAGACATTGGGCCGGGCGCTGCAACCGGTCAATCGCGGGGCGCCGGGCTCGCCCGGGCAACCTGGCGGCGGCGGCCGGTTTGAACCCAGGCCATGTCCGACCATCCGGCATTCAGCATCGCGCCTCAGCCAACCGAGGGACGCTTGGGCGCCACCGCCGCCTTTCCCTACGATCGGATGACCGTGGAGCGCTTCCGCGCCGCCTTTCCCGGCGCGCGCTGGCGGGAGGATCTTCGCGCCTGGTTCGTTCCCGGCACCACCGCGGAACGCCGGCTCAACCGCTGGCTCGGCCGTGAGCTCTCCGGCGTTCTCGCCTATGCCGACCAGCGCGGGCGCGACGCCTTCGCGTTCGAGCCGATCCATAGCCGCTACCTTGAGGCGGCAGACGACCTGTTGATCCGCACGCCGTATTCGAGGACGGTCGTCGCCGAGATGCGGGCGGTGCCATGGGCGTCGTCGGACCCGACGCTGAGGGCCTGGCGGGCGCCGTATCGATCCTGGGAGGAGCTGCGCCGGCGCTGGCCGGCAATCGAGGCCGCCGCCGCCCGCCACGAGCCCGCTGAACGCCGCCGGCGCCAGGACGAGGGACGGGGCTCACCCCAGCAGCAGCATGCCGCCGCCCGCGCCGTCGAGCGGCGGCGGCATCGTTATCCGGTGCCCGACCAGGCGTTGCCGCCGCTCGAGCGCGTGGTCATGACCCACCAGGGCGCGCTCGTCATCACCGCCATCACCGGCGAGCTCGTCGAGGCCGCCATTGCCGAGCGCTTCTACCCCGAGCTAGCCGCGTCGGGCGCGACCCTCGTCTGGGCAGCCTGGCGCCGGCCGAGCCATGACGAGCTGGTCAAGGCATGGCCGTCACGTCGCCCATCGAGCGCCGAGGAGCGGGCACGAGGCTGGTGGCAGCCGAGGTTGGACGAGCTGCGCGTCGAGCGACGCTTGGCGGCTGGACGCGAAAGGAAGGCCAAGGGCGTTGCCCCTGGACCCCATTAAAGGCGGAGCCTTTAAAATCCACTTGTTCCAGTTGACCGACGCTGCGCCGAGCACGAAAGCGCCGGTCAGGCTCCAAACGGATGCGGGTCTGGGGGCGCCGCCCCCAGCCTTGGCCTTGCCTGCCTAGAAGAACCCGAGCTTCTTGGGGCTATAGCTGACCAGCATGTTCTTCGTCTGCTGGTAGTGGTCGAGCATCATCCGGTGGTTCTCGCGCCCGATGCCCGAGGCCTTGTAGCCGCCGAACGCCGCATGCGCCGGGTAGGCGTGATAGCAGTTCGTCCACACCCGCCCGGCCTGGATCGCGCGGCCGAACCGGTAGCAGCGGTTGGCGTCCCGGCTCCACACGCCGGCGCCGAGCCCGTACAGCGTGTCGTTGGCGATCGCCAACGCATCGTCGTCGTCGGTGAACGTGGTGACCGAGACGACCGGGCCGAAAATCTCCTCCTGGAACACGCGCATGCGGTTATGCCCGCGCAGCACCGTCGGCTTGACGTAGTAGCCCTCCGCCAGGTCGCCGCCGAGCTCGTTGCGCTCGCCGCCGATCAGCACCTCGGCGCCCTCCTGGCGGCCGATGTCGAAGTAGCTGAGGATCTTCTCCATCTGCTCGCTCGAGGCCTGCGCGCCCACCATGGTGCGGGTGTCGAACGGGTCGCCCTGGCGGATCGCCGCCACCCGCGCCAGCGCGCGCTCCATGAAGCGGTCGTAGATCGAGTGGTGGATCAGCGCCCGCGACGGGCAGGTGCAGACTTCGCCCTGGTTGAAGGCGAACATCACGAAGCCCTCGATCGCCTTGTCGAGGAAGTCGTCGTCCTCCGCCATCACGTCGGCGAAGAAGATGTTCGGCGATTTGCCGCCCAGCTCCAGCGTCACCGGAATGAGGTTCTGAGACGCATACTGCATGATCAGCCGGCCGGTCGTCGTCTCGCCGGTGAACGCGATCTTGGCGATGCGCGGGCTGGAGGCCAGCGGCTTGCCGGCCTCGAGCCCGAAGCCGTTGACGATGTTGAGCACGCCGGGCGGCAGCAGGTCGCCGATAAGCTCGGCCAGCACCATGATCGAGGCCGGCGTCTGCTCGGCCGGCTTCAGCACCACGCAATTGCCGGCGGCCAGCGCCGGCGCAAGCTTCCACACCGCCATCAACAGCGGGAAGTTCCATGGAATGATCTGGCCGACGACGCCGAGCGGCTCGTGGAAATGGTAGGCGACCGTGTCGTGGTCGACCTCGGAGATCCCGCCCTCCTGGGCCCGGATGCAGCCGGCGAAGTAGCGGAAATGGTCGATCGCGAGCGGCAGGTCGGCCGCCGTGGTCTCACGGATCGGCTTGCCGTTATCCCAGCTCTCCGCCTCGGCGAGCAGCGCGATGTTCTCCTCGATCCGGTCGGCGATGCGGCTGAGCGCCAGCGCCCGCTCGGCCACGCTGGTGCGGCCCCAGGCGCTCTTCGCGGCGTGCGCCGCATCGAGCGCCCGCTCGACGTCGCTCGCATCCGATCGGGCGACCTCGCACAGCGGCCGGCCGTTCACCGGCGATGTGTTGGTGAAGTAGCGTCCCGCGTTCGGTTCGACCCATTGGCCGCCGATAAAGTTGCCATAGCGTTGCTTGAAGTTCGGCCGCGTCGTGCGGACGAAGCTGTCGGAGAGTGCGGTGTCCATCTGACTTCCTTGTTCCAAGCGTCTCTGCGTCGGACGATGAAAAACCCTCGCCCGACGATTGTCACGCCCGAAGCAGAACTCCGCACAAGCCACCTGTCGCAGAACTGCGACATGCCAAAGCACCTCAATGTTCCAGTCGCACTTGCAGCAAAAAGCCAGGCCGGAGGCTCTGTCTCTGAGCTCCGCGATGCCGCGCGCCCAGGACCCGCCCGGCTCCAGCGACGTCGCCGATCAGGCATAATTGATCATCGGATTTTAAAGGCGTCGCCTTCGGGGTCCAGGGGCAAAGCGCCTGGCCGTGCTTACCGTGACATCCACCGCCAACGGCGCTACTCTGGCGCGGTTAACGACGGTCACAGGCCGCACCTCGTTGCTGGGAGGCAGCGTTGATCTCACACGGCAAATCCAGCCACAGCGATCGCATCCTGGCCGTCGCCGGCGACCGCGCCGCCTGCGGCCGCTCCGCCCTTGCCGCCTCCTGGGTGCGCTCGCTTCATCATTACGGCCTCGACCCGAGCGACACCAGGCCGCCGCGCACGGTCAGCGACCAGGCGCTGCGTGAGAGCCGCGAGCGGCTCGGCGGCCTGCTGCGCGTCGCCCAGGCCTCGCTCGACCAGCTGTTCCTCGCGGTCGGCGGCGCCGGCTGCTGCGTGCTGTTCACCGACCGCGACGGCGTGCCCGTCGAGCGTCGCGGCGCCGCGGCCGACAATGCGACCTTCCGTGGCTGGGGCCTGTGGACCGGCGCGGTGTGGAGCGAGAACAGCGAGGGCACCAACGGCATCGGCACCTGCCTGGCCGAGGAGCGCGCGCTGACCATCCATCGCGACCAGCACTTCCATGCCCGCAACATCGGGCTGAGCTGCTCGGTGGCGCCGATCCACGACCATGAGGGGCAGCTCGCCGCATCGCTCGACGTCTCCTCCTGCCGCGCCGACCTCACCGCCGGGTTCGTCGGCCTGATCACGGCCGCGGTCGGCGACGCGGCGCGCCGGATCGAGGCGCAGACCTTCCGCCACGCGTTTGCCGGCGCCCGCATCATGCTGGCGCCGGACGCGGACCGCAGCGCCGGCGCGCTGTTCGCCGTCGACCGCGACGACATGATCGTCGGCGCAACCCGGGCCGCCCGTTCCGCCTACCGGCTGAGCAGCGCCCGCCTCGCCGCCGGCCTGCCCGCCGACACCATCCTGTCCACCGTCACCGACCGGCGCGAGGACCTCGGCAGGGCCGAGCGCGGCGCGCTGCAGCGCGCGCTCGCGACCACCGGCGGCAACGTCACCGCAGCTGCCCAGTCGCTCGGCATCAGCCGCGCCACGCTGCATCGCAAGATGAACCGGCTGGAGCTGCACGCGTCGCATTGACCGGGCCCGCTGTCGCAAGGTTGCGACGGCCGCCGATGCGCGGACCGGCGACCGGCGTGACAAGTCACCTGCCTTTAGGCAACCCTGTGAAAACGCCGGGGCGACGCGTGACGAACTCGGCGCATCACGACAATCATGGGGCGGGATCATGGTGGCGGACGGTCTGCATTGCCTGACGGATCCCGAGCCTGCGACTTGCGAGGAGGGCGCCCCTGTCCGGGTCCGCGCGACGCCCGCCGCGATGCTGCTGATCCGAACCCTGATCGCCCAGCACGGCCCGGTCCTGTTCCACCAGTCGGGCGGCTGTTGCGACGGCTCCTCGCCGATGTGCTACCCGCGCTCGGACTTCATCATCGGCGACCAGGACGTCGAGCTCGGCACCATCGGCGAGGCGCCGGTGTTCATCAGCCGCTCGCAATTCGCGGTCTGGCGTCACACCCAGCTGATCATCGACGTGGTGCCCGGCCGCGGCGGCATGTTCTCGCTCGAGAACGGCACCGAGCAACGCTTCCTCACCCGCTCCCGCGCCTTCACGCCCGACCAGCTCGCCATCCTCGACGGGCCGCCGTCAAAGGTCGGGAGGCCAGAGGCTCTGCCCATGGATTCCGTCACGCGCTAGCGTGCATTCGCACGACTGGGGCCTGAGGCCTTGCCTGGCGAAGCCGACCAATCCTCGTGCCTATGCCACCGACCTCGCCGATGTCCCACGCTAGACGGATTTCAAAGGCTCCGCCTTTGATGGGGTCCAGGGGCAAAGCCCCTGGCCTTCTGCCTGGCCGATACTTAAGCCTAGAAGATCGGGTATTCTCGTCCCGCCCTCGGAGATCAGCCGCATGAACGTTGCCTCTGCCCCGATCGACCTCTTCACGCTGGAGACGCGGGCGTGGCTCGAGGCCAACTGCCCCGAGCCGATGCGGCAGCCGCTCCGCCATGAGGGCGACGTGGTATGGGGCGGCCGCGACGCCAGGCTCGACCCGGCGCAGCGTCTCTGGCTCGACCGCATGGCCGAGCGCGGCTGGACGGTGCCGGACTGGCCGGTCGAGTATGGCGGCGGCGGTCTGTCGCCGGCCGAGGCCAAGACGGTGCGCGCCGAGATGGCCCGGCTCGGCTGCCGCAGCCCGCTGAACTCGTTCGGCATCTCGATGCTCGGCCCGGCGCTGCTGAAATACGGCACCGAGGCGCAGAAGCGCGAGCACCTGCCGCCGATCGCCCGCGGCGAGATCCGCTGGTGCAAAGGCTACTCCGAGCCGGGCGCAGGCTCCGACCTCGCCAGCCTGCAGACCTCGGCGGAGGATGACGGCGACCACCTCATCGTCAACGGCCAGAAGATCTGGACCAGCTACGCCGACCGCGCGGACTGGATCTTCTGCCTGGTCCGCACCAGCCGGGAGACCAAGCAGGGCGGCATTTCGTTCGTGCTGTTCGACATGGCGAGCCCGGGCGTCACCACCAAGCCGATCCTGCTGATCTCCGGCTCCTCGCCGTTCTGCGAGACCTTCTTCGACGACGTGCGGGTGCTCAAGTCGAACCTCGTCGGCGGCCTGAACAAGGGCTGGGAGGTGGCGAAATACCTGCTCGGCCACGAGCGCGAGATGATCTCCGGCATGGGGCTCGGCACCGGCGGCCAGCGGAGCGTCGCCGCGGTGGCGCTGGAGGCGTTCGGCGCCGAGCCGGACGGCCGGCTGGACGACCCGGTGCTGCGCGCTCGCATTGCCCTGTTCGAGGTCCGCGCCGCCGGCTTCCGCGCCATGTCCGAGCGCTTCATGGACGAGTTCAAGGCCGGCCGCGCCCATGCCGCCCAGCCCTCGATGATGAAGTATTACGGCACCGAGCTGAACAAGCAGCGCCACGAGCTGATGATGGCCGCCGGCGGCTCGGACGCCCTGGCCTGGGACAGCGAGGCGTCGCACGGTGGTGCGGCGGCGCGCGCCTGGCTGCGCACCAAGGGCAACTCCATCGAGGGCGGCACCTCCGAGGTCCAGCTCAACATCATCGCCAAGCGCATCCTCGACCTGCCCGGAGCCTGAGGCGTGCCGCTCTTCCTCGACGACGCCCAGACCATGCTCGCCGACACCGTGCGGCCGTTCATCGCCGAGCACGCCCCGGTCCGCCACCTGCGCTCGCTGCGCGACGCCAACGACCCGACCGGCTTCTCGCGCGAGCTCTGGCGCTCGTTCGCCGAGATGGGCCTGCCCGGCCTTGCCGTCGGCGAGGCGGATGGCGGCCTTGGCCTCGGCGCCGTCGAGGCCGGCATCGTGCTCGAGGAGGTCGGCCGCAACCTGACCCCGTCGCCCTTCCTGTCGACCTCGGTCGGCGCCGTCGCCGCACTCAGCGGCTCCGCACCGGCGCTGCGCGAGCGCTGGCTGCCCGGCATCGTGGCAGGCGACGTGGTGGCGGCGCTGGCCGTCGACGAGTCCGCCCGCCACCGGCCGGACCGCACCGAGCTTGCGGCCGAGCGCTCCGGCAACGGCTTCCGCCTGACCGGCCACAAGCGCTTCGTCGCCCACGGCCACGTCGCCGACCTGCTGATCGTCGCCGCCCGCACCGGCGCGCCGGGGCAGACCGAGGGGATCACCCTGTTCGCCGTCGAGCGCAGCGCGCCGGGCTTGACCGCCACGCCCGAGCGCCTGGCCGACGGCAGCCTGGCCTCGCGCCTGCAGTTCGACGGCGTCGAGCTCGATGCCGACGGGGTGATCGGCGAGGTCGATGGCGGCTGGCCCGTGCTGTCGCGCATGCTGGGCGCGGTGCGCACCGGGGCCTCGGCCGAGCTCCTCGGCGTTGCCGCCGGCGCGATGGGGCTGACCGTCGACTACCTCAAGACCCGCCGCCAGTTCGGCCACGCCATCGGCAGCTTTCAGGCGCTGCAGCACCGCGCCGCCCATCTCTACGCCGAGCTGGAGGTTGCACGAGCCGCCGTGCTCAAGGCGCAGCAGCTGCTCGACGCCGACGACCCGGAGGCGACCCGGGCCACCCACGTCGCCAAGGCCTTTACCGGCCTCGCCGCGACGCTCGCCGTGCAGGAGGGCGTGCAGATGCACGGCGGCATGGGCATGACCGACGAGTACGACGTCGGCCTCTACATGAAGCGCGGCCGCGTGCTGGCCGAGATGTTCGGCGACGCCGACTACCACGCCGACCAGCTCGCCAGGCTCTCCGGCTACTAGGTCTCGCCTTCCATGCCGTCCGGTTGCTATGCCGAGCCGGTAGCCGCTTCGGACGCATCGCAGGCAGCGCGGTCATGGCCGATGGGATCATTCCGGATGGCGTGGAAGGCGACGGCGGCCCGGCCGGCGCCCGCCAGGACCCACGCGGACGCGCCGCGGCCGCTGGCTTCCTGAGTTCCTACCGGCGCTTCGTCGAGGCGCAACTCGCCTACGTCCACGAGGACCGCCCCCCGCCGCACTCGCCGACCGGCTCAAGCGCCAGCGACCTGCTGAAGATCTCGATGCAGTGGCCATCGCGATGATCGGCCTGGCCATCGTCGTGGCCGTCGGCTCGATGTTCTGGAGCGCGCTGTCCTCCGGGGCCCGTTATCGTCAACGACTTCGACGCACCCGCCTCGCTCGCCGCCCAGGGGCGCACCGGACGCGAGATCGCCGGCAGCGTGCTGAACGCCCTGCTGCGCATGCACGAGGCCACGCGCGTTGGCCAAGACCCACGACAGCTCGTGGATCGCCGGGCAAGAGGCGGTGGAGCATGACTGGCCCGGCGTCGAGCAGTACCTCGCGGGGTCCTCCCCGGCTGACCCCGGCACCGCGTTCGACACGCTGAACCTCGCCGGCCTCAAGGCGATCGAGGCGAACGAGCCCGCCGCCGTCCCTGGGCGCTGCAGCAAGCCGACGTCGGTGGCAGGCCAAGCCGTCGCTGCAAGGCGTCTTCCCCGAACTCACCTGGACGATGGCCTATGCCGACGCGCTGACCGGCCGGTCGCAAGCGGCCTCGGTGCTGATCGAGGCGGGCCGCCGCCTCGTGCGCTGGCGCGCCGTGCAAAGAAGACAGGCAAGGGCTCGCCTTGGCGCGCTGGCCGTGGGGCGCCAGGCCACTCACAACCGGCAAAGGCGGGCAGGCACCCATCCCCTCCCAACCATCGTGATGCCGCACGTGTCTCCGTGCCTTGAAGGCGATCCGGACAGGTCGTTTCGAAGGCGGACATAGACGAAAGGCGCTGATTTGGTCGTCGCAGAAACCACCATCGCGCCGCACGCTCAGTCGCTACAGATCGCGAGGACAGGCCGCGTCAGACCAGACTACCGGCGAGCTGCAGGGTTCGGGCGTCCCGCACCAGCGCCTCATGCTGGCGCTGCCTTGCCGCGACGCAGCTCACCCGGGCCGAACAGCCGATCAGCAGGCCGAGCTGGACAAAAAACTCCGGCGTCTCGATCGTCGGGGCTGAGATGATGGCGGCGATGACCTGCCCCAGAACGGAGATCAGGAAGCCATCGAGCAGCATCGTCTGCGCGCCATCATGGCTCATGCGCCTCGCCCGACGCACTTGGCGCGTGAGGCCGATCGCGAAGACGACAACGAGAATGACGCCGGGAATCCCGATCGTCGAGAGCAGCCCGGGCACCAGGCTGGAGGATCGATTGCTGCCCCAGCCGACGCCGATGCCGTTCGTCTGCGCCACCAGGTCCATGCTGTCGGCGTCGGTCTTCGTGCGATCGTCGTAAGACGACGAGTCGCCCTTGTTCAGCGTCGCATCGATCACCTCGCCGGCCGAAGCGACGACGCCCGGCGCCAACACGGTTGCGGACGATCCCAACATCACGAGGGCGACGGCGGCGGGCACCGCGAAGCGGACCAGTCGTGCGCTCACGGCGCGCGGCGCGCCGGTCACGGCATAGATCAGCAGCAGAACCAGGCCGATCCCCAGCACGACGAACCCCGTCGTCGACGTCGACAACGCCATCGTCAGCAGCGCAAGCGGCAGCAGCGCGCGCGCGGACAGGCTCTTGTGACCGCGCAGGAGCAGCCAGGTGCAACTGAAGATGACGCCGGCGAGATAACTGGCCAGCGAGGCCGGCTCGGCAAACGGACCGTTGATCCTCGGTACGCCGCCGAACTCCTGGCCCGACCAGATGGTCCAGCCGGGATTGGAGTAGAGGAAGCTGTCCGGATACGGCACGCCGACCAGCTTGCTGGCGAGCTGCCAGACCGAAATGCCGACGACAATCCAGCCGCCCAGCAAATACGTGTTCAGCAGCGCATCGAACCGGATGCCCGGCCGTGTCGTAAGCAAGGCGCTGGTGACGAGAACCAGGCAATCGATGATGAGGTAGATGCTCTGCGTGACGTTCGCGAAGCTCGGCTGCAAGGCTTCCGTGCCGGTGAACGAGGCGACGACCTTTTCCGGCCAGACCTGCACCGTGCCGGCAAACAGCCGCGGCAGCACGACCGCCGTCGCCACGGCGAACAACGTCAAGGCAACAAACCGGCCCGCCGTCTGCCAGACATAGGGAGCGCCC
>CAXUCZ010000010.1:0-1210 GCA_964249675.1 uncultured Acetobacteraceae bacterium | reverse complement strand
ACGATGCGCAGGACCACGAGGATCATCAAAGAGAGGACCGCGAACGCGATGAACATCGAGGCCGGCACCAGGCTCGGCTGGATGCCGAGGCCGCCGATGACCGCCGCCGCCGCCGCGCTGAACAGGCCGCCGATCAGCACCAGCTGCAAGAGCCGCTGCGGATTGCAAGCGGAGAGCAGGCAGAGTGGGATGAGGACCAAGCCGAACTGCGTCAACATCGTCTACGTGAGACCAAGCATCGTCGCCGGGCGCCGACGCAATGACCAAGTTTGACGTTCAGACCCGTCGATGTCGCCCATGGCGCGATCATGCGGTCGCCTGCTTAATAATTCGTGAAGTCGAACGCGGCGACCACGTAGCGGCGGCCCAGCCGGCATCGATGTGACAGCGTGCACGCCGGAAGAAGGATCAACTCAGCCATGACAACCGCCAACAGCCGCACCTCCGACTATCCGATCGACCCGATGTTCCTGGAGCGCTGGTCGCCGCGCGCCTTCACCCCCGACGTGATCGCCGAGTCCGACCTGCTGAGCATGCTGGAGGCCGGCCGCTGGGCCGCGTCGTCCTACAATTCCCAGCCCTGGCGCTTTCTCTACGCGCTGCGCGACACGCCGCACTGGCAGACCTTCTTCGACCTGCTGGTGCCCTTCAACCAGAGCTGGGCCAAGAACGCCTCCGCCCTGGTGATACTGGTCTCGAACTCGCTGATGCGCCCGCCCGGCGCCGAGAAGGACGTCCCCTCGCACAGCCACTCGCTGGATGCCGGCACCGCCTCCGGCTACGTGGCCCTGCAAGCCATGAAGATGGGCTGGCACGTCCACGGCATGGTCGGCTTCGACATGGACCGCGCCTTCGCCGAGCTCAACGTCCCGCAAGGTCACCGCGTCGAGGCCGCCTACGCGATCGGCAAGCTCGGCGACAAGTCCAGCCTGCCCGAGGCGATGCAGGAGCGGGAACAGCCAAGCCCGCGCCGGCCACTGAGCGAGCTGGCGTTCGCCGGGGGCTTTCCAAAGGACTAGTGCGAAAGGAAGGCTAGAGGCTCTGCCTCTGGACTCCGCTGGGGGCGGCGCCCCCAGGCCCGCATCCGTTCGTGCCTGGCGAAGCCGTTCAATCCGCTTCCGCATCACTGAGCTCGCCGCAGAGTCATGGATAACGAATGGATTTTAAAGGCTCCGCCTTTAATCGGGTCCAGGGGCGACGCCCCTGGCCT
>CAXUCZ010000009.1:0-20534 GCA_964249675.1 uncultured Acetobacteraceae bacterium | reverse complement strand
CCGACAGGAAGGCCTGCGCCAGCACGAACACCAGCAGCACGAAGATGATGACCATCAGCAGCGTCGACAGCGCGTCGACGTAGCCGGGCCAGGCGTCCAGGCCGTTGCCGGCTAGGCGTCTGCGGCGGGCCACCTAAGAAGACAAGCCAGGGCCCTGCCCTGGACTCGCCAGGGGAGGCGCCCCTGGACCGGCGCTCATGGAGGCCACGGTTCGGGTCAGGAGCCGGAAGTCTGCCGAGGTGCGCTCCCGACCCTGCTCACTCTCGGAGAGCAGGCGCTGCAGCAGCTGCTCGATCGACCGCAGCGCGCGATCGCCCTCCGGAGCGGCGCGCTCCTCCGCCAGCCGACCCAGCGCCGGCCCGAGCGCCGCCTGCGCTTCGGCTACCCGCAGCATCAGCTGCTGGTTGGCCCTGAGCGTGTCCGACAGGGTGGCGATCCGCTCGGTCAAGCTCACCACCGCATGGTTCGCGTCGAGCCGACTGTGCTCGCCGCGGGTCAGCACCCGCTGCAGGTCCTGCATATTCTCCGCCGTGGTTTCGAGCAGCGCCTGCACGTAGACCGGCACCGGCGCCTCGCCCTCCTGGCCGAGCAGGCCGGAGGAGAGCTGCGTCGAGCCGGCCAGCCACTCCTCCAGCTCGTTGAAGAAGCGGTTCTGCGCCTGCCCGGCGGTGAGGTCGAGAAAGCCCAGCACCAGCGCCCCGGTCAGCCCGAACATTGACGACGAGAACGCCGTTCCCATGCCGTGCAGCGGCCGCGCCAGGCCCGACTTCAGCTGGTCGAACATCACCTGCATGTCACCGCCGCCAACGGTCAGCCCGCCGACCACGTCGCCGACCGCGCCGACCGTCAGCAGCAGGCCCCAGAAGGTGCCGAGCAAACCAAGGAAAATCAGCAGCCCGGTCATATAGCGCGACAGTTCGCGGCTCTCGTCGAGCCGGGAGGCGAGGCTGTCGAGCAGGCTTGAGGTGGTCGCCGCCGAAAGCGACAGCCGACGATCGGACTGCGCCGCCCGCGCCGCCAGCATCGAGGCCATCGGCGCCAGCAGCCGCGGCGCCGGCAGGCTCTGCGCCCGCGAAGGAGCGCTCTGGAAGGCGGCAAGCCACCGCACTTCGGGACCGAGCCGGATCACCTGGCGGAGATTCCAGCCGATGCCGATGAGGCCGACGAGAAAGATCAGCCCGTTCAGCACTGGGTTGTTGGCGAAGAAGACGACCAGCCGGTCGGCAAGGAAGCCGGCGACGACCGCCACCGCCAGCAGGAACACCAGCATGCGCGCCAAATAGATGGTGGGCCGTGTCATGGCGGCGGGCCTGGCGCGAGCACCGGCGGGGCCGGGATGCGGCCATCGGGCAGGTTGCGGGCGAGGTCGACGCGATCGGCCGGACCGCCGGTCACGGTGCTGCCGAGAGCACGCACGAAGATCCGGCTGGACGGCAGTCCGGCGGCGAGCAGCACCGTCCGCACCGCAAGCCCGCGCGACAGCGACAGCCGGCGCGGCGTCGATAGGTCATCCGGCGAGCCCGGCGCAAACGCGTCCAGTGCGACCGAGCCGCTCGGGTCCGTTTTCAGACTATCGGCAAACCGGCGGATAGCGGCCACCGTGTTGGGATTGAGGTCGGCGCTGTCGGGCCCGAAGGTAACCTGCAACCCGGCGGCGGTCGGCGCCGTGCCGCCGGCGGCATTGGTGACGATCGGCGCCTGGGGCACCGGCAACGCCGCGTGCGGCACCATGACAAGCGGTGCGAGCTGCGGCGGCGGCGGCGGCGCGGCGCGGACCACTGGCGCCGGGATTTTTGGCGCCCCGCGCGGCGCCGGGTGGGCCGGCGGATGCCGCACCGCGAGGTGGCGGGTGGCTCGCCTCGCACTCGGCTTGGCCGGCGCTTTCGCATCGGGTGCGGCAGGCGTCGCCGCCGTCGGCGCCGGTCCCAGGCCCTTCAACGCGCCCTGGTCGACGCTCACCTGGGCGGCCGCCGTCCCGAGCGTCATCGGAAGGGCGACGATGGCGGCGGCGGCAAGAACCAGGCTGCGCGGCATGTCCGCGACCGTAGCCGCATGTCCGCGCATCATCAAACCGGCTCGTCCCGCTCGGCGGTCAGGCCGCCTTGCCGGCGGTTGCGGCGGCAACGCCCGCGGCGACGTGCTCGAGCAGCTTGGGCTGCAGGTAGGCATTGCCGGCGACGACGTCGTTGCCGGCATCCTGCACCCGCACCTCGCCGCCCAGCGGGTCGGTCACGGTGCCGCCGGCCTCGCGAACGATGAGGATCCCCGCCGCCATATCCCAGCCTTTAAGGCCGAGCTCCCAGTAGCCGTCATACCGCCCGGCCGCCGTCCAGGCGAAGTCCAACGCCGCCGCTCCGAGCCGCCGAATGCCGGCGGTTGCCGGCATGAGCCCGCCCAGCGTGCGCGCGAAGGCGAGACGGTTCATCGGGTTCACCGCGGCAAAGGGAATGCCGGTCGCGAACACCGCCGCCGACAGCTCGCGGCGCGATGAGACGCGTAGCCGACGGTCGTTGACGAAGGCGCCGAGGCCCTTCTCCGCCCAAAACATCTCGTCGTTTGTCGGGCTATAAATCATCCCCGCCACGACCTCGGCCGTGCCGTCCGCTTGGCGGCGCTCCAGCCCGATCGAGATCGCCCAGTGCGGAATGCCGTGCAGAAAGTTCGTCGTGCCGTCGAGCGGGTCGACAATCCACCGCCAGGTCCAGCCGTCGCCGCCAGCCGCGCCGCTCTCCTCCATCAACAGGCCGTAGCCCGGCCGCGCCTTCACAAGCTCGTCGCGTATCGTCTGCTCCGCCCGCAGGTCGGCCTGCGAGACGAAGTCCGACGGTCCCTTGACGCTGACCTGCAGCTGCTCGACCTCGTTGAAGTCGCGCAGCAGCCGCTTGCTCGCCTTCTGTGCGGCGTTCTGCATCACCACCATGTGGGCGGAGAGGCGCTGTGCCATGGTCCTGCTACCCCTTGGGCCTGTGCCGATCAGCCCTTGGAACGCTCGACGTAGCTGGCGTCCTCGGTCTTGACCACGATGCGCTCGCCCACCTCGATGAATGGCGGCACCATGGTCTTGACGCCATTCGAGAGCTTCGCCGGCTTGTAGCTAGAGGTCGCGGTCTGGCCTTTGACCACCGGATCCGCCTCAACGATCTCCAAGATCACCGATGGCGGCAGGTGCAGCGCGACTACCTCGCCTTCGACCAGGTCCGCCTCGATCTGCATGTTGTCCTGCAGGAATGGCGCCTGCTCGCCAAGGATCTCGACCGGAACATTGAGTTGCTCGAAGGTCTCCGGATCCATCAGCACAAGGTTGTCGCCGTCGGTGTAGCTGTAGGTGAATTCCTTATTATCGGTCATCAGACGTTCGACGGTGTCGGCGGTGCGCCAGCGCTCGTTAGTCTTGGTGCCGGTCTTGAGATCGCGCATTTCGACCTGGATGATCGCATTGCCCTTGCCGGGAATCACAATGTTCTGCTTCACCACCGTCCAGCGGCGGCCGCCATGCTCGATCACCTGGCCGGCGCGGATCAGGTTGGCCTGCTGCTTCATGGCATGCTGCTCTTGGTCTGGTGGTCGGGGCGGAACGCTGGGGTCTAGTCCGTGCGACCTGCCTCGGCAAGCGGATGCGCCGCCCCCGACGGGTCGATCACCGCGAGCCCATCCAGATACTCCGGACCAATCGGCACCTTGCCATGGCCGCCCGGGATGTCGAGCACGTAGGTGGGCCAGGCGAGTCCGGTGACGCGGCCGCGCAACGCCCGCAGCAGCGCCTGGCCCCGCGCCACCGGAACGTGGAAGTGCGACGTGCCGGGCGTGGCGTCGAGCTGGTGCAGGTAGTATGGCTTGACGCGGGCAGCCAGCATGGCGCGCAGCAGCGCCTCGAGCTGCACCACGCTGTCGTTCACGCCGGCAAGCAGCACGGACTGGCCGAGCAGCGGCAGGCCTCGCCGGCGCAGGCGGTCGAGCGCGGCGCGGCCCTCAGCGGTGAACTCGGGCGCGCTGTTCGCGTGCACGACCAGCCAGACGGGCGTCTCGGCCTCCAGGCTGTCGAGCAGCGCCGTGTCAAGGCGTGCTGGATCGGCAAGCGGCACCCGGCTGTGCAGCCGGATCGTGTGCACATGCGCCATCGCATCCAGCGCCCGGACGATGCGGCTGAGGCGCCGTGGCGACAGCATCAGCGGGTCGCCGCCGGTGATGATCACCTCGCCGACCTGTTCGTGCGCGGCCAGCCAGTCGAGCGCCGTCTGCAGCGCCGCCTCGCCAAGCAGGCCGCCGTTTGGGCCGACATGCTCGCGTCGAAAGCAGAAGCGGCAGTAGACCGGGCAGACCAGCAGCGGCTTGAGCAGCGCCCGGTCGGCGTAGCGATGCACGATGCCGGGCACCGGCGACAGCCTGTCGTCATCGATCGGGTCGGCGCGCTCGTGCGCGGCCGTGACCAGTTCGGCCGGGTCGGGCACAAATTGCCGGCCGAGTGGGTCGTCCGGGCGATCGATCAGCGCCTGCATGGTCGGCGTGATCGCAATCGCATAGTGGCGTTCGATCGCCTCCAGCGTGGCGCGGCGCGTCGGCTCGGCAAGGCCCGCCGCAATCAGGCCGTCGACGCTGGTCAGCAGGCGAGAGGAGTGCATGCGGTCTTCAAAGCGCAAAGCAGGCCTGACGCAAGCTCGGCCGCTATTTGTGCTGGCGCGTCGGACCCAAGTGCCTGGAAGACAGCCGATCGCAGTCGCAGCGATGTGATATCAGTTCGGTGTGCGCAGGGGCCGGCTCGCCTCTACGTGCTCGGCCACCGCCTCGATCAACACCTGCATGCGGAACGGCTTCGCCAAGGCTCGCCAGCCGGGCCGATCCACAGGCACTGCATCGGCGCCGTAGCCGGAGAGTAGCAGGAATGGCACCTGTTGAGCCGAGAGGCGCTCGGCCACCGGGAAGACCTCGCCATCGGCGACGTTGACGTCGAGCAGCGCCGCGTCGACCGGTTCCACGTCCAGGATTGCCTGCGCCGCCCGGACACTGTGGCACGGACCGACGACGATCGCCCGCGCATCCTCCAGCGTCGCCGAGACGAACTGCGCGACCACGGAGTCGTCCTCGACCACCAGGATGCGCAGGCCAAGCAGTGGAGACGTGCTCTTCATGATGTCGCGACACTAGCATAATCAGGTTGATATGCCCCAGATTTACGCAGCGTGGCACCCCGAGCATCTGGCCGCGCGCCTGCCCTTCCTCACCGCCCGCGCGACTTTGACGCGAGCCACCCGCCGCTTCTTCGAGGCCCGCGGCTACACCGAGGTCGAGACGCCTTACGCCGTTTCCGCACCCGGCGAGGAAGTGCACCTGCGGGCTCTGGCGACCACTGCCGTCGCACCTGTCGAGCACGGTATGCCGGCGATCCCGCTCTGGCTCGCGACCAGCCCGGAGTTCGCCATGAAGCGGCTGTTGGTCGGAGGCAGCGGCCCGATCTTCCAACTCGCCCGAGTCTGGCGCGATGAGCTGCCGAGCCCGCTGCACGGGCGCGAGTTCACCATGCTGGAGTGGTATCGCCCGGGCGCGAACCTCTCGGCCTTAATGGACGAGACCGAGGCGTATCTCCGCGAAATCCTGCCGCCTGTCCTGCCCGGCCGGAACGTGGCGATTGAGGCGCCCTTCGAGCGGCTGACTGTCGCCGAAGCCTTCGCCCGCCATGCCGGCGCCGACCTGCTCGGCAATACGGACGACGCCGTCGGCCTCGCACGCTCCGCCAACGCGACCCTGCGCGACGGTGAAACTTGGGAGGACCTGTTCTTCCGCTTGCTGCTCGAGCATGTCGAGCCGCATATCGGCCGCGCGCGCCCGACCTTCCTCACGCACTGGCCCGCCGCCCAGGCGGCGCTTGCTAGGCGCGATCCGGCCGAGCCGCGCCAGGCGCTACGCTTTGAGCTTTACCTTGGCGGCATTGAGCTCGCCAACGCATTCGAGGAGCTGGCCGATCCCGATGAGCAGCGCGCCCGCTTCCTAGCCGACCGGGAGCGTCGGGCAACCGACCATGCCGGCGATATGGCTGGGCGCGACTGGCCCCTCGACGAGGACTTCCTCGCCGCCCTGCAGCATGGCCTGCCACCCTGCGCCGGCATTGCGCTCGGCTTCGACCGACTGGCCATGCTGGCCTCTGGGGCGATCCGCATAGATCAGGTTCAGTGGCTTTGAGGAGGGCGAGGAGCTTGGCCGCCCGATTCCATGAAAGGCAACGCCTTTAAAATCCCTTTGGCCACCGACTTTATCACGGCCAGGTGAGGCTGGTGTAATGGGGCCGAAGGGCTCCACCAAGCAATCGGTGCTGTCGAGTTTCGATCGGTTGGGCTCTGGGGTCTTGCGCCCAGCGGCTCCAGAGGCAGAGCCCCTGCCTTTCTTGACCTATCCCATCGCCCCGATCATCGCCGCGACGCCGGCGGCCTCGCCTCGCGGATGGTTCCAAACCGCCCCGACCACGGCCAGAAAGTCTGCGCCGGCGGCCACAAGAGGCGCGCAGTTGGCGGCGGTGATGCCGCCGATGGCGACCACTGGCGGCTCCATGAGCTCGGACCACCAGGACAGCAGTTCTGGATTGGCCTGGCTGACGGGCACCTTTGTCGTGGTTGGAAAGAAGGCGCCGAAGGCGACGTAGTCGGCGCCCGCCTCGCCGGCCTGCATGGCGAGGTCGCGGCTGCCGTAGCAGGAGACGCCAAGCTGAAGGTTGCCAAGCAGCGCGCGAGCGGCCGGCACCGCCATGTCCTCGGCGCCGACGTGAGCCCCATCGCAACCGCACTGCACGGCGAGGTCAGGCCGGTCGTTGAGGATGAAGGCCACGCCACGCGACTGCGCCACCGGCTGCAGTATGTCGATGGCGCGCCGGAGGGCGTCATCGTCGACGGCCTTGAGGCGCAATTGAACCGCGGCTACCGGGCCGCCGTCCAACGCAGCCTTCAGCCGCGCGGCGAACGGGCCCGGCTTAATGTCAGCCGGCGTGATCAGGTAGAGCGAGCAGCCGACCAAGTATTGCCTCTCAAGTCACGGAGTGCTTCAGGTGCCGAACGGCGCTGCGCCCAAGCTCCGGCGTTAGATCTGCCACTGCGGCGCCTACCGGTCCAAGCGGTCTAACCGAGCCGCAACTCAGTGTCATCAGGCGCCTCGCCAGCAAGCCACGCCGCCAGCCGCCGTTCGGCGCCGCGCTTGGCAAGGTCCAGCGCGGCGGGCGGCGCGTCCAGCAGGGAGCCGCCCTGTAGAGTGACCAACTCGGCGAGCGAGGCAAATGCGGGGCAGGGCGCCAGAACGAGGTGGATCAGCCCGCACTGCACCGCCTGCAGCACGCGCCCTGGCGCCGTGCCGCAATCCAGCCGTTCGGCGATCGCAAGCGCCGGCCTCGCGCGCCGTGCATCGCGCACCAGCGCCGCCCACCACAGCGCTCCCAGCGTCCCGGCGGCGCCAGGCGCCGAAAGCAGGGTCAGGCCAAGCCCGAGCGCGCAGGCGCGCGCGACATCTGGCGCGCCGTGCACGATGATGCATGGCCCGAAACACGTATGCGCTTTTAGGCCAGCTTGGTGCATGCTTGACCTTGGAGCGCGCTGCGGCTTTGTCTGCAAGCGGGAGCAATCAGAGGTGCGCATGGCGAGCGAGGAGCAGGCTGCGGACGAGGCAGCACGGTTGGAGGCGGCGTTGGAGCGCATCGCTGCCGCCCGTCGCACTGGTCGCGAGCCGTTGCTCGCCGCGCCACCATTCGCGTCCGGCCAGGTCACAGAGCGGCTCGATGCGCTGATCACCGGGCTACGGTCAGCGCTAGCCGAGCAGGCGGACTAGCGCCGCGTGGCTCAGGTAACGGTCAGGATCAACGGCTATCCCCATGTCGTCGTCTGTGAGGACGGGCAGGAAGATCACCTGCAGGCGATGGCCGGCCAGGTCGACGACCGGGTCACCTCCATCAAGGCTTTGGGCCAATCGGGCGAGTCTCGGCTGCTTGTGCTGGCGTCGCTGCTGATGGCGGACGAGCTGCACGATCTGCATGTCGAGATGGCGGGATTGCGCGAGGGCCTACCCGCGGCGGACAAGGACGTTCGGCAGCGGCTGCGACGCCTTGCCGAGCGTGCCGAGGCGATCGCCACCGATATTGAGGCAGACAGATAAGGTCGGCTCCGGCGCCGCTGGCGCTCTCGTGTTCCGGCGCGATCCGGGGCCGAGACGTAACGCCTTGCCATTTCTCGGCGCCGACCTCATAGATGCACAGTGGAGCTGCCGGGTGCGTCAGGCTAAGCAACCCCGGGGCCAATGAGCATCCTCTCGGGGACTGGCGCTGCCGTGATCCTGGTCACGGTATCTGGTTCCCACCTGCACCAGCAGGCTTCGAGAGGTTGACACCGCCAACGGCCATGGCGGCTCCATACTTCATCTGCAGACAAGGCGATTGTGCTGACCAAGGACGAACTGCGTCAGTTCATGCTGATGGTGCGGCAAGCGGACGCAAATCCTGCACCAATCCTCGCCAGACTGGGCGCACTATCGCTGCCCGAGATCGTCGCCGGTGTTTGGCCACTGCCGGGTGAGATAGACCTGCGTCCATTGCTGGACCTGCTGCACGCCCGTGGCCACGTCATCGTGCTCCCCGAGACGACGCCGCACGACACGCCGCTTACCTATCGCCGCTGGCATCCCGACGCTGTAATGTTGTGCGGCCGCTTCGCCACCAGCCACCCTGACGGACCGATGCTGAAGCCGCAGCTAATGCTTGTTCCGCTACTCGCCTTCGATCGAAGATGCCACAGGCTTGGCTATGGCGGTGGGTATTACGACCGCACGTTGGCGGCGTTGCCCGGCGTCCCGGCGATCGGTTACGGCTATGCGACGCAGCAGGTCACGATGGTGCCGATCGGCCCGCATGACCGCGCACTCGACGCTGTCGTGACGGAACGCGAGCTGATCGGGAGCCCGTCAGCGGCATGAACATCCTCTTCCTCGGCGACATCGTCGGCCGTTCTGGGCGCGATGCCGTGACTGCCGCCGTGCCCGGCCTGCGCAACGAGTTTGCGCTCGATCTCGTGATCGTTAACGCGGAGAACGCCAGCCACGGCTTCGGCCTCGCTCCGGACATGGCCGAGGCGCTGTTTGCCGCCGGTGTCGACGTGCTGACGCTCGGCAACCATGCATGGGATCGTCGCGAGATAATCCCCTATATGGAAGTGACGCCGAGATTGATCCGGCCGTTGAACTTTCCGCCCGGCACGCCCGGCTCCGGTTCGGTCATCGTTGAGCTAGCAGGCGGACGGCGGGCGCTGGTGCTGAACGCGATGGGTCGGCTGTTCATGGACCCACTCGATTGCCCGTTTCGCGCAACCGCGGAGTTGCTCGGGCGCCATCGGCTTGGAGCAGGGGGAACTGTGCACGCGATCGTGGCCGACATCCACGCCGAGGCGACCAGCGAAAAGCTAGCCTATGCGCACTCTTTTGACGGTCGGGCCTCGCTGGTGGTCGGCACCCACACACACGTGCCGACGGCTGATCATCGCGTTCTAACCGGCGGCACCGCGTTTCAGTGCGACGCTGGCATGTGTGGCGATTACGATAGTGTGATTGGTATGGCCAAGCAGGGCGCGGCGACGCGGTTCTGGCGCAAGATGCCGGGTGAGCGCCTTGGGCCGGCGGATGGTGAGGCGACGGTGAGTGGCCTGCTAGTGCACGTAGACGATACGACCGGCCTCGCACTTGTCGTGGCTCCGCTCCGCCGCGGCGGCGTGCTGCAGGCGACGGCGTCGACACGGTTGGATTGACTGATATGCGCGTTTACGTGCCGATTGCTGCCTCCAGTGACTATTTTGTAATCACAACACGCTCGGATGTAGTTCGGGCACGCTCGGTATCAGGTCGAGAAGCCCGCCATGCTATGCACTGTGATGGTTCGGCGAAAATGCCAGCAGCTCTGTCGAAAAGAGTATTAATTCTCGCTGCAGTGCGATACGGTATCTGCGAAAACTAATTATCGTGATCGAGCTCGCCCATGTCAGTGACCATCCCAGGCTCCTCCTCAGCGACCACGATTGGAAAGGAGGTTGCCACTCTCCTGGCCCGGGAGATTGCCAAGGCGCTTCATCATACCCCGACGTTCCTCGGCGGAACCGGCTCTGAGGGTTTTGCTCTTTCCATTGGCAATGACACACTCAGCAGTGGCGTTCACGTCGCGATCAGCGGCTCCGAGGTGACATCGGCGAGCGTAACGTCAGCACTGAGCAAGGAGATATTTAGCTTTCTTAAGACCGATCCGGTTGCCACGTCCGTCTTCGAGGCTGCTGCGAAGACCGGCGCTTCACTAACGCTGACGCGTGATCCGGTCTCACTTCAGGGTTCCAGTGGCTCAATTACGTTGCCGGACGCGACAAAAATTACGTTCCAGAGTGTCGAGCAGCTTTCTCCCAAGCATTTCGGCTAGAATACCTGCGTGTCGCTCTTGCGGTCTGCCGGCATTGGGCTCGGTGCTATAGAACCGCGTAGGTTTGTTAGTGTTATTTCGGGCAGTCCGTTGTGGCTTGTTTTGTGGAAAACGAGCGTAGGCGTCTGAATAGGAATGTTTCGTAATCTTTTGTCTTGAAGTCTTAGGGACCTTTAGGTCGGGGTAGCTCGTCAGGAGTGACAGTGGTCACGATTGAGGCGTCCAAAGCCTCGTAATCATGATAGCCGATTGTCTCATAAAGTTGCTTACGGGTCTGCATTTGATCAATTTGATTGTGCGTGCCGCCATCGGCTACAATTGCCTGGTAGAGCCGTTCTGTGGCCTGCGCCGACACGCGTAGCGAGCTGACGGGCCAAATCACCATGTGATAACCCATTCGTTCGAACTCATCGGCGGTAAAGAAGGGTGTTCTCCCAAATTCCGTCATGTTGGCCAATAACGGGACATCCGGCATACGGGCGGCAAACTCGCGGAACATCTCGGCTGTTGTCAAAGCCTCTGGAAAGATTGCGTCGGCCCCAGCCTCGACGTACATCCGTGCCCGCGCCACCGCTGCATCCATGCCTTCGCTGCCAGCGGCATCGGTACGGGCAATGACAAACAAGTGGCGTCTTGCGCGTGCCGCCGCCGCGATCTTGGCTGCCATGTCACCCGGGTTGGCTAACCTCTTATCATTAAGATGGCCGCACTTTTTTGGCAGTAGCTGATCCTCGAGGTGCACTGCTGCGGCACCCGCATCCTCAAAGCTACGTACCATGTGCATCACGTTGAGCGCCTCACCGTAGCCGGTGTCACCATCGACCAGCACCGGAAGGCCGCTCGCGCGACTTACTTGGCGGATGAAAAAAGTCACTTCGTCAACGGTGACAATGCCGAGGTCGGGCAGTCCCATGGAGGCTGTCATCGCAGCGCCCGAGAGATAACAGGCCTGAAACCCTGCGGCGCGAGCTTGCAAAGCGGCAAGGCCATTATGAGTTCCCGGCATGCGCAGGATCCCGCTGGAAGCAAGCGCTAAACGGAAGCGCTCGCCGGCTGGCCGTGCGGGCACATCATCGGCGACCAGATAGGGCATGAGGCATGTCTCGTTGGACTGGACTTCCAGGAGATTAAACCTTAGCGCAGCGCAATTGCTCCGCCTACAGCCGGCGGCGTGCAGGTGATCTGGCCACTAGGCGACTGGTGCTGCTGGCCAACACGTCGTCTACCGAGTGCCGTTAAGTGTGAGGAACGAAGCATGGCGGCCCCTATTCCATCAGCAGGCATGGCGCCGACGACCGAAGATCTGACGGCATCTCAGATCGAAGAGCGCGAGATAGGCGCTGACGGGACGTTCGGATTGGTCGACCGTCTCGTGCAGACCCGCCCGAGCCCGAACGCACCAGCCTTTCTCAACGCGCTGGCACGCATACCAGCAGAGCCGTTCGGTTATCCGCTGGTGTTCTGGATCGGCGGAGTACTGTTCCTGGGCATCCTGTTTCTCACCTGGAGTAGTTACATTTGAGCGAAGATCATTCGGCCGAGATTGACAAGCACGGAACCGTTCAGGGTGATAATCGTAGAGACCTGTCATGCAAATATCGACAGAACAGGATGATAGGTTGATGCAGTCAGCCCGCCCACCGCACGCAACGTTGGTCGACCACTGGCTTCGGCAGGAATTCAAGTCTTGCTACGACCGGGCGATTAGCGAGCCAATACCGGACGACATCATTAGGTTACTGGGCGGTTCTTTACGCACCCGCTGATTGCGCAAAGAAGCGTGGTCTGGAGGCGACTCCGGTGCGTGTCAGCGTCATCCAAATGCAGGCCGGCAGCGACCCGATCGTAAACGCCCGAGAGGTTGAGCGTCTTGTTCGAACTGTGGTTGAGCGAGACAGCCCGGACCTGGTAAGCCTCCCCGAGATGTGGAGTTGCCTCGGGGGCGGAAGGGCGGAGAAGCACGGTGCCGCTGAATTGCTCCCGTTGCAGGGCGATCCTGCGGCGGTCGGCGGACCGCTCTACACTGTGATGCAGCGGCTTGCGCGCGAACAACACGTTACGCTGCACGGCGGCTCTATTGGCGAGCGGGTCGTCGGTAGCGGCAGGCTGTTCAACACCTCGCTGGTCTTCAGCCCAAATGGTTCCGAGCTGGCGCGTTACCGTAAGATCCACCTGTTCGATGTCATCACGCCTGATGGCGCCGGCTATCGTGAGAGCGACAGCTATGGCGCCGGCGACGCCATCGTCACGTTTAACGTCGGCGCTGTGACCGTTGGCTGCGCAATTTGCTACGACCTGAGATTTGCAGAGTTGTTCCTCGCATTGCGTCGGGCGGACGCCTCGTTAATCCTGCTCCCGTCGGCGTTCACCGAGGCAACCGGACGCGACCATTGGGAGGTGCTGCTACGGGCGCGCGCGATCGAGACGCAGTGCTGGTTCGCGGCCGCGGCGATCTGCGGCACTCACTATGATGGTCGTGGCGCGCCACGCCGCTGCTGGGGCCGCTCGCTGATTGCCGATCCCTGGGGATCGGTGCGCCTGATGCTTGGGGACACGCCTGGCTTTGGCACGGTCGAAATCGACTGTGCAGCGACAGAGCGCATACGGGAGCAAATGCCGGTGCTGACGCATCGCCGTTTGCCAATAGCCAATCAGCCTCTGCGTGTTCGACCATGAGTCTCGAGGTGCCAGCCACCGAAGTCGTCGCTGCTTCCGAGCGTGACCTGGATACGCTTAACGGTGAGATGCCTTGCCGGTTCGAGCGTCTCGCCTTCGCAGCCTCTCCGACTACTCCTGCCGAGGAGAGCCGTCGTCGCATGGTGGCGCGTTATGGCGAGGCGCCCATCGCCCAGGCCGATGCGATCGTTTGCCTTGGTGGCGACGGCTTCATGCTCGAGACGCTGCATCAGACGCTAGATGCGGACATTCCAGTTTACGGAATGAATTGCGGATCTGTCGGCTTTCTGATGAATCCCTATCTTGAGGAGGATCTACCGGCACGACT
This sequence comes from uncultured Acetobacteraceae bacterium, assembly GCA_964249675.1. Classification (GTDB taxonomy): domain Bacteria; phylum Pseudomonadota; class Alphaproteobacteria; order Acetobacterales; family Acetobacteraceae; genus CAXMMR01. The sequence goes on along the minus strand of CAXUCZ010000009.1, from coordinate 7,113 downwards.
TTCGCGCGGCCAGGCAGCCGTGCTGCACCCTCTACGTATGCATGTCGTGACACGTGCCGGCGCCGTTGAGGAGGCACTGGCGCTCAATGAGGTGTCATTGCTGCGCCAGTTGCGTCAGGCGGCCAAAATCCGCATCACGGTTGACGGCAGGGTGCGGCTGGTAGAATTGATTTGCGACGGTGTGTTGATAGCCACACCCGCTGGCTCAACGGCCTATAACTTATCTGCACACGGCCCGATCGTCCCGCTTTCTGCGAACCTGCTGCCATTGACGCCGATTAGCGCCTTTCGTCCGCGCCGTTGGCGCGGGGCGCTATTGCCAAGCACGGCGGACGTGTTGTTCGAAGTGCTTGAAGCGGAGAAGCGCCCAGTAGCCGCGGTTGCCGACTTTACGGAGGTGCGTGACGTCGCTTCCGTGGCGGTTAGCGAAGACCGCAGCGTCCGCACCACCATCCTTTTCGATCCAGACCAGGGTCTATCCGAACGTATTATCGCCGAACAATTTACTGTCTAGAACGTCAACTCGCCTCTGAAGAATAGTACTCGCGACCGCACTTCACGCTGGTCATCTTGTGCGCCCCTGGCTTTAGGCTGCGAAACCTGCCTCAGTAACGTTGATCCCGCTCTGTGAGATCGTTTCGAGACCATCCATCAGCGGCGAATCGGACTGCGTATTCTGTTCGCGAAGCATGTAGCCCCGACCCCAAACTGTCCCGATCAGGTTGTCCGCGCCGTACTGCGCCAGCTTCTTGCGAAGCTTGCAGACGAAAACGTCGATGATCTTGACCTCCGGCTCGTCCATGCCGCCATACAGATGGTTGAGAAATGCCTCTTTGGTGAGCACCATGCCGCGACGCAGCACTAGTAACTCCAGGATCGCATACTCCTTTCCGGTCAGTCGCACCGGAACGCCGTCAATTGTCACGTCTCGGCTGTCAAGGTTTAGCTCGAGCGGGCCGACACTTAGCGTCGGTTGACTGAACCCCTTGGATCGACGAATCACCGCCTGCATCCGAGCAATCAACTCAGCCTTGTCAAATGGCTTTGTGATGAAATCGTCGGCCCCCATGCCGAAGCCCTTCACTTTCGCCTGTGGGCGCGACAATCCGGAGAGGATCAAGACAGGCGTGTTCATGCGCGCCGCACGCATTCGGCGGACCACCTCGTAACCCTCCATGTCAGGCAACATGAGATCCAGCACGACTACATCATAGTCGTAATGGCGCACCAGTCCGAGCGCCTCCTCGCCCGTGTCCGTCTGATCAACGATGGCGCCGTTCGAGCGGAGCATGAGTGAGATGCCGCGCGCGGCCGTCAAGTCGTCCTCAACCAGCAGAACACGCATCGGTAAACCCTCTTGGTGACGGACAAGATCTACCACTTGAGCGTGTGTTCATCAATCATTTTTTCAGCCTAAGCGTGTATAAATTGCGATTGATCCCTCATGCAGCATCAGCAATCCTCTGAACGAAGTGTCTTGATCATGATTATGAGACGTTCTGACGCGTTAAATGCCGAGGCAATCGTGGCCTCTAGGCACATAGCCTCGCGCCCATGTTGCGCAGTGGTTTGACACCGGAGACCCGGGCCAGGATCATGCGGCCGCAGTCGGCAAGGCGATCAAGCGAGGAATGCATCTGGAAATCGACACGAGCCGCCGGCGCCGACCGCGGCTGACGTCTGGCGTGGCGCTTGCCGATCTCCTTGAGCAGCCCGGCGGATCGGATCGTGCTCCAGACATGGATGTCGTGTGGCCGCTGAGGGCGCCGCTCGATCGCCTACTCACCGAAGGCGGAGATGAGCGTCTTGCCATCGATCCACGATCGGGTTTGAACCGTTATGGGTGCTCGCCTCATCCACGGTCAGGCGTAGTCGCCTTTGCCTCCTGCACTGCCTCATCCATCTCTGCCGAGGCGTATGAGCAGGCTGAGCTGTGTCGACGCCGAATGCTGCGGCGGGCGCGTTCTCCCGGCGGCAGTGCTCGACAGGCAATCGCGCTTGAGACCCTCGCGGTGCGTCGTGCGCTGGTCGACTGGTGGGGCGTCGGCGACATCGCCGAGGCGATCCTAGCCGCCTCAGGCACCGACGCCGTGCTGTTGCTGACCGGCCTGCTGTGCGGCATACAGCCGGCGACCAGCATCCTCATGAGCCCAAGCGAAACTGGCAGCGGCGTGCCGGAGGCGGCGCGAGGCCGTCATTTCGCGCGACGGTCTGCCGATGGCGGATCGGCAAACCCCGGCTGCCTGATTGACGGCTTCGCGCCGATTGCTCTGAGCGCGGTATCGTTGCGCGAGCCGGACGGCAGTCCGCGCGATCCAGCCGCCGTGGTGCGCGGCTGCGAGGCGGCGGTAGCATCGGCTTGCCACGGCGGCGGCCGGGCCGTGTTGCACGCCGTTGACGGCTCCAAAACCGGCCTATCAGCACCTGGCTTGTCGACGCTGCTGGAATTGCGGCGGCGCCATGCTGGCCAACTTGAGATCGTCATCGACGCCTGTCAGGCGCGCCTTTCGCCGGCCCGCTTGCGACGGTATCTGGCCGCTGACCTGCCGGTGTTGATCACCGGCTCGAAGTTCTTCGGCGGGCCCGGCTTTAGCGGAGCGCTGCTACTGCCGCGGGCGCGATTCCCCGGCCTGTCGCTGCCGCCAGCGGGCCTCGCCGCCTACGGGCTTGCTTCTTGCGAAGAGCTGCAGGCAACTGCCGGCGCCAATGCAGGCCTGGTGCTGCGTTGGCGGGCGGCGCTGGTCGAGATGGCGCGTTTTCGGCGCTGCGCCGATGATTTCGGGCATGTCGTGGATCGTCTGGCCGCGGCGATCCGCCAGCAGCTTGGCGCGGATCGCGATCTGCTCGGCATTGACGCGCCGGAGCAGGTCGGGCCGGCTACCGACTGGACCGACCGACGCACCGTCTTCACCTTCGCCCTGAGCGAAGGGGGCCGCCTTGCCTCGGTTGAGCGTTTGCGCGTGCTGCACAAGTTGCTCAACAGCGACCTCTCGGCCGAGTTGGCGGATGCCGAGCCCGGGCTTGCCGCTGCGCTTTGCCAGGTTGGCCAGCCGGTGCTGCTTGGCAGCCGTGATGGTCAGGCCTATGGCGGGCTGCGCATCGCCATCGGCGCGCGCCATGCCCACTCGGCCGACAACGAGGCGGCATTGCAGACCGTTTTTGCCAAGCTCAGACTAATCAGGCGATCGGTTGGTTCGACCGCCTGACGGCGTGCCTCAGCTTTCGGCGCTGGTCTCGCCTGCCAGCAGCGTCGCCACCTGCTGGCCTCTCGGCGAGCCGAGCCCGGTGACCGGGTCCCAGCCCTTGGCTGCCTTGTAACCGGCATTGCTGCCGCTAGTGATGTCCGTCATTACGTTCTGATTGGCGTAGAGCGATGGATTGATCAGGCCGAGCTTGCGCGCCGCCTGCTGACCGGTCAGCGCCAGCAACGCGGCCCAGAGCGGGGCCACCGCGCTGGTGCCGCCGACCACCTCTGCCGTCCCATCGACCGAGATGTTGTAGCCAGTCTCCGGATCGGCATCACCAGCGACGTCCGGCACCCCGCGACGGCTGTCGGTGTTGCCGGTCTGCCAGCTTGGCCGGTCGAAATGGGTGCTGTAGCCGCCGCCGCTGGCGCCGCCTGAAGCGCCGTCGTTCCAGGCGATCTCGGCGCCGCTTGCCGGCAGCTTAGTGCCGCCGCAGCCCAGCACGTTTGGGCTGGAGGCCGGGAAATCCACCGTCTTCTTGGAGGTGCCGTCATCCGCCCCGCTGTCGCCAGAGGCGACGCAGACCGGAATGCCAAGACTGCCGGCGCTCTGGAACGCCTGGTCCATGGCATCGAGGTCCTGCGTGGAGTAGCTGCTTTCCGGGCCGCCCCAACTGATTGACATAACGCTGACCTCGCGCGCGGTGTCGTGGATCGCGGTGGTGATCGCGTCGAGAAAGCCGGTGGCGGCCTGGGTGCCGAAATAGACTGCGATGTCGGCCGCCGGCGCGATCGAGCCGGCCACCTGGATGTCGAGTTGCACCTCGCCGTCAGCGCCATTCGGGTCGTTCGGCGTGTTGGTCGCGCCATCGGCGAGGATCGCCGCGAGCGTGCCGGTGCGATCGATACCCTTTTGCTTGAAGTAGGCTGCCTGCTGCGTCGCCTCGAAGCCGCCGCCAAGCTCAATCAGCGCGACCACCTGGCCGGCTCCGGTCAGCCCGGTCGGGAAGCCGTAGCGCTCGGCGACTGCAGCGGGATTGTAGGACGAGCTGGCGGCGGTCTTCTTATGACGACGATAATGCGTCCTGGCGACCGGCCGCGTGTCGAAACCCATGACTGCGACTATCTCATCGGCGATGGATGATGGCACCGACAGCACGCCCTCGCGGCCTACAAATTCAGCGCCCTCATGGCGATAGCGTCCAAGCTTCTGCGGCTGGAAAGCTGCGGATGCCTGGCCGTAGGTGCCCGACAGTCGCACTTGATGCTGACCGGCATCTGCCATCTCGACCGTCAGGCCATGCTGCTTGGCATAGGCGACCAGGGCGTCGATTGAGGCCGACTTGCTGGAATAGCGGCGGCGGAACTCCTCTCGGCTGACCGGCGTCGTCGGATCCATCACGGCTCCGGGCTTGAAGACGACGGTGAGGCGGATCGGCTGCGTTTCGACGACGTCGCCAAGACGCTCGCCGGTCGGCGCGCTGCGCGCCGATCGGGCAAGCGGGGAGAGGGCATGATGGGCCAAGCGGACGCCTTTCGGACTTGAGTATACCTACGAGCGTACAGCCGAACGGATGTTTGCCCAAGCGACCGGAGAGGCGGGGCTTTGCCCTGCACCCATCGAGGGCGCGAGAGACTAGATCCCGCTTCCGAAAGGGCTGGCGCGACCTAGGCGTTCAACGGCGACCAAGCAGGGTCGGACGCGTTGCTTGGCGTGGACACCGGCCTCTCGTTGAAGCCGGTGATATCGATCGAGACCAGACGTGACGAGAAGCCGGCACCCGAGCGGCCGCCCGGCGTCTCGCGCCAGAACATCAGTACCCGTCCGTTGGGCGCGAAGGTTGGGCCCTCCACCGAGTAACTCTCCGACAGGATGCGTTCGCCGGAGCCATCCGGCCGCATGACGCCGATCGCGAACGTGCCGCCGGCTAGTCGTGTGAAGGCGATCAGGTCGCCGCGCGGGGACCAGACCGGCGTTGCATACCTGCCGCGGCCGAAGGAGATCCGCTGCGCCGCGCCGCCGCTGCCGCTCATAACGTAGAGTTGCTGATCGCCGCCACGGTCGGAGTTAAAGACGATCTGCGAGCCGTCGGGGCTGTAGCAGGGCGAGGTGTCGATCGAGCCCGAGCTGGTCAGCCGCCGTTCGGTCCGGCTGCCGACGTCCACGGTGAAGATGTCGGACCCGCCGCCGCGGGTCACCGACATGATGACGCTGCTTCCGGAGGGCGCGAAACGCGGCGCGAAGCTCATGCCCTCGAACTCGCCGAGCACCGACTGTCGGCCGGAACCGAGGTTGAACAGGTACACGCGCGGCCGGTCGTTGGCGTAGCTCATGAAGGCGATCTCGTCACGCACCGGGCTGAAGCGCGGCGTCAGCACCAGCCACGAGCCGTCGGTCAGCGTACGATTGTTAGCGCTGTCCTGGTCCATGATCGCCAACCGCTTGGTCTGCCGGCCCTCGCGGCCGGTTGCCGAGACGTAGACGATGCGGGTGTCGAAATAGCCCTTCTCGCCGAGCAGCCGCTCGTAGATGACGTCGGCGATGATGTGGGCGATCCGGCGCCAATTGCCGGCCGAGGTGGTGTAGGCGGTGCCCTGCAGCTGGGTGCCCTGCAACACATCCCACAACCTGAACTCGACTCGGGCTGCTCCGCCCTCGGAGACAGTGCCTGTGACCAGGGCCTGGGCGCCAACCGCCTTCCAGTTGGTGAAGTTGGGTGTGCCGCCGGTATCGCCGGTGATGAAGGCGGCCTGGTCGATCGGCCGGAACAGCCCGCAGCGGGCGAGATCGGCGCTGATCACGCCGGTCATCTCGGCGCCGAGCGCGGAGCCGCCAAAGTTCGGCAGCGCAATCGGAATCGGGTCGGTCCGAGCGCGATTGACGTCGATCACCGCGCCTGGTCCGCCGGTCGAGGCAATCGGTGCGGATTGGGCGCGCGCGGCGCCGGCGGCAAGCAGGCCGGCGCCGGTGCCGGCGAACAGACGGCGACGAGTGACTTGGTCGGTCAAGGCGGCAACTCCGGTGCGGGCGGATGCGAGTTTAGCCAATCAGAGCGGAGGGCATATGCGAGGCCGGCTTACAAAGCCGTAACGCCGGCTAGACGGAAGGACAGGAGCTCTGCTCCTGGACCTCGCCGGGGGTGGCGCCCCTCGTCCCGCATTGGTTTGGAGCCCTGTCGTCATCTTTCTTGCTTGACGAAGCCGACCAATCCCGCATCCGCCCGCACCAGCCTCGCCGGCAGCAACGGACAAGCGAATGAATTCTAAAGGCTCCGTCTTTAATGGGGTCCAGGGGCGAGGCATGCGTCGGGCCCGTGGACTTCCTTCATCCTACGGGCTGAACCGAAAGACAAAGCTGCGATTCTGCCCAAGCATGGTCTGCGGCAGCGGCAAGGTCGCGCAGCGCGGGTCCAGCACTGCGCGCACCGCTCGCTCCGCGTAGGCGCGAAAGACCGGGTCACCGAGCCGTCCAATGTCGCTGCCGGACACGCGGGCATCATGCACCGTGCCGCCGGAGTCGGTCACCACGTCGAGCAGCACCCGAAACTGTGACGCGCCTTGAGCGCCGGCATCGTAGCTCCAGCATTCACGCACGTGGTCGCCGATCGCGCCACGTTGTGCGCCGGTCAGCCCGCCAGTGTCGGCGCCCTCCGGACGTCCGCCGCCATGCGGCGCGCCGCCGCGGCTAGGATTGGCGCGTGCGCGGGGCGGCGTCAGCTGCTTCTGGTCGGCCTGGAACTTCTCCAGCGTCGCCAGCAGCGAGTGGGTGTCCGGGGTTACGTTCTTGGTCGGGTTCGGCTGCGAGGCGTGGCTCTCGATCGTGCGCGGCGGCGGCGGCACAGGTGGGGGGGGCGTCAATCGCGGCGGCGTTGGCGCCCGTGGCGTGGGTGTGGGCGCCGGCTGAGGCGGCGGCGGCGGCAGGGCGGGCG